>NZ_JBSRZM010000027.1:0-61443 GCF_054057635.1 Arthrobacter sp. UYNi723
CGCTACGGACTCCGCAATCTGCACACTATCGGCCATACCACGAACTTACCCGCCCCAACAATGAAAACCTAGGTTATTTTGACGCGTGTCCTAAGGACAAACCGCCGGACGCCCGAGCGGCTGGCTGCCTCCACGAGGTTGGTGTTGCCCACCGTGTCGGTTTTGGGGGTGTCGCCCTTGCGGTGCCTGGTATAGCCCGCAGCCGAGGTGATGACGGTGTCGACGCCCTCCATGGCCCGCAGCAACGACCAGGGATCCATCATGTCGCCTCGCGCGATCTCCACCCCGGCAGCCTCGAGCGCGGAGGCATCCGAGCCGGGCCTCACCAGCGCCCGCACCTGCTTGCCGCGCTTGAGCAGCCTCGTGGCAACCTGGCTGCCCAGCATGCCGGTGCCTCCCACCACGAGTACGGGCCGGTCGGTCATTGGGGTTCCCCCAACGCCTCCGAGACCGCACCCAACAAAGCGTTGAACCGCGGGTTGCCGGGAAGGTCATCGATGAACACCGGTGTGCCGTCCGGACCGCCAAGCGGGACCTGCCAGTTCGGGTACAGCGCCTCGGTGGTGCCGGGCTGGTTCTGCACGCGCCGTTCCCCCACCGCATCCACCAGGGCCACGCCGAGAAGGACCGACGGCGTCTGGGCCAGCAGCCGGTGCAGCGCCACTATGGTGCGTTCCTCGCTGCCGGTGCTGCCGAGGACGCCCTCGGAGGAGGCGCCACCCTCAGGCAGCAGGCCGCGTTCCCGCAGCAGACCCATCATCTTTTCGAGCGTGGCCGTGTGTTCCGCCCGCTCTTCCGCCTCGGGGCGTTCCAGGAGGCCCAGCCTGCTGCGAAGGGCCACGTGGTCGCCCGCCAGGTAGCCGGCGGTGGGCGGCAGGTCGTGGGTGTTGACGCTGGCGAGGGCCTGCGTGCGGTACAGCTCCGGCGGCAGGGGTGAATCGCCGTCGTTCTCGAACCAGAGGATGGAGGTGCCCAGGATGCCGCGGGCAGCGAGGTAGTCGCGCACCCACGGCTCGAAGGTTCCCAGGTCCTCGCCGATCACCACGGCGCCGGCACGCTGGGCCTCCAGTGCCAGGATGCCGATCAGTGCTTCGTGGTCGTACGTGACGTAGGCGCCCTCGCGCGGGGAGTTGCCGGCCGGCACCCACCAGAGGCGGAACAGGCCCAGCACGTGGTCCACCCGGATGCCGCCGGCGTGCCGGAGCACGGTGGAGAGCATGTTACGGAACGGCGCGTAGCCGGCCTCCGCCAGGCGGGCGGGATGCCACGGCGGCTGGTTCCAGTCCTGGCCCAGCTGGTTGTACATGTCCGGCGGCGCCCCCACACTGATCCCGGGCGCCAGGACCTCACGGAGGGTCCAGGCGTCGGCGCTGCTAAGGTCCACGCCCACGGCAAGATCGTGCACCACGCCCAGCCGCATCCCCGCCCGGCGCGCCGCCTGCTGCGCGTTCTCAAGCTGCTCGTCACAGATCCACTGCAGCCAGCAGTGGAACCCGATCCTGTCCGCAAGCTTCCGGCGCAGTGACTCCGCTTCAGGGGATCCCAGCGCGCAGTCCGGGTCGGCCCACAGCGGATCGTCCGGTGCCAGGTCTTCCCGGATGGCGGACCACAGCGCAAAGTCATCCAGCCCGGAGCCGGAGATCCGGCAGAATTCATCGAACGCCGCCTGCCGCGCCGGCGAGCGCCGGGCGTGATACAGGAGTTCCAGGGCCTGGAGCTTGGCGGCGTACACGGCGTTCCGGTCCAGCCGTTCGCCGTCCTTGTTCAGGGCCTGGACCTGCTCCTGCAGCGTTTCCACTGTTGCGCGCTTGCGCGGCTTCAGGTAGGCGATTTCCGGGATGGCCTCCACCCGGATGTACAGCGGGTTGAAGAAGCGCCGCGTGGACGGCGAGTAGGGCGAGGGCTGGACCGGCGGCACGGGTTCCGCCGCGTGCAGCGGGTTGACCAGCACGTAGTCCGCGCCACGGGCGCCGCTGAGTGTGGCCAGGTCCGCGAGGTCGGCGAAGTCGCCGATCCCCCAGGACCGCTTGGACCGCACGGAATAGAGCTGGGTTGCCAGGCCCCACCCCCGCCGCTCCACCAAGGAATCGGCGGTGGTAAGCCGCGCCGGAACCACCACCAGCGCGCCCTCGGCTGTGACGCCGTCGGACTCTGCCTGCAGTGTGTGCCAGCCCAACGGCAACCCCTCCGGCACGGCAAACGTGGCCCGGCCGGTGGCCACACCATCCACCTCCTGGGGCGGCACCCAGACGTCCTGCTGGACGGCGGCCACGGGCCCGCCCGCGCCGGCCTCCAGCACAACCCTCAGGCGGGCCGTGGCGCCGTCCTTGACGTGGACTGGAACCAGTGCGGTTTGGCCCTGCTGGACCACGACGGCGGGCGGCAGCATCCGCCGCCACGGCGCCACTTCCGCCTCGGCCAGGGCAGCCTCGACCAGCTGGTTCGTGTGGGCCGGGACGCCCAGCGCCGCCAGAACCTTGGTCAGGGTTTCCGGGGCCACGCTGTGCGGCAGCCCGTCCCAGCCGTGGAACGAGGTGCCCACGCCATGTGCGTCCGCCAAACGTTGGAGCAGGTGCCGGTCCACGGGCTCATGACCGGCGGCATCACCATTGCCCGGTGGAACCGGTGTTCCGAAAATTTGAGCGTGCTGCTGGTCTGGAGCCTTCATGGATGTCCGCCTCGTCTGGTGTGATGGGCCCGAACTTACATTGCTTGCTGACGCACGGGAGCAACACGCCCCCGCGCACGACTGTTGCAGCCAACGATAGTCCGGCGGCAGCCCTCAGGGCGCCGAATCCCGGATTATCAGGTCAAAGCCCGCCTCCGCGTGAACGCCATCTGCCATCGCTTCCAGCCCGTCAATCCGGTCGATCAGCAACCCGACGGACCGTTCCGCAATCTCGTCCATGCCGGGCGACACAGTGGTGAGCGACGGCGAGGCGAACCGTGCCTCGTCGATGTTGTCAAAGCCCGCCACGGCAACGTCCTGGGGCACCTTCACGCCGCGGACGAGCAGTTCGTGCATGGCGCCCAGGGCGAGGGCGTCGTTCAGCCCGAAGACGGCGTCGAGCGGAACGCCGCGCTCCAGGAGGCCGGCAACGGCGGCTGCTCCCCCGTCGCGGCGCCATTCCCCGGGTGCCACCAGGGCCGGGTCAAACGGGACACCGGCGTCCTCCAATGCGCTCCGGTAACCATTGAGCCGCAGGCCAGCAGAGCCCGCTGACTCGCCCGGGCGGGCGCCGAGCACGGCAATACGACGGCGACCTCCCGCCAGCAGGTGGGCGGTGAGGGCGTGGGCGGCGCCCTGGTTTCTCATGGTGACCAGATCCAGCCGGGGATCCAGAATGTGCTCGCCGAGCAGCACCACCGGCTTGGTGCCGCGGTGGGAGGCGACGGCGTCGGCCCCCATCACCAGTGGCGTAAACAGCAGGCCGTCGGTCAGTTGCCGCAGCGGACCCTGCAGGGCGCCGAGTTCGTTGGCTTCCAGGGCGCCGGACTGTTCCACCAGCACCCGGTACCCACGCCACTCCGCTGCCGTCATCACCCGGGATGCCAGCTCGGCGTAGTACGGCGCCGCGAGGTCGGACAGCACCAGGCCCAGCATGTGCGTCTTCCCGGAGCGCAGCCTGCGAGCCGTCAGGTTCGCCTCGTAGCCCAGTGCGGCAATGGCGTCCTGGACCCGTTGCCTGGTGGCCGGCCGGATGAACTCGTAGTCGTTGAGCACGTTCGACACGGTCTTCAACGACACCCCGGCGACGCTCGCCACATCGTTCATGGTCACTGCCATGAACGGTCAGCCTTTGGCAGCCTTGGCCGCCGCCTTTGCTGCCTGCTTGCTGGCCCGCACCTTGGCGAGCGATTCGGGACTCACGATGTCGGCAACCGAAAGGAAGGCATCCTCCTGGCCGTAGTGGCCGGCGGCCTCGCGCCAGCCGGTCGCGCTCAGCCCGCGCTGCTTTCCCAGGAGCGCAAGGAAAATCTTTGCCTTCTGCTCCCCGAATCCTGGCAGTGCCTGCAGGCGGCGCAGCACCTCCGGGCCGTCCGGGTCGCCCTTGGTCCAGATCAGCGTCGCGTCGCCGTCCCAGTCATGCTGCACCGTCCCGGCGAGCGCCTGGACACGTCCCGCCATCGAGCCGGGGAACCGGTGCACCGCGGGCCGTTCCTTGAACACGTCGACGAACGCCTGAGGTTCGTACGCGGCAACCGCGGCCGGGGCGATGGACCCGATCCGGGCCCGGATCTTCTCCGGCCCGGCAAAGGCGGATTCCATGGTTACCTGCTGGTCCAGCAGCATGCCTGTCAGCAGCGCAAACGCGTCATCGGTCAGCAGTTGGTCGGCGGCCGGGTCACCGGTGATATGCAGTTCCATGGCCCTCATCCTTCCACCTCCCGCGGCCTGCGTCATGACCTGGAGTTTTTGTCCATGTAATGGGACTTCGCCAGTCGTTTTGCCCGCATTACCTGGACAAAAAAACCCGCATTACCTGGACAAAAAAAACTCGGGTCCTGCCTAGGAATCGAGCCCCAACCGGATCATGGACCAGGACACGAAGTTGCCGCCGGGTACGGGACCGTGGAAACACCGAGTTCGCTTGTCAGTTCCAGGTGTTCGACGAAGGCGCCGAAACTCCGTCGCCGGACGGGTCCGACGCTGAACGCCGGCTCGATGGTGATCTTGCCGGCGGAGGAGAACTCATCAGCACGGAGTTGAGTAGTTCTTCCGAAAAACCAAGTACTACCTAATTTGAAAAACAAGTACCGATTACGCGGTCGCCGGGGACCACGCCAGAACTACGGTCGACTAATGAGTTAAGACTCGCAAATCGCACTGGTTTGGATGTCTCACTAGGGGGTTGTGGGAAGGATGAATACACGACTCGGCAGCCGCGCTTTCCCGCTCCAACGGGTCCGGGAAGAAAGCGGGGCCGGCGACGAGGAGGTCTTAGAGACCAAGGCCTCTCCCCCAGCCGTCGCCGGCCCTTTGTCCTCCACGCTTCACATTCGTCCAACGCTTCCAATCAGTTCCTGGTGTCCCGGCGGGAGGCGGACGTGAAGTATTCCCGATCCGAGGCTTCCCAGGCACACGCGTCGGCGGGCAGGAGGCCAGCGCCCGCTCATCCGGCCCAACACACCACCCAGCATGCAGCCCCGCATCCGGGGCCGGCGGCAATCCCGGACCGCAGGCCCAACCCGGCACCGGGCGATCGTCTTGGCGCGGAACCGGCAGCGAAGGCGTTCACCATCGGGATGGTCGGCGCCGACGGGCTTATCCCCGATTTGGTCACCGGCTCGAAGGACCTGTCTGACTCCTTGGAGATCCTGGCCCACCTAGGAGCGGCCACGCTGAGCCGGCTCGCCGGCGTTCCCATCGAATGCGCCCTGGTCCTGAGCCGGGCCAAACGCTCCAGAGCCACCGCTGGAACCGGCACGCGGACCGCGACGTTGGCCCGGCTGGAAAAGGAGGTCGGCGAAGGCCCCCTGACCGAAGCCCTCACCGGCACAGGGACCGCGGCCATGAACCACGTGGCCTCCGACTTCCGCTGGGGACGCTACAGGCGGCACCTGCAGGACGCCGGGTTCGACAGCGTCCTGGGCCTGCGGCTCTCCCTGGATGAGGGCACCGAGGCCGCCCTCGCCTTCTTCGCAGCCAGCCCCCAGGCGTTCCCGCTGCACGTCATCGCCGAGGCCCGCAGTTTCACTGACCTCGCGTCCCGCGGCCTCAGGCTGGCCCTTGAGTTGGAGTCGGCCAGCACCAGGGCGTCGGACCTGCAGTCAGCCTTGGAAAGCCGGACGTCCATCGACATTGCCTGCGGCGTCATCATGGCGCAGAACAGGTGCTCCTACAACGACGCAATTGCCATCATCGCCAAGGCATCCAGCCACCGGAACATCAAGCTCCGCAAGGTGGCTGAGGGCATCCTGGCGAACCTGCCAGGCGGAGCGCCGGACACGCATTTCGAGCATTAGGCTGCCGCGGCTCAGGCTACCGCGGGCACCTCCGGAATCCCGTCGCGGTACCTCAGCGTGCTTCGTTTGAAGACCTCGGCGTAGATGGAGGATTGCACGGCAGTCACGTCAGCCCGTCGTCGGAGGTTGTCCTGCAAGATCCTCAGGTCATCCACGTTGGCCACCGCCAATGCCAATGCCCGTGCCCGTGCCCGTGCCCGTGCTGGGTGTACACGAAAGAAGACCAGAGACGAAGTGTCTCTGGTCTTCCGAGTGGGTGGGCCCTGTGGGGATCGAACCCACGACCCACGGATTAAAAGTCCGATGCTCTACCAACTGAGCTAAAGGCCCCAGCCGACGGTCAAACGACCGATCAGCCCAGTCCATTTCTGGACGTAAAATACTTTACCCCACACACGGGGCGGCTTTGGCACGCAGGTTGTCCGCCGCCGTCGTATGTTCCGAATTCCGCACAGCGTCACCGGCGCTGGCAAGGTCCATCCCGGCTGCAAACAGTACTCGATTTCCCGCGCGGCACAGGAGTAGCGTGGGGGGCATGAGCGAACAAGCAGGACCCAGTCACTACGGCGGAGCCAACCGGCATCACAAGCCCAAGCCGTTCGCCCCCATCGACTTTGAGCCGTTCGCAGGCGGCCCCGATCCTGCGCGCGTCTCCGAGGCCGCCCACCTCGCCGCCCAGGCACTGGTGCGCCACGGACGCGACAGCGACGATCCCGTCATCACCGAACGCCTGGTCAAGCTGACCGACGAGCAGGGCCTGGAGGCCATCGCGGAGATGTGGGCGGAAAGCCCGGCGCGTTCGCTGCCCGGCGCCCTCTGGCGGCTGTACGCCCTGCGCGCCGCCACTGTCCAGGACCCGGAACGGATCTCGGTCTATTTCCGCGCGGGCAAGGACACGGCGCAGGTTTCCAATGTGGTGGCCGGCGCCGCTGAACCACCTGGGGCCGAGGAAATGCGGGCCATGGCTGACGCCATTCTCTCCGGAGCGTTCGACGGCGAGTTCGACGTCGCGCTGGAGCGTTCCGCCGCGTTCTGCCGCGTGGTGGCGCTCGGCCAGGCGACGATTGCCGACGGTGCCGAGCTCGGCAACGAGGCCCACGCGAGCAAGCTCACGCGCAACTCGCACCAGCTCGTGAAGACGGCCGAGGACCTTGAACATGCGGCAAACGCCTGGCGGCTGGGCGAGCTCGACTGAACCACCGGCGCCGATCTGTCAATGTTGACTTGGGCCAGGCAACGTAGAACACTGAAACTGGTGTCGAGCCGCGAAACCCCCGGGCTTCAACAATTAGCCGCCTAGAGCGGCCTACCGCCGAGAGGCGTATCCGGTTCGGCACCATTTTTTCGCCTGTTTACAGGCCGCGGGCACTGGACCGGTAGAATCAACATCAGCTGCTGGCCTGCGTCAAGTCACAAGTGGGCGGCCCCCGACCCTGCACATCCCCGGAGACCGGTATCCCAACGTGAAGCTGCGCCTTTTTCCCCAGGAGCCCGCAGGGCTGACCTTGCTTTCCCAGATGGCCCAGCAAATTGTGCATGCCAGCGCCACCATGGCCGAGATCCTGGGCGTCCCCGCGTCTGAGCACGCCAAGTTGGTGGACGACATGCACAAGCACGAGGCGAAGTCCGCCGAGCTGCACTTTGCCTTGCTCACCCACATGCGCACAAGCTTTGTGAACCCGCTCCCCCGCGAAGACATGTACGCACTGTCCCGCTACCTGAACGAAGCCCTCGAAAAGCTCGACGGTGCCGCCGAACTTGTGTCCCTGTACCAGCTGGAGCGGTTGCCAAAACGGGCGGCAGACCAGGTGGATGTCATCGGCCGGCAGGCCGAACTCACGGTGGACGCCATGCGCCGCCTGAACAACCTCGATGACCTGGAGGACTACTGGATCGAGATCCTGCGGCTGGCAAAGCGCGCGGAACGGACCCACCGGGTCTGGGTGGCTGACATGATCCGGGACATGAAGTGGGCACAGTATTCCCGTAACCGGGACATCGCCAACCAGTTGGTGGAAGTCACCAAGGACATGCGGCGCATTGCCACCCAGGTGGGCAGCATCATCGTCAAGGAATCCTGAGGTGACCGCAGTCATTTTCGGCGCCGTAGTTCTGCTGGCCGCGGGATTTGCCTTCCTGAACGGCTTCAGGGACGCCTCCACGTCCGCTGCCCTGGCGGTCCGCACCCGGGCGCTCACGCCAAGCGTGGCCGTGCTGCTTGCGGCCTTCTTCAACTTCCTGGGCGCCCTGCTCAGCGCCAGCCTGGCGGTCACCATCAGCCAGACCTGGATCAGCCTTCCAGAGGGCACCAGCGGCCTTAGCATGCTGGTTGCAGGGCTCGCGAGCGCCTGTGTCTGGGGCGTCCTGCTGTGGTGGCGCGGTATCCCGGCGTCCTCCACCCATGCCCTGGTGGGGGGGCTGGGCGGCGCCGGCCTGGCCAGCTTGGCCGTGGGTGGCCCCGGCGTTGGCGGGGTAGACCAGTCACTGCTGTTCCAGGTGGTTCTGCCGCTGCTGCTGTCGCCGCTGGTTGCGTACAGCGGCGCGTTCCTGCTGGTTCTCCCGGTCACGTGGGCGGCGCGCTACGCCCAGCCCAGCGTGATCAACCAACGCTTCCGCCGCAGCCAGTCCATCGCCGCCGGCGCCGTAGCATTCGGTCACGGTCTGCAGGACGGCCAGCGGATCAGTGCCGTACTGCTGCTGGCCCTGCTGGCGGCTGGATATTCCGACGACGGCACTATGCCCATGTGGGTGGCGCTGCTCTCAGCGGTGATGATCACCGTCGGTACGTTATTTGGCGGCTGGCGGATCTCCCAAACCATCGGCTACAAAATCACCCGGATTGACCCGTTGCGGGGCTCCGTGGCCCAGATCTTCAGCGCGTTGATCCTGTTCGTGGGCGCCATCGGACTGCACTGGCCTGTGTCCACCACCCACACCGTGACGTCCGCCGTGCTGGGCGCCGGCGAGAACCAGAACTTCTCCGTGACAAACAGGAAGCTGGTGATCCGGATTCTGGGGCTGTGGGTCCTGACCCCCGTGGCAACCGCCTCCGGGGCGTTCGTGCTGGCCCTGGCTATGTCGCCGCTGGCGGCCTGAGCGCAAGCTTTAAACGCCGCATCGACTGCTCCAAAAGCGCCCTTCTGAGCTGTCAAAAGGGCGCTGCCGGAGCAATCGATGCGTATTTGTGGCTGGGCGGCGGTGAGGACTAGCCGAAGCGGCCGGAGACGTAGTCCTCGGTGGCCTTCACGGCGGGGTTGTTGAAGATGGTCTGGGTGTTCCCGTATTCGATCAGCTTGCCCGGCTTGCCGGTACCGGCGATGTTGAAGAACGCCGTCTTTTCCGAAACGCGGGCGGCCTGCTGCATGTTGTGGGTCACGATCACCACGGTGTACTGGTCCTTGAGATCGTTGATAAGGTCCTCGATGGCCAGGGTGGAGATCGGGTCCAGCGCCGAGCACGGCTCGTCCATGAGGATCACCTGCGGTTCCACCGCAATGGCACGGGCGATGCAGAGTCGCTGCTGCTGGCCGCCTGACAGGCCGGATCCGGGCTTCTCCAGGCGGTCCTTGACCTCGTTCCAGAGGTTGGCGCTCTGGAGGGACCTCTCCACGAGGACGTCGGCCTCGCCCTTGGAGATCTTCTTGTTGTTCAGCTTCACGCCGGCCAGCACGTTGTCGCGGATGGACATCGTGGGGAACGGGTTGGGCCGCTGGAAGACCATGCCGATCTGCGAACGCACGGTCACGGGGTCCACGCCGGGGCCGTAGAGGTTGTCGCCGTCCATCAGGACTTCGCCTTCGACGCGGGCGCCGGGCAGAACCTCGTGCATGCGGTTCAGGGTGCGCAGGAACGTTGACTTGCCACAGCCTGAGGGACCGATGAAGGCCGTTACGGACTTGGCCTCGATGTTGATGCTGACATCCTCCACGGCCAGAAAATCGCCGTAGTACACGTTCAGGTCTTTGACGTCGATGCGCTTAGACATGGTGTTCCTTCACTTGCTGGGGTACGGATTGAAGTCTAGGGTTTGGCCGCGAGGACCGGAATGGCCTGCTGAAAAAATTTTCAACGGCCGGTCTTGGGGGCAAAGGTCCTGGCGATCAGCCGGGCGCCAAGGTTCAGCACCATTACCAGGATGATCAGCACCAGGGCGGCGCCCCAGGCCCGCTGCGAGGACGGGTCCGGGTTGGCCGGTGAGGTGGGGTTCAGGATCTGGGTGTAGATGAACGTAGGTAGCGAGGCCATCCAGCCGCCGAACACGTTGTTGTTGATGCTGGTGGCAAACCCGGCGGTGACCAGGATGGGCGCAGTCTCACCGATAACGCGGGCGATCGCCAAGGTGACGCCGGACGCGATGCCGGAGATCGCCGTCGGGATAACCACCTTGAGGATGGTGCGCCACTTACGCACACCCAACGCGTAGGCCGCTTCGCGCAGTTCGTTGGGGACGATCTTGAGCATTTCCTCGCTGGAACGCACCACTACAGGAATCATCAGGACCGAAAGCGCGACGGCGGCGACGGCACCGGTTTTGGTACCGGGCCCCACCACGGCGAAGAAGAACGCTGCGGCGAACAGGCCGGCCACGATGGACGGGATGCCGGTCATAACGTCTACAAAGAACGTGATGGCGCGGGCCAAACGGCCGTCGTTGCCGTACTCCACCAGGTAAATGGCGCTCAGCAGCCCGACGGGCACGGAGATCACGGTGGCTACCAGCGTGATCTGGATGGTACCCAACAGGGCGTGGTAGATGCCACCGATAACGGGGGCGCCCTCTTCAACGGCCTTATTGTCGTAGACGCCCGTGACGCCGTTCATGGAGCTGGTGAGGAAGCCCGGGGCGATGAGGCCGGGGACTCCGTTGACCAGCACCGTCCAGATCACGGAGATCAGTGGGAGCAGCGCGATGAGGAACGAGCCCACCACCAGGCAGGTGGCCAGCTTGTCCTTGGCTTTGCGCGAGCCTTCCACCGCCGCGCTCCAGCCCACCAGGCCGGCAGCGAAGAGTATGGCCGAGACGATGCCCCAGCCAAAGGCATTGAACCCGATCAGTGCCAGGATTGCCGCGCCCACGATGAGCGCGAGTCCCAGGACAACGTACGGCGCGTACTTGGGTAGCTGGCCTTTGGTGAGGGCTGAACGCTTACTGCGCACGGGGGTAAGAGTGGAGGACATTTAGTTGGCTCCCGAGAATTCTTTGTGCCGGGTGATGATCCAGCGGGCAATCATGTTCACGCCTAGGGTGATCACAAACAGGACCAGGCCTGCGGCGATGAGCGTGCTGACCTTCAGGCCGCTCGCTTCGGGAAAGTTCAGGGCGATCTCCGCGGCGATGGTCTGGTTGCCGGACGTGATCAGGCTGGCTGTCAGGGCACCGGAGGAGAGGACCAGGGCAACTGCCATGGTCTCGCCCAGCGCACGGCCCAGGCCCAGCATGACGGCGCTGATGATGCCCGGACGGGCGAACGGCAGGACCGACATTTTGATCATTTCCCAGCGCGTGGCGCCGAGGGCCAGGGCGGCTTCCTCATGGAGCTTGGGCGTCTGCAGGAAGATTTCGCGGCTCAGGGACGTGATGATCGGCAGGACCATCACCGAGAGCACAATGCCTGCGGTCAGGATGGTTTTGCCGGTGGCAGAGGCCGGACCCTGGAAGATGGGCAGCCAGCCCATGTTCTCGGCCAGCCAGTTGTAGGCGGGGGAGATTTCCTTGGCGAGGAACGCCGCGCCCCAGGCACCGTAAATCACAGACGGGATGGCGGCCAGGAGGTCCACCACGTAGCCAAGGCCGGACGCGAGTCCGCGCGGGGCGAAGTGGGAGATGAACAGGGCCACGCCAATGGCGATGGGTGTTGCGATCACCAGTGCGATGACGGCTGCGATGAGCGTGCCGATAACGATCGGCCAGATGTAGGCGAAGAAGCCTTCGCCGCCCTGGATCTCGGCGGCCGGGGCGGTGAGCGCCGGAATGGCCTGGACAACAAGGAAGAGTGCCACGCCGAACAAGACGGCGAGGATGAGGCACCCGGCGGTTAGGGCGGCGCCGGAAAAGATCTTATCCCCGGCGCGGCCTGCGCCCTGGGAACTACTCAGGGGGGTGGCGGTCATTCCAGACCCTTCGGTTGTGGGCGGTGCCTAAATCGAGCTTACAAGCCAAAGTTCCCCGCCCCGCCTTTCGGCGTGGCGGGGAACGTGGTTCAGGGACAGGTACTAGGACTTGACCTTGATGGATTCGATGGCCTTGACGGCCTTCTCGGCGAGGGCCGAGGAGAGCGGTGCGGACTTCGCGGAGTCAGCAGCCGTCTTCTGGCCGGCGTCGGAAACTACGTAGTTCTCGAAGGCCTTGACCAGGTCAACGGTCTCCTGCTTGTCGTAGGTGGTGCAGACAACGTGGAAGGAAACCAGGACGATCGGGTATGCGCCTTCGATGGTGGTCTTGCGGTCCAGCTTGATGGACAGGTCGTTGGCGGAGCGGCCTTCAACAGGCTTGCCTGCGTCAACAGCCTTGGCGGCTGCGTCAGCGGAGATCTTCGTGAAAGACTCGCCAACCTTGATCTGAGCAACGCCGAGCTTGCCGCTGACAGCGGAATCATCTGCGTAGGTCACTGCGCCGGGGGTGTCGGTGACTGTCTTGACAACACCAGAGGTTCCCTTGGCGTTCTCGCCCTGCAGGGTTGCGGGCCAAACGCCGGAAGCCTTGTCGGTCCAGACATCGGCAGCAGCAGCCGCAAGGTATTCGGTGAAGTTGGTGGTGGTGCCGGAATCGTCAGAGCGGTTCACCGGGGTGACCTTCAGGTCCGGGAGGGATACGCCTGCGTTCAGTGCGGCGATGGCGGGGTCGTTCCAGTTGGCGATCTGGCCACGGAAGATCTTGGCGACGGTGGCGGCGTCAAGCTTCAGCTCGGTGATGCCGGGGACGTTGAACGCCACAGCGATCGGGGAGATGTAGACCGGGATGTTGATTGCGCCGTCAGGGCCACAGACGGTCTTGGAGGATGCGAACTCTTCGTCCTTCAGGTAGGCATCCGAGCCGCCGAACTGGGCTGACCCGTCTACGAGCGCCTTGCGGCCAGCGCCGGAGCCATCCGGGGAGTACTGCACAGTGGCGCCGGGGTTGGCGGCGGCGAAGCCGGTCTTCCAGGCGTCCATTGCTGCGCCCTGCGCGGAAGATCCGATGCCGGTCAGTGTGCCGGTGACCTTGGGGCCGGCAGAAGTCTGGTTGCCTGCAGGCGTGTTGCCCGTGGCGTTATCTGAACCGCAGGCGGTGAGCGCGAGTGCGCTGGCTGCGATTACAGCAATAGCCGCGTGGCGGCCGAAGCGGAGTGCCTTCACTAGATGTACCCCTTCCAGGGATATTCAGCAGCGGCAGGACCGGAGACGCCCTGCAGCGCGATGCGTACGTTTTGTACCTTCAATGAATTTATGGGCCGCAGGTAACGGGATGGGCGGCCGCAGGTGAACAGAAGATTAACGACGGCGGCACATTGGCTTACAACTGCAGCGTCACCATTGCGCACGTCACACTTTCGGACTTAGGTGCCCGGGCGGCAAATAGACTGGAGGGCATGGCCGCAGCAGCAGCAGGACTATCAGCAAGCAGGCGTTTCCTGCGCGGACGCATCCGGACCGGCCTGGTCCGGAGCCGGAACTCCCTTGTCCCCGCCGTCCAGATGACCGCGTGCGCGGTGGGGGCGTACGCCTTCGCCGAGTACGTCCTGGGGCACTCTGGACCCCTCTTTGCGGCCACATCGTCACTGATCGCCTTGGGCTTCTCGCGCGACCCGCGGCTGCGCCGGGTGATGGAGGTGGGCCTCGGCTGCACCATCGGGATCGCCGTCGGTGATCTGCTGCTGCACTGGCTGGGCAGCGGAATCTGGCAGGCCGCCGTCGTACTTCTGTTCTCCATCCTGCTGGCCCGTTTCCTGGACAGCGGCAACATCTTCACCACGCAGCTGGGGCTGCAATCCTTGCTGGTGGTGCTGCTGCCGGCGCCGGACGGCGGGCCTTTCACGCGCAGCCTCGACGCCGTGGTGGGTGGCCTTTTCGCCCTCCTGGTGACCATCCTGATTCCGAAGGATCCGCGCCGGGAGCCCCGCAAGGATGTCCGGAAGCTGCTCCACGAACTGGCCGAAGTGCTTCGAGAGTGCGCCACCGCCCTGACCGAAAGCGACTCCACGCAGGCCTGGCACGCGCTGATCCGCGGCCGGAACTGCCAGCCGCTCGTGGACGCGATGCGCCATTCCCTGCGCGCTTCCGGTGAAGTGGCCACCCTCGCGCCGGCCCACCGCCGGCACCGCGACGAGCTGGACCGGCTTGAGAATTCCCTTGACTTCATCGACCTTGCGCTCAGGAACAGCCGCGTCTTCGCACGCCGGCTGACCAGCGCTATCAACCACGCCGCGCTTTCAGACAACGCCACCGCGAACATCGCCGACGTGCTCCAGGAAACCGCGGCCGCGATTGATGAACTGTCGCTCGGCCTGGCGGAAACGCACGACGGCGTTCGCCGCGCCCATCTTCGGACAGCCCGGCAGGACTTCAGCGAGATCGCGCTGCGGCTGCACCCCAAATTGCTGGAGGTCGAGCGGCTTGAGGGTGAGACTGTGGTGATGCTGTTCCGGCCGCTCATGGTGGACCTCCTGGAGGCCACCGGCATGGATTCGCGCGAGGCCCGGGACGTGCTGCCCGGCCTGTAGCACCGGCGCCGGTGGTTGAGGCCCGGTGGTTGCGGCCCGGTGGCTGAGCTTGCGAGGTTAGGGGCGGGCGGGGATTGTCGGTGCCCGCCAGTAGGGTGGAACCCATGGCAACAAAGACTTCCCGGGCGTCCAAAGCGCCCGCTTATAAGTGCGCCGAATGCGGCTGGACCACGGTCAAGTGGGTGGGGCGCTGCGGCGAGTGCCAAGCGTGGGGCACGGTTGAGGAAACCGGCGCCGCTGTAGCGCGTACGACGGCGGCAACCACAGTTCTGGAGCCGGCCCGCCGCATTGCCGAGGTCGATGCCACCACGGCGGCTTTCCTGCCCACCGGCGTGGACGAGCTGGACCGCGTGCTGGGCGGCGGCCTGGTCCCGGGTGCGGTCATCCTGCTGGCCGGTGAACCTGGTGTGGGCAAGTCAACCCTCCTGCTGGATGTCGCGGCCAAGTTCGCCCGCACGGCGCAGGATGTCCTGTATGTCACGGGCGAGGAATCCGCGGCGCAGGTGAAGCTGCGAGCCGAACGGATCGACGCCGTCGCGGATTCCCTGTACCTGTCCGCCGAAACGGACCTGGGGCAGGCACTGGGGCAGGTGGAGAAGATCGAGCCGCGGCTGCTGATTGTGGACTCAGTCCAGACCCTCAGCAGCGCAGACGTGGATGGCAGCGCCGGCGGCGTCTCGCAGGTGCGTGAGGTTGCGGCGTCCATCATCGCGGCGGCCAAGCGCCGGAACATGACCACGTTGCTGGTGGGGCACGTCACGAAGGACGGGTCCATCGCGGGGCCGCGGCTGCTCGAACACCTGGTGGATGTGGTGTGCCAGTTCGAAGGCGAACGGCATTCCCGGCTCCGGATGCTGCGTGCGGTAAAGAACCGGTACGGGCCCACGGACGACGTCGGCTGTTTTGACCTGAATGAGAACGGCATCGAAGGGCTGACGGACCCCAGTGGGCTGTTCGTCAGCCGCACCAAGGAGCCGGTCTCCGGCACCTGCATCACGGTGACCATGGAAGGGCGGCGGCCGCTGCTGGCCGAGGTGCAGTCGCTGCTTGCCGAAAGCGCCAACTCGCAGCCCCGCCGGGCCACCAGCGGCCTGGACAGTTCACGGGTGTCCATGCTCCTGGCGGTGCTACAGCAGCGTGCCGGCTGCCTGCTGCACAAGGACGATTCCTACGTGGCTACCGTGGGTGGCGTGAAGCTCAGTGAACCCGCCACGGACCTCGCCGTTGCCTTGGCTGTTGCGTCCGCGAAGGCCCGCAAACCCCTGCCCATCCGGCTGATCGCGTTCGGCGAAGTGGGCCTGGCCGGCGAGGTCCGGCCCGTGCCCGGCATAAACCAGCGCATCCAGGAAGCACACCGTCTGGGCTTCACACACGCCGTGGTCCCGGCCAGCCACAACGGACCCGGACCCGTGCCACCAGGCTTCTCAGTGCGCGAAGTGGAGCACCTTACGGAGGCGCTGAGCCTGCTGATCGGGTAGGGCCCGTTGCCGGCCGGGGCGGTGTCAGCTGGCCGTGATCACCAAGGCAACGCTGTGTCCGCCGAAGCCAAAAGCGTTCACCAGGCCGGCGGGGGCGGAGCCGGGCGCCAGCGTGTGGGCATTTTCAGTGACGATGTTCAGGTTCACTTCGGGGTCCAGCGCCTCGACGTTCGCGGTTCCGGGGAGCTGTCCGGTCTGCAGGGCCTGGACCACCACAACCGCCGCGAGCGCACCGGCGCCGCCCAGCAGGTGGCCGGTGTGGCCTTTAGTGGAGGTCACGGGCACGTCGGCACCGAAAATAGCGTTGATCGCCTGGGCTTCCAGCCGGTCCCCTACCGGGGTGGAGGTGGCGTGGGCGTGAACGAAACCGATCTCCGAAGCCTGCATTCCGGCCGAGGCCAGGGCTTTCTGCATAACGCGCCGCTGCATGGCAGGGTCCGCGGCCACGATGTCGTTGGCGTCGGAGGTTACCGCCCCGCCGGCCACTGCGCCGAGGATGGCGGCGCCGCGCGCCCGGGCGTGGGCTTCACTCTCAAGCACCACAATGCCGGCGCCTTCCGCGAGGACAAAGCCGTCGCGGCCGCCGTCGAACGGGCGCGAAGCGAGCTGGGGTTCGCCGTTGCGCGTGGAGAGTGCCCGGATCTGGGAGAAACCGGTGATCACCAGGTCGTTGACGGAAGCGTCCACGCCGCCGGCAATCACGACGTCGGCCGCGCCGGAGCGGATCATTTCGGCGCCCTGGACAATTGCTTCCGCGCCCGACGCACAGGCGCTGACAGGCGTCCGGGCTCCGCCGCGGGCGCCGAGGTCAATGGAGACCCAGGCCGCGGGGCCGTTGACCATAAGCCGGGTGAGGGTGTGCGGCGAGACCCTGCGCGGGCCGCCGCTGGCGAGCGCACGGTCCTGTTCGAGGGTGGAGCCCAGGCCGCCATAGGCGGAGCCGATCACCACGGCGAACCGTTCGGGGTCGACGTCGGGCGCCCCGGCCTGCTGCCAGGCTTCCCGGGCAGCCACCAGCGCCAGTTGCCCGCACCGGTCCATGCGCTTCAGCTCGCGCGTGGTGAGATGCTCCGAGAGATCCGCGGTGACCTGTCCGGCGATGCGCACGGGCAGTTGTTCCGCCCAGTCCTCGTCCAGCGCGGCGATGCCGGACTGTCCCGCCAGCAGGCCGGTCCAGGTTTCCGCCACAGAGGAGCCGAGCGGGTTGATGGTGCCGGCGCCGGTGATCAGCGCGCGGGGTTGGTCTGCAGACATGGGACGCTACTTTGCGGGGTTGTGGGTGCCGATGGGCACCAGGGTCAGATCGGGGTGGTTCTTCTCGATCCGGCGCAGAGCCCAGACGTCGTTGAACAAGGCGAGGTATTCGCCGTCGGACCTCAACAGCACCTCGGCGCCGGGCACGTTGGCCAGCGCGGGCATGGCGTCCGCCGTCGAAATCCTGGCGATGGAGTACGGCAGGCGTTCCAGCCGCATGGGGGCGCTGAAGTCATGCGCCATGCGGTCCTCCACCACTTCGAACTGCATGGGGCCGACGGCGGCAAGCACCGGCGCCTGGTCTCCGCGGACGTCGGAGCGGAGCACCTGGATGACGCCCTCGTGCTCGAGCTGCTCGATGCCGCGGCGGAACTGCTTGAACTTGCTGGGGTCCTTGGACCGGGCCACCTGGAAGTGTTCCGGGGCGAACAGCGGGATGGCCGGGTACTCCACCGCACCTTCGAGGAAGAGGCTGTCGCCGACGCGCAGCGTGGAGGCGTTCACCAGGCCCACCACGTCGCCGGGGTAGGCCTCGTCGATGACCTCGCGTTCGCGGCCGAAAACCTGCTGGGCGTACTTGGTGGCGAACGACTTTCCGGTGCGGGTCTGCGTGACCACCATGCCGCGTTCAAAAACTCCAGAGCAGACGCGGATGAACGCGACGTGGTCGCGGTGGGCTTTGTTCATGCCGGCCTGGACCTTGAAGACAAAGCCGGAGAAGGACGATTCAACCGGGCGCGGGCTGCCCTCAACGTCCGGCCGGGGTGCCGCGTGCGGCGCGAAATCCACCAGGGCGTCCAGCAGTTCCTTCACGCCGAAGTTCAGGGCGGCAGAGCTGAACAGGATGGGGGTGGCGGTGCCTGCATGGAAGGCTTCGACGTCGAATTCGAGGTTGGACTCGATGACCAGGCCGGCCTCGTCCACGGCGTCGGTCCAGTTGCTGCCCTGCGTCTCCGCAGCCTCTTCGGGCGTGAAGTACTCGGTCAGCGCGATGTTGGCGCCGGAATTGTTGCGCTGGAAGCGGGCGAAGCGGTCCTGGCGGAGGTCCCAGACGCCGCGGAAGTCACCGGAGATGCCCACGGCCCAGGTCAGCGGCATGGGCTGCAGGCCGGTGCGCTCCGTGAGCTCGTCCATCAGCGCCAGGGCGTCCAGGCCGGGCCGGTCCCACTTGTTGATCACGGTGATGATGGGCAGGTTGCGCTGCTTGCAGACCTCAAACAGCTTCATGGTCTGCGTTTCCAGGCCCTTGGCGGCGTCCACGAGCATCACTGCACAGTCGACGGCGGCCAGGACGCGGTAGGTGTCCTCGGAGAAATCCGCGTGACCGGGGGTGTCCAGCAGGTTGATGACGGTGTCCCGGTAGGAGAACTGCAGGGCGGCGGAGCTGATGGAGATGCCGCGGTCCTTCTCCATCTGCATCCAGTCCGAGACCGTTTCCTTGCGGTTGGCCTTGCCGCTGGAGGCGCCGGCGGTCCCGATCACCTTCGCGTGCAGGGCCAGGGCCTCGGTGAGGGTGGACTTGCCGGCGTCAGGGTGCGAGATAACAGCAAAGGTCCGACGCCGGGCCGCCTGTTTGTGAATCTCGTTGACCCGGGCGGGGCTAAGGACATCTTGGGACACGGTGCTACTTTCGCTGCGGTGGGGTTACCCCAAGGCGCTCGGCAGGCCTCAAGGGGAAGCATGGCTCTGTGACAGCCAAGTTCCAAGTTTATCGCAGGGGCGGGCTTTAGGCTGAGGCCATGAACGGTTCAGACGTTTAGGCTGCTTCGGGCAACGGCGCGAAACGCCTCCCGGACAGCCGCCGTCGTACGCGTTCCCGAGGCACTTCGCGGCACCCGCTAACGAGGCACTTTGGGGCTTGTCCGTGCGGTTGTTGCCGCTTCTTACCTCTATCATTGAGCTTGCGGGAAACTGAGTACTTTTGATCCTGCCGGCGGAGTGTAAAAAACCGGCGTACCTGCGGGCGGCAGTCCGCACCTTTGAAGGGAACACCTATGGCTCGGAGCCCCGAAGAATCGCTCAAGGCGACTCTGGGCAGAGTGGCTCCAGGCACGCCGCTGCGCGATGGTCTGGAACGCATCCTCCGGGGGCGGACCGGTGCGCTGATTGTGCTGGGCTCGGACCGGACCATCGATTCCATCTGCTCCGGCGGGTTCGACATCGGCATCGACTTCTCCCCCACAAGGCTCCGTGAACTGGCCAAGATGGACGGTGCCATCATCTGCGACAAGGACGCCGGCAACATTCTGCGCGCCGCGGTCCAGCTGGTCCCGGACTCAAGCATCGAAACCCAGGAATCTGGCACCCGGCACCGCACGGCGGAGCGTGTGGCCATCCAGACCGGCGTTCCGGTGATTTCCGTCAGCCAGTCCATGCAGATCATCGCGCTGTACGTGAACGGGCTCCGGCACGTGCTGGAGGGATCCGAAAAGGTCCTGGCCCGCGCCAACCAGGCCCTCGCCACGCTGGAACGGTACCGTTCGCGGCTGGACCAGGTAACCAGTTCCCTGTCCGCCCTGGAGATCGAGGCCATGGTGACCGTCCGTGACGTCGCGGTCACCCTGCAGCGCCAGGAAATGGTCCGCCGGATCTCCGAGGAAATCTCGCAGTATGTCCTGGAACTTGGCGAGGACGGCCGGCTGCTGTCCCTCCAGCTCGATGAGCTGACAGTCGGCCGCGGTCCCGGCAGCGACGTCATCATCCGCGACTACGCCGGACCGGACGCGTCCGCTGAGGACATCGAACGGGCCGTCAGCGCACTGGTGAACCTCGGCCCCACGGAGCTGATCGACCTGGGCAAGATCTCCGGGATCGTCGGTTTTGCCGGCGGCGAGGCCAACCTCGACGCCGTGGTTCAGCCGCGCGGTTACCGGCTGCTGTCCGGCCTCAAGGCAGTCCCCAAGGCTGTTGCCGACCGCCTCGTGGACCACTTCGGCGGCCTGCAGTTCCTGATGGCGGCCACCATCGACGACCTCATGACCGTTGACGGCATCGGCGACCAGCGCGCCCGGACCGTCCGCGAAGGCCTGAGCCGCATGGCCGAAGCCAGCCTGCTGGACCGCTTCCTCTAGATTCCCCGTCGATAATCCCCATCGATTGCTCCAACAACGCCCTTTTGAGGGCTCAAAAGGGCCCGTGCGGAGCACTCGATGAGAGAAACAGCGTCAGCTGAGCTGGAACACTGCCTTGGGGCTGGCCCTGGAGCCGAGCTTGGCCGTGAAGATGTAGTACGCCCCGCCGGCCCCTGGCTTGGCCTCGATGGGGCTGCAGCCTTCCAGCGTGCGGTTCCGGGCCCACGGGAAGTTCGCCGTTTCGCTGGCGCCGGCGGCAATCGTCTTCACCAGGTCTTCGCTTTTGGCCTGGCAGTCCTTGGACGAGAAGATCCTGTCCGCGCCGCTGGTCACCAGGAACTCCATCTGGGACGTCCCGATGTTCACCTCGCACGGCATGGTTCCGCCGTTGGTCACCTTCAGGGTGAGCAGCGGGTTCTCCTCGGGGCCGTAGGCGGCTTTGTCGGTCGACGCGGACACCGTCACCAGGTTTTGGTTGCAGGAAGGCGTGGGCGTTGGAGTGGGTTCGCTGCCCGCAGTTGCCGACGGCGAGGCGCCGGGGGTGGGGGCGGATTCCGTAGCGCCGTCGGTGGAAGATGCCTGCTCGGTGCCGCTGAAGGCACCGGCCACAGCAAAGCCGCCGAAAGTGAGCGCCACCGCCATCAGCAGGGCTGTTCCCACAAAAAGCCGACGTCGCCGGTAGACGGCTGCGCTCGGCTGCCGGGTAGCGCCGGAACCGCCCCGGGAACCGGATGCGGATGCCGTCTTACGCGGTGATGAATTGCCTTGCCTGCCCATCCTTCTAGGCTAGAGAACGCGCCGGATTCTGCCGTCCCACCACGCCGGTCCCCCGGCCAACGCTAAGGTCACAGTTTGTCCGCAGGAATCTTCGCGTGGGCTCCGGGGAATCCACTACAGTGTTGGGATCGACGCTACAACCCTTTCCCCAGCCATGCCCGCGGACGGCGCCCCCGTTACGGCCCAGTCCGGCACGGATGACCTCCGCCCCGACCAGCTCGCCGCGCTGCACCGCAGGATCACCGGCTGGTTCGCGGAGACGGCGAGGGATCTGCCCTGGCGTGAACCCCACTGCTCACCGTGGGGAGTCCTGGTCAGCGAGATCATGCTGCAGCAGACGCCCGTGGTTCGCGTGCTGCCGGTCTGGCGGGAATGGCTCGAGCGCTGGCCCACCCCCGCCGCCCTCGCCGGCGAGCCTGCAGGGGAAGCCGTCCGCTCCTGGGGCAGGCTCGGCTACCCCCGCCGGGCACTCCGCCTGCACGCGGCCGCCGCTGCCATCGTCCGCGACCACGGCGGCAAGGTCCCAGGCCACTACACGGAGCTGCTGGCCCTGCCCGGGGTGGGCAGCTACACGGCCGCGGCCGTTGCCGCCTTTGCCTTCGCACGCCGGGAGACCGTGGTGGACACCAACATCCGGCGTGTGCACGCGCGCCTGGTTTCCGGCGTCGCGCTCCCCTCACCATCGCTGAACGCTGCGGAGATGCGGCTCGCGGCGGAACTGCTGCCGGACGACGTCGGGACCTCCGTGCACTGGAATGCTGCGGTTATGGAACTGGGGGCGCTGGTCTGCACGGCGCGGGCGCCCAAGTGCGCGGACTGTCCGGTGCGGGACTCCTGTGCGTGGCTGGCAGCCGGCGAGCCGCCGCCGTCGTACGTTCCCAAAGGTCAGGCGTGGCACGGAACTGACCGGCAGGTCCGGGGTGCCGTGATGGCTGTACTCCGGTTTGCGGACGCACCGGTGCCGGCGGAAATGTTCCAGCGGCAGCCTGCTGACTTGGGCTTCGCGGCGGACGGAATCGGCGTGCCCCTGTCCGCACTGCACCGCCTGAACTCTGCGCCGGAACAACTCGAACGTGCCATTGCCGGCCTCCTTGGCGACGGGCTGGCCGAGCTGCACCAGGGCGGTTACCGGCTGCCTGCCTGAGCCGCCTTTAGGGTGGCCCGCGCCCGGATGGCATACTTTCTGGTGACTCAAACCGGGGGAAATTCATGAGAATCGTGTTGTACGTCATCTGGGCACTGTTTGTTGCGGGCGTCATTTTTGCGCTGGTCCGTTCACTGCGGAAAACCAAGCGGCAGGAAAAACTGATCGCCGGCTGGCCAAAGGTCCAGGCGACCGTCACCGGCAACGTCGCGGGCTGGACACATGGCGGAGGCGGCTCAACGCGGAGCCGGCGCTTCTACCCCACGTACCAGTTCGCCGACCCCAACGGGACCCTGTATGCCGGCGAATCCGAGGTTTCGTACGCCAGCAGGCAGGCACCGGGATCGCCCCTGGCAGTGGCCTACAACCCGGCGAATCCCAACCAGTCATTCCAGGTGGCTTCCGAATCGAAAATGGTGATCGGGTGCCTCATGCCGGTCTTCGTATTCTTCGCCCTGCTGCTGTTCTGGGTCGCCGGCGCCTTCCCGCTGGGCTGAACCGTGGACTCCCTGAAACTGCTGTTCATCGTCCTGCCCGGGCTTTTCCTTGCCGCAGGCCTGATCCTGATGGGGCTGTCCCTGGCCGCGTCCTTCCGCCGGAAACGTTCCATGGCGGGGTGGCAGGAAGCTTCGGCCACCGTCACGGGAAACCTGCATGGCACGGACGGCCCCGGTAGCAACGGCCGGAACCGGTTTGCGCCGTCGTATGAATTCGCGGACGCCGGGGGCAAGCGCTGGCTGGGGCAATCCGATATCTACAGCCAGGACCAGGCGATCATCGGCACCCGCATACCCGTGGCCTACAACCCGGCCAATCCCGCCGAATCAACGCTGCCGGTCTTCGTTGTTGCCAAAGGCCGGCTGGCCACAGGTCTCATTATGGTGATCTTTGGGGCCACTGCCATAACAATGTTTGCATCACTTTCCTGGTAGCAATGCGGGCTTCCGCCTCCGGATTTACGCTGAAGTATGGGCAAGACCGGGGTACTTCTGGCACTGATGACGACGGCGGCACTCACCTCCGGTTGCTACTACTACCCCGGCCCGGCGCCGTGCCCGATGATTGCCCAGGCGTCAGTGGTCTCGGTGACGGTGGCGCGGGAGTATGTGGCACAGGTGGGATCATTGCGCCTGAAGGCGTGCCAGGACGGCGTCTGTAAAGAAGCCGCCGTCGAGCTTTTTCCCGGCACTGCCTCGATTGACCAGGGCTGCGCCCCGGACGGGGTCTGCTCCGCCACGGCTTCCCCGGACGGGACCATGATCGGGATGCTGATGCTGGAGTCCCTCACGGAGGCCCCGATGGCGCTGACCGCGTCCGGTATTTCTCCGGACGGATCGGCCCTGCCTGTTCGCACTCTGAATTTCCGGCCCCGCGGCGCCTATCCCTATGGGGAGCACTGCGGGAGGTTCGTCACGGCTTCGGTGATTCTCGACGCCGAGGGCCTACGACAGGCTGCGTGACTGCCCTCACTGGCGACAAATAAGCCCCGCCAAACCCCGCCCTTGACTTCCACTCAGGACACTTCTACGGTCTGTATTACCAGCATCGGCAACGTTGGATTTAGAACAGGTTCCCCGCCGGGAAGGGGTAAGGATGCCACTTTCAGATAGGGAGCGGAAACAGCTCGAGGAGCTGGAATCGGGCTTGGCCGCAGAGGATCCGAGGCTCGCCGAGGAACTCTCGACCGGCTCCGTGGGCCTCAGGTTTGGGCGCCGTATCTACCTCGGTGCCATCGCATGCCTGGTCGGGCTGGTGTTGCTCATTGTCGGGGTCAGCACGCAGATCATCGCGGTCGGCGTCGGCGGTTTCCTGCTGATGGGAGCCGGCACGTACCTGCTCGTGGACAAGCGGTCCTTCAGTCTGGGCCGCAGCAGCCAGGTCAAATAGGCAACAGGCCACGGCCTACGGCTCGCCGAAGCCTGCCTGCACCAGGCCGCCGACGTAGTTCAGTGCACGCTCGGCGTCGGGCCCCCAAGCCTCGATATGGAGCAAGGATCCCTTGCCTGCCGCCAGGGTCATCAGGGATGTCATTGACGCGCCATCCACGCCGTTGACCGTGACCTCGGCGTTGAGGGACGCCAGACCGCCCGCGATCTTGGCGGCCGGACGGGCGTGCATGCCGGCCTCATTCACCAGTTCGAAGTCGCCGGTGAAGTCCGGCCCTGAACCGGTGACGGACCCTTCAGCCACGGTGCTTTCGGCGAGCACCCGCGAAGCAGCCGCCACCTCCGGTCCCAATCCGTAGACCGCTTCGGCGGCACGTTTGACTGCCTTCACGTCGGCGCCGCCCTGTGCGGCCACGGCAGCAGCCACGAGGCCTTCCACCAGGGGCGCGTCCGCCAGGAGCACGCCGGCCGGCTCCTCCACGAGCTCCAGGGCCGATTCCGCCGTCATCACTGCAGATCCCAGGTCCGTCAGGACCACCACGCCATCGCCGCCGGCCGCCTTGTCCAGGGCAGATATGACTTTCTCCAGGCTCGTTCCGATCCTGCCGTCGGCGGTGCCCCCGGCGGCGAGGATTACGACGTCGGGCGCCATCTGGGCGGCAAGCTCCACGGCGCCGTCGGCTATTTTTTCGCTATGGGACACTACCACCAGGCGCACCGTCACGCTGCGGCCCCAACGGCGGCCCGCAGAATGAGGGCGCTGGAGGCGGCGCCCGGATCGCGGTGGCCCGCGCTCCGCTCCCCCAGATAACTGGCGCGGCCCTTGCGGGCGACCAGGGGCTCGGTGGCCACGGCGCCAGCCTCAGCCGCCTCAGCGGCTGCGACCAACACGCCAAGGACGGTGCCTGCGCCGTCCGCCGCGGCGGCCTGCGCTGCCTCCGCGGCGGGGGTCCAGGCATCCACCATGGTCTTGTCGCCGGACTCGGCCTTACCCCTGGCCACGATCCCATCGCGGGCAGCCACGAGCGCGTCGGCGAGGCGCCCCGGATCAATCTCGGCGGCATCGCCCAAAGCGGTGGAAGCGCGCAGGAACGCGGTTCCGTACAAGGGACCTGCGGCGCCGCCCACCTTGGACATCAGGGTCATGGCAGTCAGCTTCAGGGCCGCGCCGGGCGTCTCAGGCTGCGCTTCAGCCAGTTTCTCCAGCACCGCCTGGAAGCCGCGGTCCATGTTCTCGCCGTGGTCCGAGTCCCCGATCGCACGGTCGAGTTCGATGAGCCACACCCGGTTTTCCGCCATGGCCTGGGCGCAGAGAGTCAGCCATCTGACGGCCCATTTCACGTCCAGCACCACGGTTACACGCCCCAACGCAGGGCTGCGGTGTGCACCGGAGCGTCCCACAGCTGCGTCAGTTCATCGTCGAGCCGGAGCACCGAGATGGAGCAGCCCTGCATTTCCAGGGACGTGATGTAGTTCCCTACCAGCGAGCGTTCGACGGCGGCTCCACGTTCTGCGATCACTTGGGCAGCGCGGCGGTAGACGATGTACAGCTCGCTCAGGGGGGTGCCGCCCATGCCGTTGACGAACAGCAGTACTTTCTCGCCGCCGGTGATGCCCAGGTCGCTGAGGACCGGGTCCAGCAGGCGGTCCGTGATGCCGTCAGCGTTCTCCATCGGGATTTTGTGCCGGCCGGGCTCGCCATGGATGCCGATGCCGATCTCGATCTCATCATCCGCCAGGTCGAAACTGGGCGTTCCCGCATGCGGTACTGTGCACGCGGACAGCGCAACCCCCATGGTGCGGACGTTGCTGTTGACGCGGTCACCGATCGCGGCCACTGCATCGAGGCTATCGCCCCGCTCAGCGGCGGCGCCGGCGATTTTCTCGACCAGAACGGTGCCGCCCACTCCGCGGCGGCCTGCGGTATACAGGGAGTCCTCCACCGCGACGTCGTCATTGACCAGGACCGTGCGGATGTCCACACCTTCGGCCTGCGCCAGCTCCGCTGCGGTCTCAAAGTTCAGGACGTCGCCGGTGTAGTTCTTCACGATATGGACGACGCCGGCACCCGAGTTTACGGCGAGCGTCGCCGGAAGAATCTGGTCCGGCGTCGGCGAGGTGAACACCGCCCCCGGCACGGCGGCGTCGAGCATTCCCAGCCCGACAAACCCGGCGTGGAGCGGCTCGTGGCCGCTTCCCCCTCCGGAAACGAGTCCGACCTTCCCTGCCACCGGCGCGTCTTTGCGCGTGACGTACTTCGGATCGGCGGTGACGGTGACAAGTCCCGCGTGGGCCAGACCGAATCCCTCGACGGATTCGTCAACCACGGAACGGGGATCATTGATGAGCTTTTTCATGGCAGAACTCCTGGGGTGTGGGTGCGTCCTGGAGGATGCACTTTGACCCTACTACCGCCGCCTGAAGTCCGGTAGCCTGCGACGATGCGGCGGAAGCGGTAAGGGACAGCCCCCAATGACTGTCCCTTACGGCAGGCCCCACACTGCAACCTCGTCAGTTTATCCATCAATTCGACATAAAGCTATTTATGTCACAGGGTGACTTCTTCCCGCGGTTGCCCGCGGCAGGGTGATTGGGGGTGCCTAGAGGGTCTTGATCATGCGGGTGTTGCCCAGGGTGTTGGGCTTGACCCGCGCCAGGTCCAGGAACTCGGCAACGCCTTCGTCATGGGAGCGCAGCAGCTCGGAGTAGACCACCGGGTCCACAGCCGTCTGGTCGGCCATGACCTCGAAGCCGTGGCGCTTGAAAAAATCCACCTCGAACGTGAGGCAGAAGACCCGGGCCACGCCCAGTTCACGGGCCTCGGCCAGCAGGCTTTCCACCAGCACGTGCCCCACACCCTTGCCGCGCCACGCGTCCGATGCGGCCAGCGTGCGGACTTCGGCGAGATCCTCCCACATAACGTGCAGTGCCCCGCAGCCGATGACTTCGCCGTCGTCGGCTTCTGCGATCCGGAACTCCTGGAGGCTTTCGTAATAGGCTACGGTCTCTTTCGCCATGAGAATCCGCTGCACAGCCAACGGCGCCACAAGGCGCTTGATGGCGGCCACGTCACTGGTACGGGCAGAGCGGATACGGAATGAGTCAGAGTCGGTCACCCCACAATCCTACGGTGGTCGGCCGGCTGGCTTGGGCGCTCCCGTACCGGCGCCACTTGCCGCTTGCTGCTCCTTCGTCGCTCTGACGCAAGCTACACAAATGCCCCCGGGCACCCTCGCTTCGCTGGCCGCTCGCCAATGCTCGACGCCGGACTCACCATTGGGACGGAGGTTAAAGCAAAGGCCCCGCCTGCTCCTTTAGGGAGTGGCGGGGCCTTGGCCGTCTTGCGTTAGGCGCTCGGAGCGATCTCCGGGATACGCGGCTTGGCGTTGCCGGCGAACGTGAACTTGGCTTCGTCTCCGTCGCCGTCCACATCCACCACAACGATGTCGCCGGCGTGGATCTCTCCGAAGAGGATCTTCTCTGAGAGCTGGTCCTCGATTTCGCGCTGGATGGTGCGGCGCAGCGGCCGGGCACCCATGGCGGGATCGTAGCCGCGGGTTGCCAGGAGCACCTTGGCCGCGGTGGTGAGCTCGATGCCCATGTCCTTGTCCTTGAGGCGCTTCTCCAGGCGGCCAACGAACATGTCCACGATCTCGATGATCTCGTCCTGGGTGAGCTGCGGGAACACCACAACGTCATCCACACGGTTCAGGAACTCCGGACGGAAGTGCTGCTTGAGCTCCTCCGTCACACGGGCACGCATCCGGTTGTAGCCGGTCTGCGTGTCCGTGCCGGACTGGAAGCCGGTGGCAACGCTCTTGGAGATGTCCCGGGTGCCCAGGTTGGTGGTCATGATGATCACGGTGTTCTTGAAGTCCACCACGCGACCCTGGGAGTCGGTCAGGCGGCCATCTTCCAGGATCTGCAGGAGTGAGTTGAAGAGGTCAGCGTGTGCCTTCTCCACTTCGTCGAACAGGACCACGGAGAACGGACGACGGCGGACCTTCTCGGTGAGCTGGCCACCCTCTTCGTAGCCGACGTAGCCCGGAGGGGCACCGAAGAGCCGTGAAACAGTGTGCTTCTCCGAGTACTCGGACATGTCCAGCGTGATGAGGGCGTCCTCGTCACCGAACAGGAATTCCGCCAGGGCCTTTGCGAGCTCGGTCTTGCCGACGCCGGTAGGGCCGGCGAAGATGAACGAGCCGCCCGGACGCTTGGGGTCCTTCAGGCCCGCACGGGTACGGCGGATTGCCTGGGACAGGGACCTGATGGCCTCGTTCTGGCCCACCACACGTTTGTGCAGTTCGTCTTCCATCTTCAGCAGGCGCGTGGACTCTTCCTCGGTCAGCTTGAAGACCGGGATGCCGGTGGAGTTGGCCAATACCTCGGCGATGAGATCCTCATCCACCTCGGAAATGTCATCCATGCCGCCGGACTTCCAGTGGCGTTCCTTCTCAGAGCGCTCAGTAATGAGCTTCTGCTCCTTGTCCCGGAGCGAAGCGGCGCCTTCGAAGTCCTGCGCGTCGATGGCGGATTCCTTCTCCATCTTCAGCTTGGCGATCCGCTCATCCATGGCCTTCAGCTCCGGCGGAGCGGTCATCCGGCGGATGCGCAACCGGGCACCGGCCTCATCGATCAGGTCGATGGCCTTGTCCGGCAGGAAGCGGTCCGAGATGTAGCGCTCGGCGAGGTTCGCGGCCGACGCGAGGGCGCCGTCGGTGATGGTGACCCGGTGGTGCGCCTCGTAGCGGTCACGCAGGCCCTTGAGGATCTCGATCGCGTGCGCGACGGAGGGCTCCTTGACCTGGATCGGCTGGAAGCGGCGCTCGAGCGCGGCATCCTTCTCGATGTGCTTGCGGTACTCATCCAGGGTGGTGGCACCGATGGTCTGCAGTTCACCGCGGGCCAGCATGGGCTTCAGGATGGACGCAGCATCGATGGCACCTTCAGCAGCACCGGCACCCACAAGTGTGTGGATTTCATCGATGAAGAGGATGATGTCGCCGCGGGTGCGGATTTCCTTGAGGACCTTCTTCAGGCGCTCTTCGAAGTCACCGCGGTACCGGGAGCCGGCCACCAGTGAACCGAGGTCCAGGGTGTACAGCTGCTTGTCCTTGATGGTTTCCGGGACGTCGCCGCGGACAATCGCCTGGGCGAGGCCTTCGACAACGGCGGTCTTGCCGACGCCGGGCTCACCGATCAGGACAGGGTTGTTCTTGGTGCGGCGCGAAAGGACCTGCATAACGCGTTCCATCTCGGACTCGCGTCCGATCACCGGGTCCAGCTTGTTCTCGCGCGCAGCCTGGGTGAGGTTCCGGCCGAACTGGTCCAGGACCACGGAACCGGCGGGAGTGCCTTCGGGCTGGCCCGGGCCGACGCCGGCGCCGGTGGTTTCCTTGCCCTGGTAGCCGGAGAGGAGCTGGATGACCTGCTGGCGGACGCGGTTGAGGTCTGCCCCCAGCTTGACCAGCACCTGGGCGGCAACACCTTCACCCTCGCGGATGAGGCCCAGCAGGATGTGCTCCGTGCCGATGTAGTTGTGGCCCAGCTGGAGGGCTTCGCGCAGCGAGAGTTCCAGCACCTTCTTGGCGCGCGGGGTGAAGGGGATGTGGCCGGACGGGGCTTGCTGGCCCTGGCCGATAATCTCCTGTACCTGCTCGCGCACGCCGTCGAGCGAAATGCTCAAGGACTCAAGAGCTTTGGCGGCAACGCCTTCACCTTCATGGATCAGACCCAAGAGGATGTGTTCGGTACCAATGTAATTGTGGTTCAGCATGCGTGCCTCTTCTTGGGCAAGCACAACTACGCGACGGGCACGGTCCGTAAATCGCTCAAACATTTCGCCACACTCCTAGCTACGACGTACTTTGATGCTACGTGGCAGACCCAGTCTTGGGGAGCGTGTTCGCCACAGGGGAAACATGACGTGTTCAACCTCCCGTCACCCTGCACCGCTTGGATCAATGCAAGAACCTCAAGCAAGGAGAAACGTCATGGAAGTCATCACCCTGCTCATGACCGCCGCGACCGTAGCCCTCGCCGAGATCGGAGGGCTCTACTACTCCTACGCCTGCTCGGTGATGCCGGGGCTGCGCGCCACCGATGACGCGACATTTGTCAGCGCCATGTCCCGGATCAACACCGCCATCCAGAATCCAGTGTTCGCGCTAAGCTTCGCCGGCGCCTTCCTCGCTTTGGCGGGCTCGGCAGCCTTTTCATGGGCCAACGGCCTTGCCAGCGCGCTGCCTATCTCTGTGGCCCTCGCCTGCTATACGGCAACGCTGGTCATCACCTTCAGGGTGAACATCCCCTTGAATAACGCTCTCGACCAGGCGGCCGCGTCCGGAGATGCCGCGGCCGCCTGGAAATCGTTCGAACGCCGGTGGACCCGGTGGAACATCCACCGTGCTTGGCTGTCGCTGGCCGCGCTGGTAGCGCTCAGCGTTGCTTGGGCAGCGTTGGGTCAGCCTTGAGACTGCACCAACGCGGCTACTTCCGGAAGTCGAACAGCGCCGTGTGAGTTGTTCCGTCATTCAATCCCAGAGTGAATTGCCGGCACGTTCCCGCCCAGGCCTTCTGGGTTTTCCACACGTACGTGTACGTATCGGAGCCGGCCGCGTGGCTCTGCGAACTGTTTCCCGCGGCGACAGTGTGTTCGATGGCGTCCAGTGCCGTGCCGCCGGGGCAGGCGATGGCGGACGACGACGGTGCTCCCGCCGCCAGGATCCCCAGCCCCCGGTTCCCGCCGAGCCCGACCTTGATGGGCACCGCGGCTCCCGCCTTCATTGCGTTCAGGATCCCGCCGCTGTCCACCGGCTGCAGGAACCCGCGGAACGGCCATCGCGGCTGGCCTACGGCGAATGGCGAGAAGGAAGTGGTCCGGCCGCACACCTTTCCGTTGCTGCTGCTGGCTGTGATGTCCGCCTAGGCTCCACCCACGTAGTGGTACAGATGCTGGCCTGCCGCCTGCCCTTCTGTCATTTCGGAAGTGCCGAATGTTATGCAGACTTCCGCACCGAGCCCTCCCTCGAATTCGGCGGTGGTTTCAATGTCGTAGTACCGGGGCGGGTGAGTCAGCGAGAAGAATCCGCCGTCGGGGTAGGCATCTCCGGACTCAGGTCGGGTGACCGTGGTGGTGCCCGCCATCCTCACGTTTTCAAACATCACGGTGAGGTCGGTCCGGCCGGCGCTGTCGACGTGTGCCGCCACGGCGTTCGGTCCAATGATGGTGAGGCCCGGATCCACCGGCCCCACGGCATTGCTCGCCAAGGACGTGTAGGAGCAGCCGACGCCGGCCATGTCCAAGCGCGCGGTCACGGACTTCCCGGCCGCGGCGAGGGGCACTGCAAATGTGGGGCCGAAAGCGCCGGCCACCGGAATGCCGTTGAGATACCAGCTGTACCGCTGCAGGCAATCCTCGAGGGCCCAACCAACCTCAACGTGGTCGGTGGCAGCGGTTAGGGTGGCACCGAGTGCAGGCTGTCCCGTGAGTGTCAGGACGAGGGCCGGGTCCACATCAGCAGGTTCGATCAGGAAGGAGGCGTAGGCAAGGTTGAAGGAACGTGTAGTAACCGTTGCCGTCGGTCTCGGTGAAAGCGACCCGCCCGGCCTCCGGATCCGGCGCTGCCGCGTCGTAGAGTTCCACCGCCACGTCCGCCAATAAGGATCCTTGTTGAGCCGAAACGTCGTTGCCCACTGCACCGGAGATCGAGGACTCCGAGGGGTGCAGCACCGTCCAGCCTTCGGAAGTCGAGCTGGACGTGCCAGTGACCAAGTCCACCACAATCTCAATCTCATCCGCCGTCGCGAACGTCTTCCGCTCCTGATAGCCGAGCAATTCCCGGAAGGAATCTGAGTAGCGGCCCGATGATGCGGTGTACCCGCTTTCCTGGTAACCGTCGGCGGTGGCCCTGATCTTGTAGTGTCCGTCAGCAAGATCGAACGAAACGACTTCGCCGAAGCCCCCGGGAGCCGTCTGGGTGTCCACCGGCCCTTGGCCGCCACCGGTCGCATCAAACACTTCATCCACAATGTCCGGCGGCGTGACAGAGGCCGAACTGTCGTTGATTAGGACCATGACCTTCCGGCGAATCCAAGATGACGCTGACTGACACGCGGCTCGGGTCCGCGTAGGCCGGAGCACCGAGCGGTGCCGCCAATAACAATAGGAGTGCCGCCAGGACTGCCGTAAATCGCCGAGACCCGCTAATTCCAGACATTCCAGACTCCCGCCGCGTATACATTCGAGTGGTCGAATTCGAGCGGGCGTCCCAGGCCGAAGGCCCAAACCGAATCGCCGGCTCATCCCAAGGAAATTGCGCGACGATTAGCCCAACGGTACGGCCGGAGGCCGTTAGTCAGCAAGGGATTTTGGCTTACGCCAGTCCGTCTTGCGCATTCACAATTGGCGTCAAAAAACCCTGCCCCCACCCGAAGGTGAAGACAGGGCCTAATACCAAGCCGGAGAGGCGGTAGGTCAGGAATTTGCCTTTTGGTAGGCTTCCTGGATTTCAGCCTGAATTCGGCCCCGGCTGTTAACCGTGTAGCCGTTATCCCGCGCCCATTGGCGGATCTGCGCGGAGTCGTTGGCGCGGGGGCCTACCACCACTTTGGTGCGGGTGGCTCTGCCGGCCGAGGTCTTGCGCCCGGCGGCAACAAAGCGCTCCAGGGCAGAACGGAACTCGGCCGCGTTGGCCGAGGACAGATCGATTTCGTAGCTGACCCCATCGAGGCCAAAACGGACGTTCTCGTCCGCAGATCCCCCATCCAGATCATCGACAAGGATGATGTTTACTTTCTGTGCCATTAAATATGTCTTCCTCTTGGAAAGGTTCGGTTGTCAGAAAATGAGGATGTTCCTATTAAAAGTATGAACCTATTTATGGCAACGCGTCAAAGCGTCGGATCGTTCCTGTGGAAATCCACAGGAACCCGCAGAAAGCTCTTTCGAGCTATTTGTCCGTTTCCGGGTTCTGTTCCTTCAATGGCAGGGTGGAACGCGCGTCCGCCTCGGCTTGGGCACGCTTTTCCGCCTGCCGCTCGGACTTATCGGCATTGAAGATGGATTTCATGGCAAACCAGAAAAGCAGGCCAACCACCAGCGAGGGCAGGAGTACGGCTACATATTCCATGGTCAGTGGCCTTCGGGCTTCAGAAGCGGGAAAAGGATGGTTTCGCGGATACCGGCGCCGGTGAACAACATCACCAGCCGGTCAATACCCAGGCCGATGCCGCCCATGGGCGGGGCACCGTACTCGAGGGCGCGGAGGAAGTCCTCGTCCAGCTGCATGGCCTCGACATCACCCGCGGCAGCGTGCCGGGACTGTTCGGTCAGCCGCTCGCGCTGGATGACGGGGTCGATCAGCTCGGAGAAGGCCGTGCCCCGTTCCATGCCGCCGATGATGAGGTCCCAGGCTTCGATCAGCCGGCCGTCCTCCCGGTGCGGGCGGGCCAGCGGCTGGGCAGACGGCGGGTAGTCGTACACAAACGTGGGGTTCAGGAGCGTGGGTTCCACAATTTCGCCGAACAGCTCCACGGCCAGTTTCTCGGCGTCCCACTTCGGGTCCACCTTGACCTCGTGCTTTTGGGCGATTTCGCGGAGCACCTCAAGCGACGTGTCCGGTGTGACTTCCTGGCCAACGGCGTCGGACAGTCCCGGGTAGACCGAAACCCAGGCCCAGTCGCCGTCGAGGTTGATCTCCCCGGCTTCGGTCTGGAGGGTGCGGCCCACACCCACGGCGTCAGCGGCGTCGAGGATGATCTCCTTGATGCGCTCGGCCATGACGAACTGGTCAGCCCAGGCCTCGTAGCACTCAAGGGTGGTGAATTCGGGGCTGTGGGTGGAGTCCACGCCCTCGTTGCGGAAGACGCGGCCCATGTCGTAGACGCGGTCGATCCCGCCCACAACAGCTCGCTTGAGGTAAAGCTCGGTGGCAATGCGGAGGGTCATTTTCTGGTCGAACGCGTTCATGTGCGTCTCGAACGGGCGGGCCAGGGCGCCGCCGTGGACCAGCTGCAGGATGGGGGTTTCCACCTCGACGTAGCTGTGGCGGTGCAGGCTCTCGCGGATGGAACGGGTAATCGCTGCGCGGGTGTAGACCATTTCCCGGGCCTCGTCGCGCACCATCAGGTCCACGTAGCGCTGGCGGACGCGAGTTTCCTCGTTCAGTTCCGCGTGCAGCACCGGCAACGGACGGAGTGCCTTGGAGGCCATGGACCAGGACTCGGCCATCACGGACAACTCGCCGCGGCGGGAGGAAATCACTTCGCCCTTGATGAACACGTGGTCTCCAAGGTCCGCGAGCGCCTTCCAGTCCGCGAGCGCTTCCTCGCCCACGTTGGCCAGGCTGAGCATCGCCTGGAGCCGGGTGCCCTTGCCGTCAACGCCGCCTTCCTGGAGCGTGGCGAAGCAGAGCTTGCCGGTGTTGCGCACAAAAACCACGCGGCCGGTGACGCCCACAACGTCGCCGGTGGTGTCGTCAGCCTCAAGGTGCGCGTACTTTTCGCGGATCTCCGTGAGGGAATGCGTGCGTTCCACACCCACCGGATATGCCTCGGTGCCGCGCTCGATCAGCTTCGCGCGCTTGTCCATGCGGATGCGCATCTGCTCGCTGGCGTCGAGCGGTTCTGGGGCATTTTTTGGGGTGGGGGTGTTTTGGGAAGTCACAATCCCCAAGTTTACCGGGAGTTCGCGCCACCGGCTCCCGGCCGACACCCAGGCTTAGACTCGGGCTGTGGAGACGTGGAAAGTTGAAGCGGAAGACGGCGGGCGCCTCGACTTGCACTCGTTCCGCACCCCCGCGGGGCTGGACCCGACGACGGCGGGACCTCCCGGCGTCGTACTCATCCACGGCACTTTGGTCACCGACGCCCTCTACCGGCCTTTCGCCCGGAAGCTCAGCGTCATGCTGGGCCGGCCGGTGCACTGCTACAACCGGCGCGGCAGGGCGGGGTCAGCCCCGCAGCCGGAGGACTATTCCGTGAAGACGGAGGTCAGCGACCTTGCGGCGGTCATGCGCGAGACCGGTTCCACGGACGTGGTGGCCCACAGCTATGGCGGCTTCGTGGCGCTGCAAGCGGCCCGGACACTGCCGATCAGCCGGCTGGTGACTTATGACGCCGCGGTGTCGCTGTCCGGAAACCTGAGCCACCGCTGGCGGCCGGAGCTTGCGGATGCCGTCACGGCGGGCCAGCTCAACCACGCCTGGGCGCATCTGGTCCAGGGCCTGGCCACAGCCGGTCCGCTGTCCTACCTCCCGCTCGGCGCGCTGCGGATGCTGAGCATCCTCTCGGCCAGGACCAACCTGGGCGCGGAGATGCGCCAACTGCTGCCCACAGCCGTCATCGAAATGCGTGCCGTACTCGACGCCGAAGCCGAACTGGACCATTTCACCGCCCTCACCACCCCCATCCTGATGCTCAGCGGAGGCTGGAGTCCGGCGTATTTCGCCGAGACGGGGCGGCAACTGGCGGCCGCCGTGCCATCCATCAACTTCCAGGTGGTCCCCGGACAGCTGCATGAGGGTCCCATCCGTCCCGGCAAGGGGCTGGCCGTGCGGATTGCCCGGTTCATCAACGGCAGCGACGGCCAGGTCCGGAAGCTGGGGAGGCGCCGGTAGGTCGTTTGCCGTGGGAAGCTTAGGGGCGCGCCTAGGATGGGGAGCGTGAAAGAACAGGAAGTCCCCACGCACGACGGCGGCCGGCTGGCTTTGTACAGCTATGGAACCGAGGATGCGCCGGGAGAGCGCCGGGTGGTGGTCATCGGCGGGGCCTTCCTTACCGCACTGATCTACCGGCCGTTCTCGATGGCGTTGGCCGACGGGCTGGGCGACGGATGGGCAGTGGATGTCTATGACCGGCGCGGCAGGGGCAACTCCACCGAGCAGCCGGCCGACTATTCCATGGCCACGGAGATTGCCGATGTCCGCACGGTCATGGATGCCACGGGCGCCCGCAACGTCCTGGGCCACAGCCTGGGCGGATCGGTGGCGCTGAACGCCGTCCAGGAGTTCGCGGGCACCTCATACGAACCGGACAAGCTGGCGGTCTACGACGCTGCGGTCAACATCGACGGCAGCATCGACATGTCCTGGCTGGACGAGTTCGAGGCCGCGGTGAACGCCGGCAACGTGGGGCATGCCATGGCCCGAATGAAGAAGGGCATGCAGCCGGGCACCGCCCTTTCAAAGGTCCCCGAGCCTGTCCTTGCAGGGCTGATGGCCGTGGTGTCCCGCACGAAGGTGAACAAGATGCTCCGGGAGCTGATGCCCACCGGCGTGGGCGAACTGCGGGCCGCGTACGACGAAGCCGAGCATGCCAGGAACTTCGCCGTCCTGCCCGCCAACACACACTTTATGGTGGGCGGCAAGAGCCCGAGCTACTACAAGGTCACGGCCCAGCGCCTTCACGCGGCCGTCCCGGGGAGCACGTTTGAGCTCTCACCCAAGGGCTTCCACGGCTCCATTCCCGCCGCGGTGAAGGAACTTGTCACTGACATCGCGGAATACTTCAGGGGCTAAGGCTTTCCGCAGGTTGCTCGGCTAGGCTCGGATCATGACGAGCGAGAACATCAAGACCCCCGACGGCGGCACGCTGGAGCTCTACTCCACGGGTGCTGAACTGGCGTCCGCCGGCTCCGGCGTGGTTGTGGTCCCGGCCTCCATGGTGACCGCCGCCGACTACATAAAGTTCGCCCAGAAGCTCAGCGCAGCCTTGGGCCGCCCGGTCCACACCTTCAACCGCAGGGGCCGGGGTTCGTCGTCGCCGCAGGCCGAGGATTACACCCTGGACGCGGACATCCGGGACCTGGACGCCGTTATGAAACACACGTCCAGCACCGACGTCTTTGGCCACAGCTTCGGCGGCGCGGTGGCCCTGCACGCGGCCCGGACCCTTCCTGTGGAGCGGCTGGCCGTGTATGACCCCGCTGTGTCCGTGAACCACAGTGTGAAGGCCGACTGGACCACTGAATACGAACGCGCCACGGCTGCCGGGGACGACGACCGCGCCCTGGCCGTGCTCACCAAGGGCCTGGAGACCGGCGCCTTCTCACGGATGCCGCTGTCCATGCTCACCATCGCCAACAAGCTCACCGCCGGCACCCACGTGGGCAAGCAGATGCGTGAACTGATGCGCACCGGCGTCCGGGAAATCAAGGCCATCATCGCAGCGGACATGCCGGCCGAGCCGTTCCTGGAGCTGCCCCTGGAAACGCTGATTATTGTGGGTGAGAAGAGTCCCGCGTACTTCGGTGTTGCCTGCGGCCAGATCCACGACATCCTGACCGGCTCCAGCTACACCATCCTGCAGGGGGCCGGCCACGACGGCGTCCTCCGCGCCCCGGACAAGCTCATCACCGAGCTGAGCGACTTCTTCGCCGGCTAGCGCCGGTGGTTCCCGGTGGTTAAGTGACGTCCGGTGGTTGAGCCTGTCGAAACCTGGATCTCGACAGGCTCGATCACTGGAGCGCTAGTGGCCGGCGGCGTGGCCCGGGGCGGCGCCTTCTGTTTTGCGCATCATCGCGGAAAGTACGACGGCGGCGAGGGCTATGACGGTCGCCGTCAGGAACGCTGCGCTCATGCCGGCAACGAGCCCGGACGCGGCCGAGACAACGGCGAAGATGGACACCAGCAGCGCCGTGCCAGCGGCACCAGCTACCTGCTGGGCGGTGCTCATGATCGCCGAGCCGTGCGAGTAGAGATGCGGCGGCAGCGGGTTCAGGCCGGTGGTAAATGCCGGGGTGAACAGCAGCGCCAGGCCGAAACTGAGCCCCACGTGGAGGGTGACGATCCACCAGACCGGAGTGCCGGCGTCGAGCATTGAGAACTGCCACAGGGCCAGCACCATGAGTACGGAACCAGTAACGGTGAGCGGCAGCGGGCCCACTTTGTCGAACAGCCGGCCGATGAACGGGCCCAGCAGGCCCATCGCCAGCCCGCCCGGAAGCAGCGCGAGCCCGGTCTCCAGCGAACCCAGTCCGCGGATTTCTTGCAGGTAGAGCGGCAGCAGGATCACGCCGCCGAAGAGCGCCATCATGGCCACCACCATCAGCAGCACGGAGACCGTGAACATCCTGAAGTTGAAGGCGCGGAGGTCCAGCAGCGGGGCTTCGGCCTTCTGCAGCCGGAGCTGGCGGAGCACAAAGACCGTCAGGCTGGCGACGCCGATGACCAGCGCGGCGATGGCCACGGTGCTCGGACCGCTTTGGCCGCCGTGGCCGCCGCCGATCTGGCTGAGACCGTACACCAGGCCACCGAAGGCAGGAACTGTAAGCAGTACGGAGAGGAAGTCGAGCTTGGTCTTCTCGGTTTCGCCCACGTTCGTCAGGTACTTGGCGCCGATGGCCAGCGCGGCCAGGGCGACTGGCAGGACAAAGACGAACATAAAGCGCCAGGTGAAGTGCTCCAGGATCAGCCCGGAGACGGTGGGACCCATGGCCGGCGCCACGGAGATGGCGATACTGACGTTGCCCATGACGGCGCCGCGCTTGGCCAGCGGGACCAGGGTGAGGATGGTGGTCATCAGCAGCGGAAGCATGATGGCCGTGCCGCCGGCCTGGACGATGCGGGCCAGGAGCAGGATTTCAAAACCGGGAGCCACCGCAGCCAGGGCGGTGCCGCCGGCGAACAGTCCCATGGCCAGCATAAAGACGGCCCGCGTGGACAGGCTTTGGAGGATGAACCCGGTGGTGGGGATGACCACGGCCATGGTGAGCATAAAGCCGGTCGAGAGCCACTGGACGGTGGGCGCATCCACGCGCAGGTCAACCATCAGCCGCTGCAGGGCAACGTTCATGATGGTCTCGTTCAGGATCACCACAAAAGTCGCCACGAGCAAGGTGGCAATAATGGTCACCGATTCGCGGGACATCTTCTCCGGTGCGGCGGACTTCGGCCCCGCTGCCGGCCCGGGCTGCCCGGAGGCGTTCGAAGAGACTTCTGTAGACATGGGTGTTCCCCCAGGGAGTAAGAATGAAGTGGCTCGCGAGCATCGTCGCTGCAGATTCCAACACTCTACCGTCCGGAGTAATTCCGGCGCACAGGATTCTTCTTTCGCAAAGGCTGTTCCTGGGCGGTCGCTTTGGCCGGCCGGCGTGATTTAATCAGCGAACTTAGTTATGAGTCGGGGCTGGGGCCTCTAGCGATGTTCGACCGCGCAAGCGGTCAGGCAGGAGCCCCAGTTGGACGCGTACTCCCCCGCATATCCGGCAGGCCGCCACTACCACGGCGCTGGCCGAAGCCCGTTGTCGCTGGTTCTTTCGCTGGCTGCCGCTGTGATGGTTTTGCTGGCTGCCGTCACTTCAGCCGTGGTCCGCTCTGAGGGCGTCACCGGAACCGTGAATGCCGCCTTCGCCGGGACCGGGCCGGTTGGCGCCATGGCCGCGGTGGGTGCAGACGCCGAGGACGGGAGCGCCGCGAGGATTATCAGCAGGGCCTCCGGCTTCCGCGTTGGCGTGGCCGTCGCGGATACAGCGGGCGGACCGGTCCGCGCTTTCGGCGACACGGCGGCCTATCCTGCGGCCAGCACTGCCAAGCTCATCACCGCAGCGGCCTATCTCAAACTTGTGGAGGCCGGTGAAGCGCGACTCGATGAGACGCTGGGGAACTACACTGCCGCTTTCCAGCTCAAGTCCATGATCAACAGCAGCAACAATGATTCCTGGCTCCTGTTGATGGACAGGATCGGCTACCAGCGGCTGATCCAGTACGCAGCCTCGATTGGCATCGCCTACGATCCCGAAGACAACCGGCTGACTCCCGGGGAAGTGGCCCAGGTCCTGACGAAGCTTTACGCCGGACAGCTGCTTAACCCCAATGACACCGCGCAGTTGCTGGGGTACATGCAGGAAACCAACAACGAGGAACTAATCCCCGCCGCCTCGGGGCCCGGCATTACCGTCTATCACAAATACGGCCAGCTTGGAGGAAACCTCCATGACGCAGCCCTCTTGGAACATGGCGGGACAACGTATGCGCTGGTGATCTTCACCCAAGGCGCCGATAGCACCGACGAGGCCGAACGCACCGAAATGATCCACGATCTGACGCGGGCAGTCGAAGGGACGCTCTTTCCGGCGGGTTAACCGCGGTGGTGCTCGATCAGCCAGCCGGCCATCTGCTGGGCCCGCTTCGCCGCCTGGGTGTCGCCTTCGGTGGCTGAGACGATGGACCCCTTCATGAGGATGTGCCAGGACTGGGCGAAATCCTCCGGGCGGTCCAACCCGGCCTGCTCCGCGAGGGCCTGCACGTGGCCCCTGATCCTGGCCAGGTAATCGATGCTGGCCTGGCCAAGCGGATGGGCCGGGCCCATTTCCAGCAGGATGTTGATGAAGGAGCAGGCTTCGAAGTCGTCGCGGAGGAACCAGTCGCCGAAGACGTCGAAGATAGCCAACAGTTGTTCGGCGGGGGTTGTGCCGCGCAGTTTGGCCTGGCCGACGATGGAATCAACTGTCCATACCTGGTCCCGCTGCTCCAGGAAAGCCAGCACCAGCGCGTCCTTGGATGGGAAGTGCCGGTAGAACGTTGCCTTGGCGACGCCGGAACGTTCGATCAGTTCGTTAACACCCACGTCCCGCACACCGCGGCGGGAAAACAATTCATAAGCCACAGCCAGGATCCGGCCCCGGGAATCGGCAGGAACAACTGCCGCCTCGGCGGGTAAATCCGCAGGAGACAGCGCGGGTTCTGCAGCGTGGTCTGCATCGAAAATCATCGTAGGAATAGTTTACTCCAGGTGCAGACAGACCGGTCTGACTCGCTGTAATGTTTTTCCCAGACGCAGTGCTATGACGCCGATGGGACGCTTAAAAGGCCTCGTCGGCTTGGTGCAAGGAGGCCCCGATGTCAGCAGAGCGAATGTTCGATTTTATCCCGTGTGCCGACACTGACCCGTGGATAGAAAGTACCGCTGCGTCCGCCGAGGTCCGGTACTTCGCCCGGGAATCCCTGCGGTGGCAAGCACAGGAAATCATTGATGAAGTGCTCCGCGGAACGGCTCCCGGTGAGGAACTTGCCCGGGCCAGGTTGCGCCGCTGCGTGGCCCAGAACCCCGGCAAGCCTGAGCGTGCACTCCTGCAACAGCTGATGATCAACCGCGACCCCAATAGTGAGTCAACACAGTAGAGCAGTAAGCACCTGCGCCTTCCTACGGACGCAACGCGCCCGGCTGTCGCATGCAGGCTCTGGCTGTTGGCGCGTGCATGGCTGCGCAGCAGGTTGGACGCGGCGTCCATGTCCACCCCGGCGGTATGGGCGATGACGCCCTTGGCCTGCTCAATCAGCACGCGGGTGTTCAACGCGAGCTGCAGCTGCTCATTGACCAGGACCGCTTCCCTGATGGTGCGTTCCTGCGGCTGCGCCGGAAAGACATTATCCGGACAGCACAAAAGGCTGGGGGTAGCTGCAGAGGGAGTGTGTGGTGCCCTGGGTGAAATTGGTCCTCCTGAAGTACGCCGAAAATAAGGCGATGCCAGGGTCTGGGGCAACAATTTCAGCATACCCATGCACAGATGGACGGACAGGGATTCGGGGCCTTGCGCGCCAGGAGCCGGACGCTACATATCAGCTGCTCAGCGGCACGTTGTCGATCAGCCGGACCGGCCCCACCTTGGCGGCGATGAGAGCCAGGCCTTCGCCGCGGAGCGGGACGTTCCGGCAGTTCTCGGCCAGCGGCTCAAGGGTGAGCGGATCCACGACGTCGAAGTAGTCCAGTCCCACCAACGACTGCGATTCAACCATGGCCCGGGCCGATTCCAGATCAAGCGGCTGGTGGGCAGTTGCCCGCTCCGCCAGGAGCCGCAGCGCCCGTGACAACACCAGGGCGGCCTCGCGCTCCTCTGCGGAGAGGAACCGGTTGCGGCTGGACAGGGCCAGCCCATCCGCGGACCGGACGGTGGGCACGGCAACAATTTCGACGGGGAAATTCAGGTCCGCCACCATACGGCGCACCAGCGCCAGTTGCTGGGCGTCCTTTTGCCCGAAATAGGCCCGATAGGCCGGCAGTCCCCCGCCGCCTGAGGCAAAAGCACCGGCCGGCGGAAGCCCTGAGCCGGGGATGCCGTAGTGCAGCAGCTTGGCAACCACGGTGAGGGCGCCGTCGAAATGGCCCGGCCGTGAGGCGCCTTCCCACTTTTCCCCCAGGGAGCCGGCGGTCACGCGGACCAGCGGCTCGCCGCCGGGATAGACCTCTTCCACCGGAGGCGCAAACACGAGGTCCACGCCCTGTTCCTCAAGCAGGGCAAGATCGGCGTCGAGCGTGCGGGGGTACCGGTCCAGATCCACCGCATCGCCGAACTGGAGCGGGTTCACAAAGATGGACGCCACCACTACGTCGTTCTGTTCGACGGCGGTCCGCGCCAGCCGGGCATGGCCTTCGTGCAGCGCGCCCATGGTGGGCACCAGGCCCTGGGACCTGCCCGCCTTCTGCGCGAGCAGCCGGGCACTCGCCGCCCGGAGCTCCGCGGCAGTTGTCACCAGTTGCGTGGCCATGTCAGTTTCCCTCTTCCAGGGCCGCGCGGAGGGCCCCCACTTGATCCTCTTTGAGCAGCCCCCGGCTGCTGGCCCGCCGTGCCGTGGCGCGGGCCATGGCGAGGTAGGCCTCCAGCACATCGCCGTGCGCACCGGCGTCGTACTCCCTTAACGCCTCGGCGTGGGCCGCCACTGTCCCCACATCGCCGCGGGCCACCGGCCCGGTCAGCGCCGATTCGCCGGAGGCGAGCGCGTTCTCCAGCGTGGCCCGCAGCAAAGGCCCCAGCATCCGCTCCGGCGCGTCGACGCCAACGTCGCGGAGCAGCTGCGAAGCCTGCGCCACCAGGGTGACCATATGGTTCGAGCCATGGGCGAGGGCCGTGTGGTAAAGCGTCCGGTCCCCCTCGGCGATGGCCACGGGTTCGGCACCCATCTCCACTACCAGCGCCTGGGCAATGGGCAGCATCGCTGCATCAGCGGTCACGCCAAAGGTGCAATCCAGCAGTCGTGTCAGGTCCAGGCTCATGCCCGTGAACGTCATGGCGGGGTGCAGCGCAAGGGGGATGGCTCCGGCGGCGCGCACCGGGCGAAGCACCCCCACGCCGAACCGGCCTGAGGTGTGCGCCACGATCTGTCCGGGCTGCCACGCCCCGAGTTTGGCGAGTCCGTCCACCAGTCCGGCCAAGGCGTCGTCGGGCACGGCCAGGAGCACCAGTTCAGACCGTTCCACAATCTCCTGGATCTCCAGGATGGGCACGCCGGGCAGCAGCGTCTCCGCCCGTTCACGGCTGGCCTCGGACACCGCGGAAACCCCGACGACGGCGTGCTCGGCTGAGCGCAACGCCGCACCAAGGACGGCGCCCACTTTCCCGGCACCGATGATTCCGACGCCAAGGCGCCCGGGCTTAGCCACGTTGCGGGCCTTCCTGTTGGGGACTGGTTTCGGCGGGCTCAACCACCGAGGTTTCGACTGGCTCAACCACCGGACTAGCGGTTTCGACAGGCTCAACCACCGGAGCGGGCGCCACCGTTGCCAGCCATTGTTCACTGGTCTGCCGCTTGCGGGCGAGCCGGGCGCGGGCGGACTGGGCATCAAAAAGGCCCCGAGCCTCGTCAAGTCCGGCCTGGGTGAGCCGTGGCGAGACCGGCCCCGCCGTGGTATGCAGGACAAGGTCCGCCACACGGAACCGCCGGGCGAGCGGACCCTGGTGCAGTGCCATTGACTGAGTGCGCTGGTGCGGGACCACCACCAGTTCCCGCCACCACCGGCCCGAGCGGATCAGCAGGGCGGTGTCAGTGGTGGCGAAGCCATTGCGGCGCCAGCCCAGCGGCGCGAGGAACCTGCCGCGGTGCGGCGTGGTGACAAATCCGCCGTCGGAATCCAATCCCGAGATCCCGGCAGCGAAGATGCGTCCGGGCTCCGGCGTTCCGGGGTCCGGCAGCACGAGTGCGAGCATGGACATCACGTCGGGCAGCTGGCCCACGGGCAGCAGCGTGGTCCGGGACGACGTCTCGCCGTTGCTTCCGACAGCGCCGTACCCGGCCACGTTGACCTGGATCCGGTACCAGCCGAAGATCCGCCACAGCGGGGACTGTGCCACTTTCAGCGCCTGGACCCTGCCCGGGGGCAGGGTCTGCGCCTGCGTGTCCAGCAGCCCGTAGCGGAGCCGGATCCCGTCCGGCGAAATGGCCGCGGTGAAGTTGTAGCCCTTGTTGAAGGACCCCCAGTAGCTGGCGGCAAGGCCCAGCACCGCCGGGATCAGGTAGAAGAAGAAGCCGCGGTTGTCCGTCACGGCGGACAGGATCACGGAGGCGATGCCGCCCAGCACCACAAAGAAGCTCTGCTCGCTGAGGAGCAGGGAACCGATAAGGCGCGACGGCGGCACGGACAGGACCGGATGTTCGGGCGCCTCGGGTGCGGCCTCCTGCGGCCGGGCCGGGTCCGGGACCACGCCTGCGGCGCGTGCCAGGATGGTGGCCCGGAGCTGGCGCGCGTCGTCCATCCGCAGGTAGGCCAGCTTGACGGCCGATTCACCGGCGTCGGCCACCTCGAACTTGAGTTCGGCCAGGCCGAAGATCCTGGCCAGGAGGGGCTGGACGATGTCGATGGCCTGGACGCGGTCCAGCCTGGCCTGCCGCTGCTGCCGGAAGAGGAAGCCGGAGTTGACCCGGACGTACCCTTCGGAGACCTGGTATTTGGTGAAGTACCAGGTCAGGATGAAGCCCAGCACGGTCACCACCAGCACGATGCCGCCGCCGGCCACGAGCCAGGGTGCCCGGCCGGCGAAGTCCTCCTCGAAGAGCGGACGGCCCTGCAGCAACCGTTCGAAATAGTCCCGCCCGAAGAAGAAACCAATGGCCGCCAGGGCCACCCAGCCGCGCACAAATGGGGATGCCGGGTGCACACGCAGCCACTCGCCGTCGGGCGCTACCGGAACCGCACTCGGTGCGCCGGCCTCCGGAACGTTTGCCGTCACAACCCTGCCAGCCTCGCTTCACCGCGGGCGGCGAGCTGCTCGCGCAGGCGTGCCCCCTCCGCGGCGGGCAACCCAGGGATGGTGGCGTTGGTTCCGGGTGAGGCGGTGTGGAGTTTGAGGGTGCAAAGTCCCAGCCCGCGTTCTACCGGGCCCACCCCGATGTCCACGTACTGCATACGGCCGTAGGGAACCGTCATGGTCCGTTGGAAGAAAATGCCGCCCCGGATCAGGAGGTCATCGTCGCGCTCGGCATAGCCGATGGCGCGCACCTGGCGCGGGATCAGCACCAGCCGCCAGATGGCCAGGACCAGGGTCACCGCCGGGACGGTGATGGCCAGCCACAGCGGCGGCCACCGCCACCAGCCGAGCAGGACAAAAACGAGGGGCAGGGTCAGGACAGTCATCGTGACCAGGTTCCCGATGGCCCACTGCACCAGCCGAACCGTAACGTATTTCGGGGATACCCGCTGCCAGGTAATGCCCGGCGGATCAATCGCCTCTGTACGCATATTCGCCTTCCCCTGCGGCTTCGCCGCGTACCCCGCGGCCGCGTTTCCCCTCACCGGGGGCTACATCGCTGTCTTCCGGCGGGATCTTGCAGAACCGCTCCACCAGCAGGCCGACGACGATCATCACCAGGCCGCCAACGGCGATGGCGACGGCCACCCAGGTGATGCCCTGGTCGCTGCGCAGGTTCCAGATCCGCAGCTGGTCCAGGAAGATCCCGGCATGCCAGCCCAGCAGGACGGTGCCCGCGTAGGTGCACGCCTGGGCCAGCACCAGGGTCCTGGCGGCCAGGATCGGGTCCAGCGCTTTTTTGCGTTTGGTGCTGTTGCGCCACCGGAGCACACGGATGCCAAGAATCAATGTGATGGCAATGATCACGCCCATGGTGGCCAGCGCGGTGGCCGGAAGAACGGGCGTGGCCATGCTGTAGCGGGTGGTCACCACGGTGGCTGACCAGCCTGCCACGGTCAGGACCAGGCCGATCAGCAGCAGGCGGACAGGATTGATGGGCTTCACCGGTTACTCGACCGCCCCGGCTGTGGGGACGCCGTCGTTGTCGCCGTAACCGTCGAACGGGGCGAGGTCGTCAAAGTCGGGGGCACGGGCAGCCAGCTCGCTGATGCGTTCCCCGCCCAGGGTGGCCGCCGGCTCGATCAGCGACCACGGATACAGCACAAAGGCGCGTCCGGCGGCGCGCGGGTGCGGCAGGGTCAGCACGGGGTCGTCACTGGTGAGGTCGCCGTAGGTGATGATGTCGACGTCGAGCGTCCGCGCCCCCCAGCGCACTTCACGCACGCGGAGGTGCTTGTTTTCCACGGCCTGGCAGTGCTTCAGCAGTTCCGTCGGGGACAGCGTGGTTTCCACGGTGATGATCATATTCAGGAAGTCGGGCTGGCCGGCCGGGCCGCCCACGGCTTTGGTCTGCACTACCGGGGAAACGGCCTGCAGGCGAACCTCCGGCGGGTCGACCAGGTCGGCAACGGCCTCGGACAGGGTGTCGTTCCGCTCGCCCAGGTTGCTGCCGAGGGCCAGGACGGCTTTGGTGTACCCGCCGCTCATGGTCTCTCCCGGTGCACGCTGACAGCCACATCCCCGAAGGGCACCTCGATGGGTGCCTTGGGCTTGTGGACGGTGATGTCCACGGCCTGGATGGTGAATTCGTCGAGCAGGCCGTCGGCGATCCGGACGGCCAGGGCCTCGATCAGGTTCAGCGGCTCCCCCGTGATCCAGTCCTTGATCCGCTCAGCCACTTCGCCGTAGTGGGCAGTGTCCCGGACGTCGTCCGATACTGCGGCCTTGGTGAAGTCCAGATGCAGCACGGCGTCCACCACAAACGGCTGGCCCTCACGGCGCTCGAAATCGAAGACTCCGTGATGGCCGACGGCGGTGACACCGCTCAGCGTGATCCTGTCCATGGGTGCCCGGCCTAGGTGGTGGTAGGGGCGGCGGCCATCCGCGCGGCCACCTTGACGGCGTCAAGGCTTGGAGCGACGTCGTGCACACGGACGGCCCAGGCCCCCCGGAATGCGCTGATCGCGGTGATGGAGGCCGTGGCGTCGTCGCGCTCTTCCGGGGCGGCGGACTTGCCGGCGACGGTCAGGAGCGTGCCCAGGAAACGCTTGCGGGAGGCGCCCACCAGGACTTTGTGCCCCAAGCTTTCCAGCTGGTCCAGGTGCTGCAGTAGCTCCCAGTTCTGGGCGTCATTCTTGGCGAAGCCCAGACCCGGGTCCACGATGATCTGCTCTTTGCTCACGCCGGCTGCGTAGAGCTTGTCGCGGACGCCGGCCAGTTCAGCCACCACTTCGCCGGCCACGTCCTGGTATTCCGCCAGGGAGTTCATGGTGCGGGCGTCACCGCGCCGGTGCGTGAGGACATAGGGCGCACCGGAGGACGCAACGAGCTCGGCCATTTCGGGCTCGATGGTCAGTCCGGAGACGTCGTTGATGATGGCGGCGCCGGCCTTCAGGGCAGCGGCGGCCGTGGCGGCGTGGGTGGTGTCGATGCTGACCAGGGCGCCCGCTTTGACCAGGGCTTCGATAACGGGGATCACCCGGCGCTGTTCTTCCTCCGGGCTGACGTCCTCCGCGCCGGGGCGCGTCGATTCGCCGCCGACGTCGATGATGTCCGCTCCGGCGTAGAACATCCGCAGGCCCGCCGCGATGGCAGTGTCCGCCGTCGGGTGCTTTCCGCCGTCGCTGAAGGAGTCCGGGGTGACATTCAGGATGCCCATGACCAGGGTGCGGCCGGTGGGCAGGTCCGCGAATTTCGCGGCCGGGCGCGGTTTGCGCAGGATGGGCAGCGGAGATGTTGCGGGCCCGGTTCCCGGGGCTGCAGCGAGTGAGTCCATGGTCTGATACTTACCTTCCGAGGATGAGGCTCATGGCTTCGGCACGGGTGGCCGGGTCATGAAGCTGCCCGCGGACCGCGCTGGTGACGGTCTTTGCTCCGGGCTTGCGGACACCGCGCATGGACATGCACATGTGTTCGCATTCGACTACGACAATCGCGCCACGCGGCTTGAGGTGGCTGACCATTGCTTCGACGATCTGGGTGGTGAGCCGCTCCTGCACCTGGGGGCGCCGGGCGTAGATGTCCACGAGGCGTGCCAGCTTGCTGAGTCCGGTCACTTTGCCGTCATGGGAGGGAATGTAGCCGACGTGGGCAACCCCGTGGAACGGCACGAGGTGGTGCTCACACGTTGAGTAGAACGGGATGTCCTTGACCAGGACCAGTTCTTCGTGGTCCAGGTCGAACGTGGTGGAGAGGACGTCCGCGGGATCGTGGTGCAGTCCCGCGAACACCTCGGCGTAGGCCTTGGCCACCCGTCGGGGGGTGTCTACGAGGCCGCCGCGGTCCGGGTCCTCGCCGATGGCAATGAGGATTTCACGGACGGCCGCCTCGATCCGGGGCCGGTCCACCTTCTCGTGCTTTTTGTGGTGGGAGCCGTCCTCCGCCGGGTGTCCGGCGGAGGCGGGAGCGTCGTCGTCGTCGAAGTGAGTCACAGGAGAAAGCTTAGCCGTGCGTGGCGTCAGGCCCCGAGTCGGGGATGCCACCCTGGAACGCGGCGTCATCCGGGACACCCTGCGGGTGCGGCGGCAGCGCGTCCAGCGGTTCCTCGAGACGGGCCTCCTTGGCTTCCTCCTGAGCTTCGCGCTCAGACTTCTCCAGGCGGGATTCCACGGGGCCGGCCTGCTGGACCGGACGGGTCTCCTTGGACAGCCACACGTCGCGGAAGTCACGCTTGCGGATGTCCGTGAAGATGTGCGCGATCTCGGCCTGGTTGAGGGTCTCTCGTTCCAGGAGTTCCAGGGCCAACTGGTCCAGGACATCCCGGTTTTCGGTGAGGATGGCGTAGGCCTCGTCATGCGCCTGGTCGATCAGGCGGCGCACTTCCTCATCCACCACGTAGGCGATCTGGTCCGAGTAGTTGCGCTCGTGCCCGGCGTCGCGGCCCAGGAAGGGTTCGCCGCCGCCCTGGCCCAGGCGTACTGCGCCGACACGCTCGCTCATGCCGAACTCGGTGACCATCTTGCGGGCCGTGGAGGTGGCCTTTTCGATGTCATTGGAGGCTCCCGTGGAGGGATCGTGGAACACGATCTCCTCCGCCACGCGGCCGCCCATCGCGTACGCCATCTGGTCCAGCAGTTCGTTGCGGGTGATGGAGTACTTGTCATTCTCCGGGACCACCATGGTGTAGCCCAGGGCACGGCCGCGGGGCAGGATGGTGATCTTGGTGACCGGCGCCGAGTTCCGCAGCGCGGCCGCCACCAGGGCGTGTCCGCCCTCGTGGTACGCGGTGATTTTGCGTTCGTGTTCCTTCATCACGCGGCTGCGCTTCTGCGGGCCGGCCATAACGCGGTCGATCGCCTCGTCCAGGGCGCGGTCATCGATGAGGTTGGCGTTGGAGCGCGCGGTCAGCAAGGCTGCCTCGTTCAGGACATTCGCGAGATCCGCACCGGTGTAGCCCGGGGTCTTCTTCGCCACAGCCTTGAGGTCAACGCCCGGGGCCATCGGCTTGCCCTTGGCGTGCACCTGCAGGATCTGGTCGCGGCCGATCAGGTCCGGGGCGTCCACCGAGATCTGGCGGTCAAAACGGCCGGGACGCAGCAGGGCCGGGTCCAGGACGTCGGGGCGGTTGGTGGCAGCGATAAGGATGACGTTGGTTTTAACGTCGAAGCCGTCCATTTCAACCAGCAACTGGTTGAGGGTCTGCTCGCGTTCGTCGTTGCCGCCGCCGATGCCGGCACCGCGGTGCCGGCCGACGGCGTCGATCTCGTCCACAAAGATAATGGCCGGAGAGTTGGCCTTGGCCTGCTCAAAGAGGTCGCGGACACGGGACGCGCCCACGCCGACAAACATTTCCACGAAGTCCGAGCCGGAGATGGAGAAGAACGGCACGCCGGCCTCGCCGGCGACGGCACGGGCCAGGAGGGTCTTGCCGGTTCCCGGAGCGCCGTAGAGCAGCACGCCCTTGGGGATCTTGGCGCCCACGGCCTGGAACTTGGCCGGTTCCTGCAGGAACTCCTTGATTTCCTGGAGCTCCTCCACAGCCTCGTCTGCACCGGCTACGTCAACGAAGGTCACCTGCGGCATGTCCTTGTTGACCATCTTGGCCTTGGACTTGCCGAACTGCATGATCTTCGAGCCGCCGCCCTGCATCCGGGTCATCAGGAACCAGAACAGCGCACCAAGCAGGATGACAGGGATAAGCAGCGAAAGCAGGCCGGAGAACCAGTTGCTTTCGATCGGCTGGTCCGTGTAGCCGTTGGCGGGCTTGGCAGCCGTGACGGCCTTGACGACGTCGGCGGCGCGGGCGTCGACAAAGAAGAACTGGACGCTCTTGCCCTTGTCCTGGCCGTTGACATCCAGGTTGTCCTTAAGGGTCAGGTCAACGCGGTTTTCGCCGTCGAAGATCTTTGCCTGTTCAACCTTGCCACTGTCGGCAAGGAGCTCAAGGCCCTTGTCCGTGTCGATCCGTGCCGCACCACCGGGAGCCAGTGTTGCAAAAGCCACGAGAAGCATGGCGATCACAACAACGATCCAGATGCCCGGGCCCTTGAAGAAACTCTTAGCTTTCATCTGTTCGGGGGCTGGCCCCGTCCCTCCTGGTAGTGCTGCACGGCGAGTGGATCTGCGCGCGTGTGGTGCTGCATCAGCTACTAGCTATACACCGTTCGGAGTAATTCACGCACGGTGTAGCGCAAAAGTTCCCTCTGGGCGTAGCGGGATGTGGGAGGCAAAGCGGAACTCCCCAGGTCAGCCAACGGGTCAGCGCGCGGGCGCCGCCACCGAATCGCGCCGTACCGGCGGGCAGTCCAGGATGGTCGGGTGGAGCGCCATGAGGGCCAGGTCCGTCTTGCCCTCGATGGCGTCGATCAGGTTCTCGGCCGCCCAGGCGCCCATTTCGTAGTGCGGCAGGGCCACCGTAGTCAGGCCCGGGTACAGGTTTGCCGCGATGAGTTCCTGGTCATCGAAGCCCACCACGGATAGGTCCCCGGGGATGGACAGCCCCAGCTCCGCCGCGGCCCGGTAGGCGCCCATGGCCATCCGGTCGTTGTAGCAGAACAGCCCGGTGGGCCTGTCTTCACGCCCCAACATCCGGCGGGCCGCCGCATAGCCTCCCTGCACTTCGGAGGGCTCCGATTCGACAGGTGCCGCGTCGCCGTCGAGCCCTGCCTCCGTCAGTGTGGCCCGGAAGCCGCGGAGGCGGTCCCGGGTGGCGGGGACGTCGTCGGTGTTGTTGATGAAGCCGATTCGGGTATGGCCGGCGGCCAGGAGGATTCCGACGGCGGCGCGGGCACCGCGCTCCTCGTCCGGCACCACAGCCGTGATGCCGCCGCCGGTGCTGACGGAGTCCACCAGCACCGCCGGTACGCTGCCAAGGTTGATGGGCAGCTGCACGTGGCGGTGGTACATGGTGGCGTAAAGGATGCCATCAACCCGGCGCTCCAGGAGGGCCTCGACGTCGGCATCCCTGGATTCGGGGCTCGCGGATCCGGACGTATTGACGATCATGAGGTTGTAGCCGCGGGCACGCGCCGCGTCGTCTGCGCCAAGAATGATCCTGCCTGCATGGGGCGTGGTGGCGATGTCCTCACTGACCAGTCCAAGTAACCCCGTGCGCCGCGTACGGAGCGCCTGGGCCAGGCGGTTGGGGCCGTAGCCGAGCTGCGCCGCTGCAGACTTCACCTTCGCCCGGGTTTCGCTGCTGATCCGCGCGTACGAGACATCATTCAGCACGTGCGAGACGGTAGTGACGGACACTCCGGCGGCGACTGCGACGTCCTTGATGCCAATGTTCTTGTTGCTCAACTTCTCTCCCCCGACCGCTTAAATGCAGCGAGATGGCATTTCACGGCAGTGTCCGTTGGTGCGACTGCCGTGAATTGCCATCTCGGCGAGAGTGGCTACTCGTAAACGTGCGGGGCGAGGGTGCCCACGAAGTCCAGGTTGCGGTACTTCTCGGCGTAGTCCAGGCCGTAGCCCACCACGAACTCGTTGGGGATGTCGTAGCCGACGTACTTGACGTCGATTTCCACCTTGGCGGCCGTGGGCTTGCGGAAGGCGGTGCAGATCTCCACCGAAGCGGTGCCGCGGGATTCCAGGTTGGTCTTGAGCCAGGACAGGGTCAGGCCGGAGTCAATGATGTCTTCGACGATCAGGACGTCCTTGCCCATCAGGTCCGTGTCCAGGTCCTTGAGGATCCGGACAACACCCGAGGACTGGGTGCCGGAGCCGTAGGACGATACTGCCATCCAGTCCATCGAAACGTGGCTGTGGAGCGCGCGGGCGAGGTCGGCCATGACCATCACAGCACCCTTGAGTACACCGACCAGAAGGATTTCGCGGCCTTCGTAGTCCTTGTCGATCTGCGCAGCGAGCTCGCCGATCCGCTGTTGGATTTGTTCCTTGGTGTAGAGAACGTGCTTGAGGTCTGCCTGGACGTCGTTTGAATCCACCAATGGCTCCTGTGTAGATGCGGGGTGCGACTATTCTTGGGGCGGTTTTTGAGGCCGGAATACTAGCTTCCCACAGCGGGCCGCTTCGCGGGGAACGGGGGCGCCGCCGTCGGGCCCGTCCGGGATCCCGGGCCGCGTTTCCGCCGCGTCCCGCTGGGCCAGCTCGGCGAGGGAGAGCCGGTACACGCTCACGCCTCCCGGCAGCTCAACGGGGCCGGCGGAACCCTGTCGCCGCAGGAGCGCTTCCGCCGCCAGAAGGCGCTGGTAGCTGGGCTGTTGACCCCCGACGTCGGCCGCTGCCTTGGCGATGACCCGGAACCTGATGGCCGGGGAAAGTTCCCCCAAAGCCTCCTCCGGAAGGCTGACCTCCGGTCCGGACCGCTCGGCCAAGGCTGCAAATGTGCGATCTGCCACGTCCTCCAGATAGTCGGCGTCCAACTGCAGGATGGACGCTGTCCGGGCCAGAGATTCAGCCACGCCGGGCCCGAGTTTTTCCTCGAGCATCGGCAGTACTTCCACCCGTGTCCGGGAGCGGGCAAACGACGGGTCTGCATTGCTGGGATCGTGCCAGGGCTCGAGGTCTTCGACATCGCAGATCTCCAGGGTGTCTGCGCGGCGCAGGCCGAGGAAGGGCCGGAGCAACAGGCCGCGGGCAGGCCGCATTCCAGCCAGCGAGCGCGTGCCGGAGCCGCGGGCGAGGCCCAGCAGGACCTGTTCGGCCTGGTCGTCCAGCGTGTGGCCGAGCAGGATGGCGGCGGCTCGGTGCTCCTGGGCCGCAGCCTCCAACGCTGCATGGCGGGCATCCCGGGCGGCGGCCTCCGGGCCCATCCCGGTGCTGGCGACGGTGACAGTCCGGAGGTCCACCGGGGAAAGACCGAGTTCCTTCAGTGTCTGGACTGTGGCCGCAGCCACATGGGCCGAGCCATCCTGCAGCTGGTGGTCAACCACCACCGCGCCGACCGTCAGGGGGTGCCCGTCAACGTGGCCGCGGCGGGCGAAATAGGCCGCCACCGCCGCGAGAGCCAGCGAATCCGGGCCACCGCTGCAGGCCACCAGCACCTTCGCCGGATAGCCGGCGTCCGCCAGCGCGTTCTGGACCATTTTGCGCGCCTTGCCGACGACAGGCGCGAGCCGGCCGGGCCGTCGTCGTCCGCTTGAAGCCGTGCGGGCGTGCGGCACCTTTGGGGCGTGCGGCACGTTTGGGGCGTGCGGCACCTACAGGCCCATCCGGTCAACCCACAGCTTGGCGTCGTGGATTTCGGGCTCGGTGGGGAGGTTGTCCGCGGATTCCCACACCCGGTTAAAGCCCTCCATCCCGGCCACGTCCACCACTGCACGGACAAACTTGGCACCGTCGGAATACTGGCGCATCTTGGCGTCCAGGCCCAGGAGGCTGCGGATGAATTTCTCCATCACGCCGCGGTCCTTGCCACGGTCGGTGAAGCGCTGCCGGATGGTCCTGACGGAAGGGACGATGCTGGCGTCGACGGCGTCCATCACCACGTTGGCGTGCCCCTCCAGCAGGCTCATCACGGCCGTCAGGTGGGACAGTGACGCCTTTTCCTCGGGGTTCTGCAGCAGGTCCAGGATGGCGCCGCGGCCGGGAGTATTGCCGGTGGCGGTCCGGTCCTTGAGGGAACGCGCGGCGGCGGAGGCACGTTCCATCAGCGAATCAACGTTGCCCAGCAGGTGCCCGCTGAGGTTATCGATCTCGGAAAGCATGTGGTGGCGGAGCCAGGGCGCAGCCGCGAACTGCACCCGGTGAGTCTGTTCGTGCAGGCAGACCCAGAGCCTGAAATCGTCCGGCGCGACGTTGAGCTCGCGCTCCACAGCCACGATGTTGGGCGCCACAAGCAGCAGGCGGCCGGCGGCGGGCGCTTTGGAACCTTCGGCGAGCGCGGCGAAGGGATCGTACTGGCCCAGGACCTTGCTGGACAGGAACGCCAGGACAGCGCCGAGCTGGCTGCCCGTGATGGCGCCGCTGACGCTGGCCGCCGCCGGGCTGACGTTGCCGCGGCGGCTTTCGAGCATTTTGTCCATGGCGGGTTTGAGCATCACGGCGAAGCTCTGCGTGTTTGCCTTGGCCCAGCTGGCACGGTCCACCACCAGGACAGAGGAGTCGCGGAGGTCCCGTGCGGCTTCGAGGCCCGTGATTTCGTGGACGTGCGGGACGGAGGCGTCCGCGAGGCGGCGAAGGCTGTCCACGGCTTCGCCGATTTCCGCCGAGTTGAGGGTTGGCCCCGCCGAGGCCAGCCGGGCCGCCGTGGACGCGGCCAGGTCCCAGTTGATCAGGGCCTGGGCCGGGCTGGATGATGCCGGGGCTGACGAATCACGCGCAGTGGACTCCATAGTCCCCATCACATCACAGCGGACGGCGGATGGTCCTTAAGTTCGCTGACCGGCGAACGGCTCGGGGCATCCGTGACCTGCACCTGTGGTTCGTTTCAGAAATCGGCGGATTGCGCTGTCCTTCACTCGCGTCACGGAGTCTTGGTTGCAACTTCGGCAGGAGCCGTCTGGGCGTAGACGTCCTTACTGACCTCATATCCGTGCCGGTCGAGCTCAAGTGCTTGTTTATTGACGTCGGCCAGTTGGGCGTCGGAGAGCTGTTCGATTTTTTCGAGGTCCAGGGTTTCCTGTTTCACGCCACCCTCGGCTGTCACCCTTACCAGCCCAGTGCCGGCTGAATAGAACTTACGCTGGTGGCCTACATCCGGTTCCAGCGGATTGCGCTCATTAATCACCAGCACGCCTCCGTAGCAGTCGGTGGGGACGCATATCGCTACGTTTTCCTCGTAGGCACGCGCGCAATCGAGGAAACCCACTGAAGCCGCGTGAGCCTGAACATATTCCGGCGTGCCGGTCCGTGGCTGCGCTTGCATTGCAATTCCGGCTTGGCTCCCCGAAATCCCGTGGATGAAAGTATTGGGCGCCCCAATAAATTTGTCGTTTTCGAACTCCTCGGGATACTCACCGAAGAGCCAAACCGCTCCAGCGTTATCCTGGGCAAAGAAGGCCAGCTCCGATTCAACCAGCGCCCCGTCCTGGTAATCGCGGTCCCACATCACCAGGGTTTTCACACCGTCAATGACCTTGGTCAGGCCAGTTACGGTGTGTGTAACCGTCCGCTCGGTGGTGTCATCTTCAGTGGCGACCGTGCCGGTGGTGGTGTACGTTGTGCCTGGCTTTAGCGGAAACCACTTGTTGTCGATCGTCGGAGAGCCTTGGAAGGCGGTCTTGTCGAAGTTGACCGCAGACCCTGGCCCGCACAGCTCTGGCGCCTGCGCTGTCGCTGTCGGTGACCCTGACGGCGATACCGGCTCCGAAGTGCCGGTGGAGTTGGGCTGAGCCTGCCCGGCATCCGGCGCCGCGCACGACGCCACAGTCGACATCGTCAGGAGCAGCGTGAAAGCGGAACTGAGGGTTAATAGTCGCCTACTTGGCTGGAACATGATTGTGGCCTTCGCTGTCGGAATATATTGCTTTCAGCAACTGCCACGGGCGCCCCGTTTCGGAGCTCACCGAGGGGCAGCGCTGTCGAAACCGTGCCGGGTCTGAGGCGATCCGAAGACGCCCTCTATGGGGCGCGGCGAGCCGCCGAACGCGCGGCCTCGAGCACAAGGTCATGCCGTTCCGCGTCTTGGCGGGAGTGGGTCGGGACGGCATCACGGAATTTGATCGGAAATGGACACCAGCCTCCCCCTTCATGACGTTTCGACGGCGGATGTTCTTTGCGTTGCCAAACGCGGAGCCCCGCGTGTGGTTGAGCCTAGGGCTGGCCTCCGTCAAGTGTCACGAGTAGCCGGTACTTGTTTTTCCGCCCGCCGCGCCGCAAGTACGTGCTCCTAAAAGATCCTGCCCGCATAACAGCGGTCAGGACTCGCACGAACGGTGTTGCCCGGCACCGCTATTTCGGCGCAGGGCAGCGGTTACGGTAGGAACCCGGTTGCGGTAGGAGCAGGTTAGCGGCAGCCGCAGGCAGCGAGCGCCGTGGCGGCCCGGTCCAGGGCTTCCCTGTTCCCGGCGGCGCCAGGCTTCAGGTCGTTGCCGATGAAGGAGAAGACCAGGAGCCGGCCGTCGGCGTCCACCACGAAGCCGCTGAGAGCGATGACCGAATTCAGGGTCCCGGTCTTGGCCCGCACCAGGCCGGCGCCGCGGGCCGTGGAGCCATCGACGTAGCGGGTGTCCAGTGTTCCGGTCAGCCCCGCGACCGGAAATCCATCCAGCGCGGCCCGCAAACGGGTGTCGGTCCCGCTGGTGATGGCACGCACCACTTCCGCGAACTGGCGGGCAGAGACTTGGTTGGCCAGCGCCAGCCCGGACACGTCCGCGAGCCGCATGGTGTCCGTAGGGATGCCCAAATCCGCGAGCTGTGCGCGGACTGCTCCGGTGGCGCCGTCGTTGCTGGCGGGCTCACCCGCAGCCGCCGAGGCCATCCGGCCCAGGACCTCCGCCAGGTAGTTGTCCGAGGTCTGCAGCATGAGGTCCACCTGCTGGCCGACCGTGGCGGACTGGACCTCGGCAAGGACCGCCGGCTCTTCTGCTGAGGGCGCATCGCCCGAAGGCGCGGTGTAACGTTCGACGCCGGCCGCTACCGTGAATCCCGCAGCGGCACCTGCCGTCTTGAGCTGCGCGGCAAACGCCTCGGCGGCGGTGATTGCTGAGTCCTGCGGGCGGGGGCCGGTGGTCACGGCCGGGTCAAAGCGCGCCGAGTTCAGCGCAAGCGGGTACAGCGGGGCAACCTCGCCCGCGGCAACGTCCCCGTCTGCCCACGCGGGGTTCAGCGCTGGGCCGGTGAACAGGGAGTCGTCCACCAGGACCGTCAGCTCGCCGGTTGTTCCTGCGGTTTGGAGCGCGTTCACGGTGGCGGTGGCGAGGTTGGCGAGCCCGGCGTGGCCCATCACCTGGTTGGGCGCCGATTCTCCGGCACCCAGAAGGACGTCGCCGCCGCCGGTGAGCACCACCTGATTGGCAGCGGGCCCGGCCAGGACCTTGGTGCTGAAACGGTGATCCGGCCCGACTGCCCGGAGGGCGGCCACCGCGGTGAGCAGCTTCATATTGGAGGCGGGGATCCGGCTCTCCGAACCGCCGCGGTCAAACAGGACCTGGCCCGTGAGCGCATCCTGGACCAGCCCCGTGAAGCTGCCGTCGCCGTCGGGCTTTAACAAGCCGTCCAACTGCCCGGCAACGGCGGAGGCCAGCGGCACGGGCGCCGACTCCGTGAGCGGAGAAAGGCCGTTTCGGGCGGAAAGCGCCGTGGGGGGCTGTTGCCAGGCGGGCACTTCGGGTGTCGCCGCGGGAGGCGGGCTGACGAAAGCAGGGGCAACCAGCCATGCGGAGGGGAGGGCCAGCATAACGATCGCGGCCAGGAGCAGCGCGGTGGGCCAGGCACGCAGTCCGCGCTGGACCGTGCGCCGGAACGCGCCGGGGCCCGATGTTTCCTTCATGCTGGTGCTGGTCCTCAAGTCCTGAAATTTCCCCGCAAGTTCCTGAAACCTGGGCCTCTCGCTATATCCTCAATAGTAGTCGGCGGCACCGACACTCCTTTTTGTTGTTCGTCTCCTGTGCCGCGAACCCCCTGCAATTGCCGAGGAGCATTCCATGAAGCATGACGTGACCATCGAGATCCCCAAGGGATCACGAGTCAAGTACGAAGTTGACCACGAGACCGGCCGCGTCCGCCTGGACCGCGTCCTCTTCACCTCCATGCAGTACCCCACGCATTACGGTTTCTTCGAGAACACCCTGGGCGAAGACGGCGATCCGCTGGACGCACTGGTGCTCCTGCAGGACTTCGATCTGCACCCCGGCGTCATCGTTGAGTCCCGCCCCATCGGCGTTTTCAACATGACCGACGACGGCGGCGGCGACGCCAAGGTCCTGTGCGTCCCGGTTGACGCCCGTTTTGACCACATCCAGGAAATCAGCGACGTCAGCGAATTCCTGATCAAGGAAATCGAGCACTTCTTCACCCGCTACAAGGACCTGGAGCCGGGCAAGTGGGTCAAGGCTGAGGGCTGGGGCGACCGCGCCGCCGCCGAGGCCGAGCTGGAAGCCTCCATCAAGCGTTACGTGCCGGCAGCGCACTAGCGCCAGGCCGACGGCGGGTGCCGGGTTCGCGAGAGCCGGCACCCGCCGTCGTTGTTTAATCCGCTCCCCGGCGCGAACGGACACTCAGGAAACTGTGGAATCGTTGCCCTGTGAGTTCCGAGCCTTCGTTTAATCCCCCGTGCGGTCCGATCAACGGGTGGCGGGACGGTGAGGTGGTTCGCGCAACCGGTATCCCCTACGCCACCGCGGGCCGCTTTCAGCCTCCGGTGACCGCGCCCGACTGGACTGCCGATTTTGCCGCCACTACCCTGTCGCCCGCTTGCCCGCAGGGCCCCGTTCCGTTCCTGGACGACGTCCTGGGTACCCGGTACGGCGAGCTCCCCGGAAGTGAGGACTGCCAGCGCCTGTCGATCACGGCTCCGGCCGGGCTTGCCGACGGCGAGCACGTCCCGGTCATGGTGTGGCTGCACGGCGGCTCCTACACGTCCGGTTCCGGCGACCTGGCGATCTTTGATGCCACGTCCCTGGTGTCTGAGAACCGGGTCATCGTGGTCTCCGTGACCTACCGCCTGGGCCTGTTCGGATATTTGGCCACTGGCACCGGCCGGCCCGCGAACCTCGGCCTGCTGGACCAGTTGGAAGCGTTCCGGTGGGTGCAGCGCAACATCGCGGCCTTCGGTGGGGACCCGGGGCGCATCACCGCGTTCGGGCAGTCCGCGGGAGGCGACTCCGTAGCCCACCTCATGGCAACGCCCGAAGCGCCGGCCCTGTTCCAGCGGGCCATCATCCAGAGTGCACCGCTGGGGATCACCCGCGGCCGGCACAAGATGAGCCGTGCCATGGGCATCGCCGCCGAAGCCGTCACGGAGGACACCCCGATGCTGGACGTTGTGGCCATCGAAGACCACGTGTCACAAGTGGCCCGGAAGTTTGGCCTGATGGCAGCCATGCCGTTCGGCACGCAGTACGGGCACGCCCCGCTGCCGCCGGAATCACGTGTTGAGGCCGCCTGGAACGCCACGGCCCCGGGCATCGAAGTGCTGATCGGGCACACCTCCGACGAGGCACGGCTGTTCCTGCCCCGCAGTCCCGTGGTCAGCCGGTTGGGCAAGATCCCCGGTCTGGGCGGCGTTGCCGTGCGGGCCATTAATTGGGCGGTGACGGAGGCGGTCTACGGCAGATCCGCCCGTAAGTTTGCCCGCCGTCACGCCCGCGCGGGAGGCAAGGCCTACAGCTATCTGCTGTCCTGGGGCGCACCGGGAAACTTCTACCGCGCCGCACACACCGTTGATTTGCCGCTGCTCTTCGGAAACCAACAGACCTGGGCCGCTGCCGGGCTCCTCAAGGGCGCAACCTGGGATGAGATCGACGCCGTGGGCCGCGAAGTGCGCCGGCTGTGGGCCGGATTTGCCCGCGGCGACGGATTGGGTGAGACGGGCGGGATTCCCGGAGCGCTCGCGTACCGCTCGATGTAGTCCTGCAGGCCTCGCCGACTTGCCTTGAGCCAGAGACCAGCCGGTAGTCTGTGTTTCACATGTTCACGTTGACCATCAACCAGACCGACAGCCGGCGCGACGGCGACCGCGTCCCTCAGCTGCTGAAGGACCTGCGGCACATACCCGCGCGCCTGGATTTCGACCGGTCGGTGGAAGATGAAGTCCAGGGCATTGTGGACTGCCCGCATCAGGCCGTGGAGGCTGCCCTGATCGCCCTGCGCTGCGGCTCCTGGTACGTGGGGCTCGGCGTCGGACCGGTCAATGAGCCGCTTCCCAACCAGATCAAGGATGCCTCCGGCCACGGCCTGATCTATGCCCGGCGCGCGGTGGACCGGCTCCGGAACAGCAAGGAACGCATCCCGGTTGCTGTGGAGGGACCGCTGGCGGACGTCGCCCACGAAGCCGAGGCCGTGCTGCGGCTTTTGGGCCATATAGTGCGGGACAGATCCGGGGCTGAATGGCGCGTGCTGGACCTCATGACTCCCGGCGTCCGCGGACAGCAGAAAGCGGTGGCCCAGGAACTCAGCATCACCACCCAGGCCGTCAGCAAAGCAGTGGCCCGGTCCCAATGGAACGAGGAACACGCTGCCCGCCCCGCCGCTGCACGGTTGCTGGCGCTCATCCTTGAGGTGCGCTGAAACCAGGTAGCTCACGCCGCCTACTGCTGAAAGGCCTATTGCAAGGCGCCCTTACTGCATGGCGCCAATGATTGCCCCCATCGCCGTGAAGGTCACGATGTTGTAGCTGGCGTTGATGGCGAACAGCGTGAGGCTGCGGCGTTCGAAGAGGTAGTTGACACCCAACGCGGCTGCCACCCAGGCCGCGCCAGTAGACAGCCCAGCGAGGGCACCGAACCCGGCACCGCCGTCGCCGATAAACGCCGCGAGCACCCCCGCCATCACCACCGCGAGCAGGAACGAGCCCACAAAAACGCGTACGGTCGCGTGCTTCAGCTGCTCATCCGTCACGCCGGCCTCGCGCTGCCATACCTTTGCGAAGAGCACCGAGTACCAGAGCCCTCCCACGATGAAGCTCGCCAGGGCGGCCAGCAGCACGGCCAGCCAGTTGATGTTGATGTCCATGGGGCATCCGCCTTTCAAGGGGTGATAGCCCGATGCTAGGACACGCGTCAAAATAACCTAGGTTTTCATTGTTGGGGCGGGTAAGTTCGTGGTATGGCCGATAGTGTGCAGATTGCGGAGTCCGTAGCGCG
>NZ_JBSRZM010000028.1:0-51881 GCF_054057635.1 Arthrobacter sp. UYNi723
TGCGGGGTTCATCCTGCAAGCGGAGAATGGCCTCACTGGCGGAGTTCTCTATCCTCTCCGCCATGGATATCGGGGCTTCGCCGAAGCCTAACGTCAGGAGATATCCATGAACATCAAACGCACCTCTGCTGCCGCTGCCGCCGCCGTAATGGTGGTGCTTTTTGCCGGCGCTGCCCCGGCATCGGCCGACATTGCCAACGCCAACGCCGCCTGCACCGGACTTGGCATCTCGGACCACGCCGTCATGGACGGCCCCGGCGCCGTTCCGGTCATCATCAACCGGATCAAGGGTGCTGCCGACCGCCTTGGTTTCGATAATTTGGGCCAAGTTGTAAGCCGGTTCTCGCAGGTCCATGCCGGCACGCACGTACCAGGTTGCGAGGTAGCCATTGAGGAAATCTTTGCAGCCGGACCATGATGCGGTAAATGCCGGGTGGCAAGGCAGAGGTGTTCGCTGACCCCGGTCGCCGGCAGTACAGCGACCGGGGCGCTTCAGGCCAGCGGCCCCTCGGCCCGCTCTAGTGCTCGCGCAGCAATCCATGAACTGCTCGGCCGGCAGTGCTTCCAGCTGTCTGTACTGCTTCCAGAGTCCGGGGTGGGCTCGTCTTATGCCTCACTTAGCGGTCTGGGACTCGCTACCGCGGTGATGCCTTTGTGCAGGGGAAGCGGCAGTAGCTCGTCTCGGAAAGTTCAACGGCGCGCTTCGATGCGATGCGGGAAGGGTCTTTGCAAGCGCTTGTGATGTCGACGGGTAAACGCCTAACATAGCTGCATGCTGGTTAGCGTTGAATCAGTTGCGGAACGGGCGGGCGTCTCCGTTTCTACAGTTTCCCGGGCGCTTCGCTCGGTTCCCGGAGTCTCGGCCGCAACCCGCAAGCGCGTGCAAAATGCCGCTGATGAACTGGGATACTCAGCCTCTCCGGCTGCGTCCCGCCTTGCCACCGGCCGGACCATGACTGTGGGCATCGTGGTACCGGTGCTCGCGAAATGGTTCTTCGGGAAAGTGATCGGCGAGGCTACGTCTGCGCTCCGGGAGGCCGGGTTCGATGTACTCCTCTATGAGCTCGCCACGGCCGAGCAGCGCCGGAGGTTCTTCAGTACCGTCCATCTGCATGGCCGCACGGATGGTGTCATCATCATGGCTTTGCAGCCAAGCCGGGAGGAACTGGAATCGCTCGCCTCCCAGGGGCAGGCGGTGGCTTTGCTTGGTGCCGAATCGCCGGGTGCCGGATCGGTGTCTGTGGACGACGTCGGGGCTGGCCGGTCCGCGGTGCGGCACCTGCTGAACCTCGGCCACCAGCGGATAGCCTTCATCGGTATCCGTGATGAGCCAGACAGCAACCTGGGCGGCGTTCCGCCCCTGCGGCGGCTCATGGGCTACCGGGAGGCTCTCGGCGAGGCCGGACTGGCCAGGGACGCCGTCCTCGAAGAGTTTGACGAGAACAGTGTTGCGGGAGGCGCCGCTGCCATGTCGCGGTTGCTCGTTGCGGAAGCAGCGCCCACCGCCGCATTCGTGGCCTCCGATGAGATGGCCTTCGGTGTCCTCAAAGTCCTCCGCCAAGCGGGCTTGAACGTCCCCGGGGACTTTTCCGTCCTGGGTTTTGACAACCACGAGCTTTGCGACGTCGTAGGCCTGACAACCATGGACCATAAGGTGGCCGAACAGGGCCAGGACGTCGCCAGGATCCTCCTGGAAACCATGGGCGGCACCCAACCCAAGACCCTCATCCGGCAGGCACGCCTCGTTGTCCGCGAAAGCACCGCCCCGCCCCGTGCCCTCCGTGCAATACGCACCGCCCCGGACCCTACGCATTCCGCCGGATCCCCCGGCGATCTCTGAAAGGAAACTTTATGCAATACCGCAAACTTGGCAAGAGCGGCATGTACGTCAGTGCCGTTGCGCTGGGCAACTGGGCCACCCACGGCGAAACCGTGGACCAGGACGTGGCCACCTCGTGCGTGCGCAAGGCCCTCGACCTGGGCATCACTACCTTCGATACGGCCGACGCCTACGCGGGCACCAAAGCCGAAACCATGCTCGGCGAGGCACTCAAAGGTGTCCGCCGCGAAGGCATCGAGGTCATGACCAAGGCGTTCTTCCCCACAGGCCCGGGCAAGAACGACCGCGGGCTTTCCCGCAAGCACGTCATGGAATCCATCAACGGCTCGCTGCGCCGCATGCAGATGGACTACGTGGACGTCTACCAGGCGCACCGCTATGACTACGAAACCCCCCTCGAAGAAACCATGGGCGCCTTTGCCGACATCGTCAGGGCCGGCAAGGCCCACTACATCGGCGTCTCCGAATGGACCGTGGAGGAGATCCGCAGCGGTGCCCGCCTGGCGGCGGAACTCGGCATCCAGCTCGTCGCCAGCCAGCCGCAGTACAACATGCTCTGGCGTGTCATCGAGCCTGAAATCGTGCCGGCCTGCGAGGAGCTCGGAATCACCCAGGTGTGCTGGTCGCCGCTGGCCCAAGGCGTTCTGAGCGGCAAGTATGGTGCGTCCGCCGCCCCGGCCGGCAGCCGTTTCAGTTCCGACGATGGCGGGGTGAAGACCGAACACAAATTTATGCAGCCCGCGGTCATCGATCGGGTTGAGAATCTCAGGCCGATCGCCGCGGAACTCGGCGTGCCGCTGGCCACCCTGGCCGTGGCCTGGGTCCTGGCAAATCCGAATGTCTCGGCAGCGATTGTTGGCGCCAGCCGGCCGGAACAGCTCGAAGACACGGTCAAAGCCGCCGATCTGGTGCTTAAGCCCGAAACGCTCGACATGATTGACGATGCCTTGGGTGATGTTGTGGAACGCGACCCGGCCAAGGTGGAGTCTTTCCCCGAGCGCGTCTAATGTCCGCGCCGTGTCAGGGGCCGCCGGGTGCCGCCGTCGTCCGTTACAGCTCCAGCCGGAACACCCACAGCAGCACGTCCTCGCCCGGCACGTACCAGTCCCGCTCCGGCGCCCGCCGGAAGTCCAGCGACTCATAGAGGCGGTGGGCGCGCTCCATGAACGTGGCGCTCGTAATGCTGATCGCCCTGATTGCGGGCAGCGACTGCGCGTGTTCAATGACCCTTCGGACTACAGCGCGACCAATCCCGCCGCCCTGAACCGCAGGATCAACGGCCAGCATCCGGAACTCCAGCTCCCCGTCGGCGGCGATCTCGCTGTACGGCTGGCCGGCGAACGTCAGCGTCACCGCCGCCACCACCCGCCCGGCAGCCTCCGCCACCCACACCTGAGCATGCTCGGCGCGGTGTTCCACGTCCTCCAGCACGCTCATGTACGGGTGGTCCGCGGCGAAGTGTCCAGCCCGCACGTAGGCCTCGCGGGTGATGCGCCGGACCTCGGGAAAGTCCGACGGCGCCGCCCGCCTGAAAGCGACGCTCACCGCGCACCGTCGGTTGCGGCGGTCCGCTCAACATAGTGGCCCAGCTGTGCCAAATCCGGCTGGGAGGAGGGATGGCCCACGGCGTCCGCTCCCACCGCGTTGGCCACGGCCAAGGCATGGGTGTAATCCAGCCCCTGTCGCAGGGACAAGACCAGGGCGGCACAGAACGCGTCGCCGGCGCCCACCGTGTTCGCCACGCTCACGGCAGAGGCCGGGGCTTCGGCCACCTTCCGCCCGTGTTCGAACATCGCGGAGCCGTCCTTGCCGTACGTCACGGCCACCAGCTTGGCCGCGGCGAGGGCGGGGATCAGGGCGTACTCGCTCTCGTTGACGATCACCAGGTCGCAGCGTTCCAGCAGCTCGGCCGGCAGGTCCATTGCCGGTGCGGCGTTCAGCACAAAGTACCCGGCGGACCGCCTGGCGGCCTCCAGTACCACGGGCAGGCCCACCTCCAGCTGGCACAGCACCGTCTCCTCGGGGCCGAACTCCACACCCTCCAGGGAGAGGCTGGAGTTGGCGCCCGGGCAGACGGCAATCTGGTTCTCGCCGTCGCGGTCCACCACAATCAGTGCCGTCCCGGTCGCATCCGGCAGGACGGCCACGTCAGAGGTGTCGACGCCGGCACCGGCCAGTGCGTCAAGCATCCGCTGCCCCTGGGCGTCGCTGCCCACGGCGCCGACCATGCGAGCGCCGCCGCCCAAGCGGGCAGCTGCTGCGGCCTGGTTGGCGCCCTTGCCGCCGGGCTGTTCGGAGAGCACCGCGCCGCCGATGGTTTCGCCGGCGGTGGGAAGCCTCTCGGCGGTGGCGATCAGGTCCAGGTTGATGCTGCCGACGACGGTGACGGCAGGAAGTCGATTGCTCATGGGGAGTCTCTCTCAAGGGGAAGCCGGAAGCGGCCGGATTAGGAAATAGTGTACGGCATGGTTGTACTTGTGCGTCATACATGGTTGTATAACAACTCGAATCGCCATTCCGGACGATCCAGCTCGAACAAAGGAGTTTGATGTGAACACCCCAACGTCGGTTGCCGCCTCCCCGCCGGTCAGCGCGGAACAGCCCGCCTTCGCCGGCCGCCGCGCCGCCCTGCTGATCTCCACCCTGCTGCTGGGCGTGCTGTCCTTCCAGCTCAACGCCAGCATGGTCACCCCCGCGCTGCCGCAGATCGCCGCCAGCTTCGGCCAGAGCGCCGACAGCGCCGCCCCCGTCCAGTCCATGTTCTTCCTCGCCGGCGCCATCGCCGGGCCCGTGATCGGCCGCTGGAGCGACTTCATCGGCCGCCGCGCCGCCCTGCTCCTGGTCCTCGGCATCATGGGCGCCGGCACCATCCTCTGCATCGCCGCCCCCACGCTGCCGCTGCTCGTCACCGGCCGGTTCCTGCAGGGCGTCTCCAGCGCCGTCTTCGCGCTCGCCTACATCGTCCTCAGCGAAAATCTGCAGGCGAAGGTCTTCGGCACCTCCGTGGGCATCATCGCCGCCATCAACGGCGGAGTGGGGGGCGTGGACGGCTACGTGGGCGGGCTCATGGCCGAGACCCTCGGCTACCGGTCCATCTTCGTCGTCGTGCTCGTCCTCACCGCCATCGCCGCGGCCTGCATCATCAAAATCGTCCCGGCCGGACGCCCCGCCGGAGTGCGCGGCGCCATGGACTGGTGGGGCGCCGGATCCCTCTCCGTGTTCCTTGTGTTCATCACCTACTTCGTCTCCGGCGGATCCGCCGCGGGCTGGACCGCGCCCAGCACCCTGGCACTGCTCGCCGCCACCATCGCGTCCTTCGCCGCCTTCTGGATCATCGAGAAACGGCGCACCAACCCTCTCATCGCAGTCCACCACCTGCGCTCTCGCCAGGTCTGGCCCGTCATCGCCACCACCGTCCTGACCCTCGCCGGCATCTTCGCCATCATCAACTTCACCGTGGTGCTCCTCAGCCAGGACGCCGGTGCCGGCTTCGGGCTGACCGCCTCCGTGTCCGCGCTGCTGTTCCTCACCCCGGCAGCCCTCATCGGCGTCTTCGCCGCACCCCTGGCCGGCTGGCTCGCCGACCGCCGCGGCTGGATCAAAACCCTCCGCGCCGGCACCGGACTCAGCCTGGCGTGCGCCATCGCCGCGGCCACGTTCTCCGACAACCAAGTGGCGGTGCTGATCGCCGTCGCCGCACTGGGCATCTTCTACAACGGGCTCTTCCTCACCGCCATCAACGGGCTCTCCGTGCTCCTGTCACCCAAGGAAGCCCCGGCTGCCCTGCCCGGCATCAACGGTGCCTCCTTCGGCATCGGGGCGAGCCTCGGCGTCGTCCTCGTGGCACCCTTCGCCGCCCAGGCCACCGCCGCCGGGTACACCACCGCCCTCTGGATCTCGGTGGCCATCACGGCCGCCGCGTTCATCGTCAGCCTCTTCGTCGCCGCCCCCAAGGGCGAGACGGTCTAACCCCCTTTACCGAAAGAGAACCACCGCCATGACCGACACCTTCCCGTTCTACCTCGACTGCGATACCGGGATCGACGACGCCCTCGCCCTGGCCTACCTGCTCGCCGCGCCCGCGGCCGACGTCGTGGGGATCGGGACCGTCAGCGGAAACGTCAGTGCCGCTGTCGGCGCCCGCAACACCCTGGACCTGCTCCAGCTCGCCGGCCACGCGCACATCCCCGTGGCACTTGGCGCCCACGATCCGCTCGCCGGCTCGTTCGGCGGCGGGGCGCCGTGGGTGCACGGGGAGAACGGGATCGGCGGGGTTTCCCTTACGACGGCGTCCGCCACATTGGAGTCCGAGAGTGCGGCCGAGATGCTGGTCCGGCTCGCCCATGAGTATCCGGGAACGCTGCGGGTGCTCGCCATCGGCCCGCTGACCAACATCGCCGAGGCGCTGCGCCTGGACCCCGAGCTGCCCCGGCTCGTGCAGTACATCACCATCATGGGCGGGGCGGCCCTGGCCCCCGGGAACATTAGCCCGGTGGCGGAAGCCAACATCTTCAACGACCCCGAGGCCGCCGCCCTGGTGCTGGCCGCCGACTGGGACGTGACCCTGGTGCCGCTGGACGTGACCATGGCCAACGTCCTGGAGGAAAGCCACCGGGAGGAACTGCTCGCCGCGGACCACCCGGTCCCGCATGCCCTCGGCGACATGCTGGGCTACTACTTCCGGTTCTACGAGGGCATCTTCGGCCGGCCCTGCTCCGCCATGCACGATCCGCTGGCGGCGGCGCTCGCGGTGGGCGGCATTAAGGCGACGGTGGCCCCGGTGGTGCATGCCGCCGTCGACACCTCTGCCGGGCCGGGCCGCGGGCAGACCGTCTGCGACATGCGCGGCTTCTACCTGGGCTACCCGGAGCAGCCCGGCGCCCGGTGCCGTGTGGTGCTCTCACTTGAACAGGACTTCGCACCGCACCTGGTGGAGACACTGCTTTCCTTCGCTGAAAGTACGACGGCGGCACTCGCCGCCGCGGTTCCGTCACCTGCGTGATTAGGTAGGGCGATTTGCCGCGCCGAACTATCCAGCCGGTCCGGGTTGGTGCAAGATAACCCCATGAAAAAAACAGTTATCGCCGGTTTCGCAGCGCTCATGATGGGGCTCGGCGCCTTCACCTTCGCAGGCCCACTCAACGCAGCGCCCGAGCCGTCGCACATTGCGGGACAGATCATGGTCAAGTTCCGTGACGATGCGGCGGCAGCCGGGGTACTGCGCCGCCATGGCCTCAGCGACGGCCCGGGGATTGGCAGTACCGGCGCCCACCTCATCGCAGTGCCGGCCGGTAAGGAACTCCAACTCATCGAGGCACTGAGCCGGAACCCGGCAGTTGAGTACGCCGAGCCGGACCAGGTGGTCACTGCTGCTAATGATCAGCCGAACGTCGACTATTTCCCGCGCCAGTACGCTTTGCAGAACACTGGTCAGGGATTTACCAGCACCACGGGAGGCGTAACTGTGGCCGGGGGTAAGCCCAACGCCGATGTGGACGCCGTCGAAGCGTGGGTTAAAACCGAAGGTCCGGACATCAGGGTGGCTGTGCTCGATACAGGAGTCACAAGTGGCCACGCCGACATCTCATCACAGGTTGTTGCACGCATTAACTACAGTGATGCGGCAACCGGCGAAGACAACTATGGCCACGGCACCCACGTCGCCGGTATCATTGCCGCCATCAAAGACACGGTTGGGGTCTCCGGTGTGTGCCCGGAGTGCGACATTCTGGACGGCAAAGTCCTGAACGACTCCGGGTCCGGCTCCACCTCGAGCATTGCCAACGGCATCGCTTGGGCCGTCAGCAATGGTGCCCAGGTCATCAACATGAGCCTGGGACAGCGCGTCTCTTCACGCACCCTCGAAATCGCCGTCAATAAGGCATGGACTGCGGGTGTCGTGATCGTTGCCGCAGCCGGGAATGCCGGTACCCAGGCCAAGATCTACCCTGGCGCCTACCCTAACGTCATTGCCGTCGCAGCAACCGACAACAACGGCGCAAAAGCCTCCTTCTCGACCTACGGCAAGTGGGTGGACGTCGCAGCGCCCGGTGTCAGCGTGTACTCGACCTTCCCGAACCACGAGTTCACCCTCGGCACCCAGAATAATCGCTCCCATGGTTACGACATCGCCAGCGGTACCTCGATGGCTTCACCCATCGTCGCCGGCGTTGCCGCGCTTGTCTGGAGCACTTCTGCTGGGACCGGAAACACCTCAGTCCGCGAAAAAGTCGAATCAACCGCCGACAAGATTCCCGGCACAGGAACCTACTGGGCACATGGCCGCGTGAACGCATGCGATGCGGTAGCTTGTGTCCGGTAGCTGACCCCTCCCCGAGTTTTTGTCCAGATAATGGCCTTTTGGCACGTTCCACGCCACCATATCTGCCCAAAAACTCCCGGACAGGACATGGGTCAGGACTGAAGGGACTGCATCACGGACAGGTGCCCGGCGCGGGCGGCGATGAGGCACTTGGCCAGATAGAAGGGCCGGTTCCCGTGCCTGACGTACTGCGTCAGCACGAGGACCGGATCCGGCGCCCGCAGGTCCAGCAGCTTCGCCCGGCTGGGCCCCACCTGGCTCAGGCTGATCTGGCACTCGCCGGGGCCGAGGACCTTACCGAAGCGGCTGTTCAGGGAGGCAAGCAGGGTGCTGCCGCCGTCGTCCTCTATATCCAGCGGCGCGGCGGCGGCGGAACCGCTGCGCACGCTCACCGGCAGGGCGGAGATGTTTTCCTGCAGGTGGGCGATGGCCTCGCCGTCGCGGATCAGGACGGACTCCCAGAGCCAGCAGTCGGCGCCGGGCCCGACGCCCACGCCGGGGGCGACGAATTCGGAGGCCGGCTGCCGCTCCCGCTGGATGCGTTTGATTTCAAGGTGCTGCCCGGGTCCGCCGAGGACTTCCTCGAAGGGGCGGATCCGCTCGATGCCGATGCGGGGGAGGGTGTCGGCGACGAAGCGCCCGACGCCCCGGCGGGCCCGGATGAGGCCGTCTTCCTCCAGCAGCATCAGCGCTTCGCGGACCACGGTGCGGCTGACCTTCATGTCCGCGCCGAGCTCCGTTTCCGTGGGGAGCATCGAGCCGGGCGTCAGCAGGCTGTTGCGGATGGCCTCGGCGATCCGGGAGTACACCGCAACCCGGAGCGGGGAGCCGGGCTGGGCCTCCACCGGCTGGGACAGGAACCTGGCGGCGTCCTCGTGCACGTTATGCCTCGCTTCGTAGGTGTGGGGATTCCCAGCCTACCGGTGTGACGCGTTTGTTGGACAAGTGCCCTGTTCAGTCCCACGGGTTAGGGGAGCGGCTGCCGTTCGCCGACGCTGACGGAACCACAGGGCGTGACGTACCCCGCCGTCGTGGTTCTATGCGACCCTGTTGGCCTGGCGAAGGAATTCTGGCGGGACGGGAACCACGGCGGCGGAACCCTGCCTCTATCTCACAAAGGCCAGCGGCCCGGGCCATGCCTTCGCGGCGCTGCTGGCGGCTGAAACGCCGGACCGGGTCCCACTAACGAGGCGTCCCCAAATAATCTCCAGCTCAGGCAAAGCTGACGCACTGCCGATGAGACAGATCGTACCGCCCCAGCAACAGCGAAACGCCCGGCCGGGCGTTTCGACAGGCTGGAATCTCCGTCACCTGGCCCCTCGAGGAGGCCGGGCATCGGGCGTGCGGTCTCAGAGGTAACTGCAGATCTGCGTGGGCTCGCAGGCGGCCGGGTCGGCGGCCGTTACGGTGCGGTGGTGCTCGGCCACGGCGATTCTGAGCGCGGTCAGTTCGGCGATCTGCCGGTCCAGGGTGCGCAGTTGGTGGGCCAGCTGCTCACGTACGTGGGCGCAGGGCGCGTGCCCGGCGTCGCGGATCCGCAGGATCTCGTCAATCTGGGCAAGGCTGAGGCCAGCTTCTTTACTGCGCCTGATGAATTCGAGCCTGCTGACCGTCTCGGCGGTGTACTCGCGGTATCCACTGACTGTACGGCCGACGTCGGGCAGGAGGCCGCGCTCTTCGTAGAACCGTAGGCTTTGGTGGTGGCACCCGCGGCGGCGGCCGCTTCTCCGATACGCATGGCTTCCCGCTTTCGGCTGATTCCACCGGCTTCTGACCTTCCACCATAGTGGAACGGTTGACTCCTCAGCTGATCTTCAGGTGGGAGCGGAGCTTGACCTTCCCCTATGGGGAAGGGTCAAGAGTGGGTCATTACAGTAACCGACGCAGCACCGACCCGATGCATCCCACCCCTCGGAGGCCCCCATGACTGAAACTGCCGAAAATGAGTACGACCTGGCTGTGATCGGTTCCGGCGGCGCGGCATTTGCTGCCGCGATACGGGCCAGCGGACTGGGCAAGCGCGTGGCCATGGTGGAACGCGGCACGGTCGGCGGGACGTGCGTGAACACCGGCTGCGTTCCCTCCAAGGCCCTGCTTGCCGCGGCAGAGGCCCGCCACACGGCCCTGGACGCGGGACGTTTCCCGGGCCTGCCCGCCGTGGACATGCCGGTGGACATGCCGGTGGACATGCCGGCACTGACGGCCGGAAAACAGGATTTGGTGGAGGGGATGCGCGCAGAAAAGTATCTGGACCTGATCGCGGACTACGGCTGGGATCTGCACCAGGGCCATGCCTCGTTCACCGGCAGCGCGGACGATCCGCTGCTGGACATCGCCCTTCCCGACGGGCAGCCGAAACGGATCCGCGCCGCCCACTACGTGGTGGCCACCGGATCCTCGCCGTGGGCACCGGCGGTGGACGGCCTCGAAGAAACGGGATACCTGACCTCAACCACGGCGATGGATCTCACCGAGGTCCCCGAGTCCCTGCTGGTGATCGGTGGAGGCTTCGTGGCCCTGGAACAGGCGCAGCTGTTCGCCCGGCTCGGCTCGAAGGTGACCATGCTGGTCCGCTCCCGGCTGGCCTCCACTGAGGAACCCGAAGCCGGACAGGCCCTGGCGGAGGTTTTCGCGGATGAAGGCATCCGGGTGGTCCGGCGTGCCGTACCGGAAAAGGTAGCGCGCGACGCCGGAGGTACGGTGAGCGTCACGGCCACCGTTGCGGGGGGCACCAGGGAGTTCAAAGGCACCCATCTGCTCGTGGCCACCGGCCGGCGCCCTGTCACGGCGGGTCTGCACCTGCCGGTTGTCGGCGTCGTACTTGGAGCGAACGGCGAGATCCCGGTTGATGACACACTGGCAACCGGCAATCCCCGCATCTGGGCTGCCGGGGACGTCACAGGCCACCGGGAGTTCGTCTACGTCGCCGCGGCGCACGGGGCCCTTGCCGTCGAGAACGCCTTCACCGCCGGCGCCCGGAAAATCGACTACCGGCATCTGCCTCGGGTCGCCTTCACCAGTCCCGCCCTGGCCGCGGTGGGCATGACCGACCGGCAGGCCAACCAGGCCGGAAGCGCGTGCGAGTGCAGGGTGCTGCCGCTGGAATACGTCCCGCGCGCCCTGGTCAACCGAGACACCCGCGGCTTCATCAAGATTGTCGCCGAGAAAGCGACCGGCAGGATCGTGGGAATCACGGCGGTGGCCAAGGAAGCAGGAGACCTGGCCGCTGCGGGCGTCTATATCCTGGAAGGCGGCCTGAGCGTGGACCACGTCGCCCACCTGTGGGCGCCGTACCTGACCATGGCAGAAGGCCTGAAAATTGCCGCGCAGACCTACACTACGGACGTCTCGCGGCTCTCCTGCTGCGCCTCGTAAACCACAAGGCCGTGAAGATGAAGGAGAACTCATGAACAGCGCCCCGTCAGTCATTGTTTTTGACGTTAACGAAACGCTTTCGGACATGTCACCGATGGGGGACCGCTTTGCCGAAGTCGGCGCCCCTGCCCAGTTGGCGAAACTCTGGTTCGCCACGCTGCTTCGCGACGGTTTCGCCCTCACTGCCGCCGGCGGCAACGGCGCCTTCGCCGAGATCGGTGCAGAGGCTCTGCGCGGGCTGCTCGCCAATGCGGGCATCGGCACGGACCTGGACACGGCGGTGGAACATGTCATGGCAGGAATGGCCGGACTCGGCCTGCACCCCGACGTTCCGGAAGGCGTCCGGGCACTGCGGACAGCGGGATACCGGCTGGTGACCCTGACCAACGGCTCCGCCCAGGTCGCGGAAAAACTCTTCGGCCCGGCAGGGATACGGGACCAGTTTGAACGGCTGCTTTCCGTGGAGGATGCCCGGGGATGGAAGCCTGCCCGGGCCGCCTACGACTACGCCGCCGGGGTCTGCGCGGTGGCTCCCGAGCAGATGCTGCTCGTGGCCGTGCACCCCTGGGACATCCACGGCGCAGCCCGGGCCGGCCTCGGCACTGCCTGGATCAACCGGACCGGCGGAAGCTACCCTGGCTATTTCACCGCACCCGATTACACCGTCGCTTCCCTGGAAGAACTCCCCGGAGAACTGAGCGCATCCGGAGCCTGAGCGGGGATTTATTGCTCAGACAGGCCCGCCTTACCCCGAAAGGGTGCGTGCGGACCGGCAGCCGCCGCAGCCGTTCGGCAGGCTCAACCGTGGGCGTTTCGAGGTCATGATGCCGGAAACGCCAAGGGCCCCGGCAGCAGCGGGAAGCTGCGGCCGGGGCCCTTGTCATGCGTGTGGGTTTGGGTTAGGCGTGTGCCTTGGTATGCCCCTTGGTGAGGATGAGGGCCAGGGCGATCATGCCGACGCCGAGGAGGAGGTGCAGGCCGTTGTCGAAGCCGTTCAGGGGTACGAAGTTGCCGGCTGATTCCTGGGGGACGATCAGTCCGTAGACGAACAGGACCAGGTAGATGATGCCGCCGTAGAGGAGGAAGGACTTGGCGCCGGTGGCGGTTTTGGCCAGGGCGATTCCTGCTGCGCCGAAGAGCAGGTGGACGATGTTGTGGAGTACCGAGACCTGGAAGAGGCCCAGCAGCATGGCTTCGGATTCGTGGCCGGCGAAGTGCAGCTGGTCGAAGTTGCCGGTGATGCCCGGGACGAAGCCTAGGATGCCGACCAGCAGGAACACTGCGCCGACAAGCATCGATGCCTTCTGGACGTTGGTGCGGGCTGTTGTGCCGGTGTGGGTGTGGGTAGCCATGATGATCTCCTGAGTGCATTTTTTGAATCAGCGGGTAGTGCTGACCTGCTGAACCAACGGGTTATACCTGCTGTTCGGGGCCGCATCGCAGTGTGGATGGCTTGTTGGGAAAACAATTTGATGTGAGGTCTCTCGCGGGGCTCAACCCGGTGGACTCCAGTAAATGACCCCCGTCCGGAAAGTTCCGGACGGGGGTCTTTGTCGCCGGGATGGACTTGGGCCGCTCAGCAGACGGCCAGCGGGCCATCGAACAGGACCGTTGCTGACCACGCGGCCGCGGCAGTGGCATCGGTATTTACAAACGACTTCTCAACGCCCGTCACGATTCCGGGGAATCCCGGGTGTCCGGCGACGGGATTGCCTCCGGGACAGCTGAATTTATCCTGGGGGTCCGCTGAAGGCTCGAACGCCAGCGCGCTCGGGGCAAACATGACTGATGAGGCGGCTACGATGACGCCGACGGCGAGCGCTTTGGTTCTCATTTGGGCTTCCACCCTTCCGGGGTGGGGGCCGGTCCCCTTGGTCGGGAACGGGTTAAACCCCCGTCCCTAAGCACGAGAGATTACTCCTGTCACCCGCCGCACTGCCAGCAGTCATAGCTGGCCAGTTTCAGGGCCTTGCTTTTGGACCTTGGCCGGTCCTTACTAATGGAAGGAACCGCCATCCGGAGGACATCTGCTACGGATGGCAACACCAGGTTCCTGCCGCACGGACTGGTTCCCTGTGTCGCAACGGGGAGCCGGCCAGCGGTTCCGCGCAGTGACTACGGGAGGAAAAACCGATGTTCGCTAGAGTCAGCACGTACAAGACCGGCCCCGAGACGGTCTCAGACACCCCTACGGAAGACATCGTCAGCAGGGTGCGTCAGATCCCCGGCTGCAAGGGAATCTACTACCTGAGCGGGAAAGAAATAGACAAGGCCATCTCCATCACGCTTTGGGATACCGAGGAAGCGATGACTGCCAGCCGGCAGGAAGCAAACAAGATCCGCAAGGAGAACAGCGAGGCGGAAAAAACGCAGATCGTTGCGGTGGAAGAATTCGAAGTCACCGTGAGCAGTCTCAGTGACTGATATCGAGCCGCTCCAGCGCCCAGTTCCAGCGGATCAGCTCCTGCTCCAGCCTGACCGCAATACCGTAGGCGTCGCTGCGGAGCCCGTCGTAGAGCGCCGACTCCTCGGCGGTCAACCGGGTCAACACAGCTTTCGACGGCGACGGCTCACTGCCCCAGGCATCGCGGTGGGCCAGCAGCGTGGCTTCGTCCATCAGCAGGCTCACCACGTGCGGGTGGACCGCGCGGAGCTGGTCGAGGATCCGGAACCCGTGGGTGTCCAGGTCGCCCCAGTAGAGGACCTCGCAGTTCCGCAGCCACCCGGCATCCCGCAGCGATGAGAACCCATAACCGCCCCCATAGACGGCCAGCGCGTCCGGGCGCTCCGGGACGGCCAGGAAGTTGACCAGGTTCTCGGTGATCATCACTGTGCTGATGGGCAGCTGCAGGGTGCTGAACGCCTCCGCGGTGACGGTCAGGTCCCGCGCCTGGCCAAGCAGCTGCATGCCGGGATCCAGAAGGCGGAACCGGACCAGCTCGGGCGGATGCAGGAAGCCGTGCGCCGCAGCGAAGCGCGCCGCCGGCGTCCGGGCCGGGGTCAAGCCGAGCAGCGAACCGGGCGCGGCCGGGGTCTCAGCCAGGCCCCCGTCCTCCTCGGCATCTGAAACATCAACAACGTCCGCCCGCAGCTCCGATGCCAGCTCGCCAACAACAGCCCGGTGGTTCTCGATGAACTTGGTGTGCACGCCGGGCAGGCTCAGCTGCCGGACGTAGAACCCCGGCTCGGGGTGGTCCCGCAGCCAGAGCGCCACCCGGGCAGCCGTCAGCACATCAGCCCCGAGCTCCAAAAGCTTCAACGGCCGCTTCAGCGCCCACCCGCGGAACGCAGGATCCAGTGCTGACAACCCGCCGGCAAGCTCCACAAACCGGGCGGCGTCCTTCATCCTGCCTGTAAAAGCAATCTCGGCCTCCGCAGACGCGAACACCGCCGCGGCGGGCAGCTGGTTGGCCCCCACCGTGGTGCGGCCCACCTCCGCGGTTTCCAGGCTGAACGGACCCACTGCGGCGAACAACTCAGCCGCCCACGCACTCGCCGCAGCGTAGTCACTCCGGAGGGTCGCCGCCGTCGGACGCTTCAACGGACGACGGCGGGGGTACAGTCCGCCCGGTTCCAGCACCTCGCGCAGCAGCGCCCCGCTGCCCCAGGCCTTCAGCGACTGCGCCCGCAGGTCTGCCAGCGTGGTCCAGCCGAGACCGCGTGCGTCAGCCGGCACGCCGGTCCCGCTCGTCCCGGTATTCCTGGATGGTCATGTTCCGCAGCTGCGAATCGTCGCCGTTGGTGTTGGCCACGAACCCCACATGGGAGACAAAGGGTTCGATCACATGGATCTTCTGCAGGGGAGTGACGATCAGCAGCTGCAGCTTCATCCGCTGGAACAGCTCCAGCCCGTACCGGGCCGACTCGTCGGAGCCGCGGCCGAACGCCTCATCGATGACCACGAACCGGAAGCTGCGCCCGCTGCCGGCGTTTTTGCCGGCGCCCTTGCCGGACGCCAGCCCGAACTGAAAGGCCAGGGCGGCCGCGAGGATGGTGTAGGCGAGCTTCTCCTTCTGGCCGCCGGACTTGCCGCCCGAATCCGTGAAGTGCTCAAACTCCTCGCCGGTTTCGGTCCACTTCTCCGAGGCGGAAAACGTGAACCAGTTCCGGACATCCGTGACCTTGGCGGTCCAGCGCTCGTCGAGGGTGGTGTAGCCGTCCCGGCCCCGGAACCGCTCGATCAGGCGCGCCACCTGAAGGTACTTCTGCTCCGAGTACTGGTCATCGTCGCCGATGGTGCCCTCCGAACAGGCCCGCAGGTCCATCCCGAACTGCCGCACGTCCAGGTCGGTGCTGTTCTGGTGCTCCAGCTGGATGTGCCGGCCGGCGTTGTACTCAATCCCGGCCAAGGACAGGTTGATTTCGCCGATCCGGTTCACGATGTCCTGCCGGCGGCTGTCCAGGAACGCGTTGAACGCCACCACCTCATGGATGGTGTTCTGGTTCAGGGACTCCTTGAAATGCGCCTCGAAGCGCGGCAGATCGTTGCTGACCAGCTGCTCCAGCAGCTTGCCGAACTCGCCGGCGGACTCCAGGGCGGCGTCAATCTCCGTGGTCTCGTTCGGGTACTTGTTCCGGAACTCGGCCATCAGCCGGACAGTCTTCTCGGCGGCCCGGGCGATCTGCTTGGACAGCGCGTCGATGGTGTCGGTCAGCCCATTCCGGACCGCACTTTCCACGGTGCCGGTGTTCTTGTAGGTGAGCGGCTTGCCGGCGAGTGCCCCGGCGGCGAGCCTTGCGACGGCGGCCAGCACGCCGACGTCGTCCGTCAACGGGGTCTCGTTCAGGACGCTGCGGCAGTCCTCGATCGCCTCGACGATGTCCTTGGCCGCGCCCTCGTTGGAGCCGATCCGGCGCTGGACGTCATCGGCCCGCACCTGCAGGCGTTCCAGTTTTCCGGTGAGCTCGGCTTCCTTCGCCGTCAGCTGCCGCAGCACGTCGCTGGTGGACTCCAGCTGGGCCTTTTCTGCCTTGAGCTCCTCGATGCGGCGTGCGGTGAGCTGCCAGCTGAGCTCGGCGAAGTCCGAGACCGCCCCGATGATGCCCAGCTGCTGGTTCTGCCGGCCGATGGCGCCCAGCGAATCGTTGACCCGGGACAGCTGGCCAGCCACCACGCTGAGCTGGCCCTGGACCTCGTCCTGTTCGGCGCGGAAACGGCTGATCTTGTCCAGGTTGTCCCAGCCCAGGACATAGTTCCGGCGGTCAGACAGGTCCTGCCGGTCATCCTTCTCGTGCCGGCCGCGGCCGCCCTTGAGCTGGCCGTTGGCGGTGAGGGCCTTGGAGCGACGGCGGAAGTCCTCCAGCGTGTCGCAGCAGAAATAGTCGAAGCGGCTGCTGAGCTCATCCAGCAGGAAATTGCGGAACGGAGTCCCCTGCTTGATGGCGATCTTCGCCCCCAGCGTGCCCGCCTCGGCCGGCTTCGGAGCGTACGATTCGCCGATCTTCAGGTACACCAGCCGGCCGCGCAGGTTGTTGCCGTCCACCCAGCCGCTCACCGCAGCGTAGTGCTCCGACGGCACCAGCAGCGACAGCGCAAAGCCGCGCAGGGTGCGTTCGGCGGCGCCTTCCCAGGCCGCCTCGCCGTCGCGGACACGCAGCAGCTCGCCGGCGTACGGCAGGTCAGATTCCTGGATGCCGGTCCCGTCGCAGAGCCGACGGCGGAGCTCCACCTGGGGGCGCGGCAGCAGGTTGGGGCGCGCCTGCAGGCTGGTCAGCTCCGCGGCGATGTCGGTGGCGCGGCCGGTGAGCACCGTGCGCGTCATGGTCAGTTCGGTGCGGCTATCCTGCACGTCGTTGGCTGTGGCGGCGAGTTCCTTTTCGACGTCGGCCAGCCGGGCCCGGTTGGCGTCGAACTGGACGCGGTCGGCCGGGGCCTGAAGACCGAGCTCCGCGGCAGCTTCGGCGTACTTTTCGAAGCGCACCCGCTGGGACCGGGACTCTTCGCCCAGCCGTGCGGCCTCGGCCTCGATGGCGGCCAGCCGGCCGCCGCCGTTGCTGCGGATGTCTTCCTTGACGGCGGCCAGGTCGAGGCGGAGCTGGGTGATTTCGGTGGCCAGCTTGCCGCTGTCCTCCTGCAGCCGCAGGCCGGTATTCTGCAGTTCCGTCTGGTGCTCGATGCTCAGCTGCAGCTTCCGGTCCGTGAACCACGGGTGCAGCTGGTCCCGCTGTTGGCGGGCGAATTCATCGTCCCGGCTCAGGGCGGTGTGCTGGGCCGCGCCCTCGGTGATGGGGGTGAGCAGGGCGATCTGGTCCTTGGCGCGGAGGACGGCGTCGTGGGCTTTTTTCAGGTCGTCGAAGTGGTGGATGAGGTTGCCGATCCGGGCTTCGACGTCGTCTTCCTCGAGCATGTTGGTGCGCACGAAGTTGGTGATGTTCTCCACCTGCTTCATGGACACCGTGCGGTGGAACAGCTCCATGGCCTGATTGCCGCTGATGCCGAACTGCCGCTTGAACGCCGCCGCGTAGGGCTCGAAGGTTTCATGGATGGACGCCCCCGCGGCCCGGAGCTGCTTCTTCAGCTTCGCGGGGTCCTGGCCGAAGTTGGCGAAGTCCCCGGCGATGGACTGCTCGCCCTCCACCAGCGAGTAGAAGCGGTTCGGCTGGCCGGCCTCCTGGGTGGCCCAGAGCGTGATGGCCAGGCTGATTGACTTGCCCAGGACGGCGTTGTGGAACACGCCCAGGACCACTGTCAGCTTGCCGGTGCCGCGCAGCGCTACAGGCTTGGAGTATTCACCGCCTGCGCTCCGGGTGCTCTTATGGAAACCCCTCACGTACGACATCAGCGTGCGTTCCTTCTTCTGTGCACCCGCCGCCTTGTTGTACTCGATCCTGTTGGCCGGCAGCAGCAAGGTGGTGATCGCATCCACCACTGTCGACTTCCCGGAGCCGATGTCGCCGGTCAGCAGGCTGTTCGAACCGTCAAGCCGGAACGTCCGCACCTCCTGATGGAAGGTGCCCCAGTTGAGCAGCTCCAGACGGTGCAGCCGGAAGCCCGGGGGAGTGCCGGCGTCGTCCGCTTTTTCATCCAGGCTGAACAGCATCTCCTGCTGGTCAGCCTCAGCATTAGTGGCGGTGGCCGTCTCGGTGGTCATGTGCGGTCCTCTTCCTTGGGGCCGGTGGCGGTGGCTCCGGTGAGCGAAGCGCGGTAATCGGCCAGCCGCGCGTCGAATTCCTCCAGCCACTGGGCATCCACGTATGCCTTCAGGATCCGGGCCACCTCGTACGTGCCCGACTGGCCGCGCAGTTTCCGCAGGAAGCCCAGCTCCACCACCTTCTTGATGTTGGTGCCGAGCTGGTCCAGGATCCGAGCCTCGTTGCTGGATTCGGGCAGGAAGACGGCCACCATGTCCGCGATGTCCTGCTCGGTCATGATCAGGCGCAGTTCGCTGCTGTTCGTGTCGAATTCGAGCATCCGGCCGCGGAGCAGCGCCAGGAGGAGGCTGACGTTGAAGGTGAGCGGGCGGCGTGGGATGAGCCGCGGAAGTGTGCCGTCCGGATCCTCGCGCGATTTCAGGAACGCGTAGCCCTCGGACTCGTCCAGGATCAGGTCAAGGCCAAGCACAGCCACGTAGTCGCGGACGTGGGAGGACAGTCCCAGCAGCGACTGCCAGATCTTCTCGTCGGACTCGGCGTACACCACGCCTTTGAAGAGCCTGGTGACGACGCCGGGAAGTTCCTCGGGCGTGTGTGTTTCAGGTGCGTCTGTGGTGGTCATGCTGGCCTCACGAAGATGATCTGTTCGACGGTGGCTTCCCGGATGCTGCCGTCCGGGAGCTGCCAGGACAACTGCTGTGACTCGTCCGGGTTGATGGAGGCCCAGTCCGATTCGGTGGCGAGCTGGTAGTAGGCAACGATTTCGGCCAGTCCCTGCGAGAGGGGATGCGCCGCCGCCACCTCGCCAAGGGTGGCCTGCTCAGCGCCGGCAAGGACATCGTCGATATTGGACTTCAGGCGTTCCGTGTCCACGTGGAACTGGCGGAAGAGGGCGCCGGCGTCCACTTCCGTGTCGTTTGCCGCCACCACGACGTCGTCCACCATGATCCGCCGGCTCGGCTCATACAGCGGCCGTTCGAAGGGGAGCACGACGTCCACGGACTGCGTCGCGATCTCCAAAAAGACGCCCGACGGCGGCACCTCCCGGGTGCCCAGTGCGCCGGATTCGATGCTCCTGACGAGCTGCATGATGCGCTTGTTCTCCAGGAACACCTTGTCGTCCAGGAGCCGGCGCATCTGCTGTGAGAGCTGGCGGACTGTGGCCTGGGTCTGCTCGACGGCGGGCAGCCAGTCCTGGTGCAGGTTGGTCACGGCGTGCAGGTTGTCCAGTTTGGCGAGGGCGTCGATCTGGGTGGCCCGCTGCAGCAGGTCCCGCAGTTCGGTGCGCAGCTGCGGGGACATCAGGTAGTCCCAGAAGCCCTGGAACGTGCGGCCCTGGAGGGAGCCGCTGATGTCCTGCTGGTTGGCGAAGATGGAGGCCAGCAGCTCGCCCTGGGTGCCGTCCCACGTGGCGATCTGTTCGCGGACCTGCCGGTCCAGCTTGCGGAAATTCTGCTCCACCTCCCGGAAATCGGAGAGCAGGTCCTTGGCCAGGGTGGTCAGCTGCTGGAAGTGGTCCAGGGCTTCCGGAGCCGTCATCACGCGGATGTTGCCGTCCTTGATCCGCTGCATCTCGGCGTCGATTCCGTCCCGCTGGCGCTGGAGCTCGGCGAGCCTGACCTCCGGATCGGTTTCGGACTGCTGGACCAGGGCTTTAAGCACGGCGAAGATGCTGGTCAGCCTGGACTGGGTGGCCACGAAGTCCCGCCCGCTCAGGCTCTCCACCCAGCGGACCACGTCCTCGGCGGCGGCGGTGAGATCGTAGCGGGGCTCGTCATGGCCGGGCACGTAATACTTTCTCAGCCACGCGCGTTCCGGGGCGGCCCACTCGTCCAGGTACTCACCGGCCGGGCGGGGGAACCTGTCCTCGCCAAAGACTTCACGGAGGCCGAACAGGACATCGTCGAGGTGGTCAATGAGTTGCTGCCGGCCGATGTCCCGTTGGTTGGGCCCGGTGAAGGCCTTGATGAAGAAGCTGACGGCCAGCGGGGCGTTCTGTGCGCGGAGCAGGGACCACCCTGCGTGGTTCTCACGCAGTGCGTTGATGGCGTAGAAATCCATGGCGTCCTCATGCAGGGTGCTGTTATTCCTAAGCTACACGGGGACGGTGACAGTGATCGAACTTGTCGTCCCCGGCGACAGGACGTTGATGCCCGCATCGACGGCAGCAGCCAGGAGCTCGGCGTCATACGCCACCATTAAGTCGGACTGCAGCCGGATGGCTGCGGCCAGATGTATGGCGTCGGCGCTTCGGAGCTTGCCGGGCAGGGCCGCCGCGTACATAAGGTCCGAGCGGGCAAGATCGACCAGGTTGATGGCTCCCACGACCGTATTGACGGTCTCGCCGGGAAATCCGCGGTGATGGGCCGCGCAATGGAGTTCTGTATGGAGCAGCATCGAGGCCACCAGCTGGTGGCCCTGGGCTGCCGCGGTTGAGAGGTATTGGGCGGCCGCGGATGATTCTGGCTCTTCGACCACCAGCTTGAGGACAGCCGACGTGTCCAGGTAGATGATCACCGGTCCCCGCGGAGGTCAGCCAGGATCTCAGCCGTGCCGGCTTCGGACGGGACGCGCGGCAGCGTCTGGAAATCGACCGGCCCCTTGGCGGCTGGACGTACCTGGCCCGCCAGCAGCAACCGCTCAAAGGGCGACGCCGACGGCGGGATCAAGGTTGCGGCGATCTCGCCGTTGTTCGTGACGTCGATGGTTTCGCCGTTCTTAACGCGCTCCAGGATTCTGCTGCTCTGGTTGCGCAGTTCCCGGTGTGGAATGGTCGCCATGGTTACCTCCGTAGCAAGCGTAGCAATCTGTGCGCCCGAGGGTAAGGATCACCCACTGCGGGTTTCGGGAGGCTCGGTTTCGACAGGCTCAACCACCGTGGGTTTCGACAGGCTCAACCACCGTGGGTTTCGACAGGCTCAACCACCGCCTGCTCCCAGTGCCGCCGGAGCAATTCAGCCAGCCGCTCGGGCTCGATCCGGTGTGGCGGATCGAAATGGTGGCGCTTGGGGAACACTTCCAGGTGGAAGTCCGGGAAGAAGACCCTGGACAGCCGGCTGGCGATATCGCCGTAGTCATGGGGATTGCTCAGGCCGCCCAAGGCGAAGTAGACGGGCTGGCGAAAGGCAGCCAAACGCGCCCTCTCCAGGTCATAGTTTTTGAAGGTTCGCAGGAACGCCCTGATACCCGCCGGCCGGTTGGCCATCCACGGCGGCGGGGGATCCGGCGGCGGCGGAAGGACGACGTCGGGCTTAACTCCGAGCCTCATGAAGGCGGGCATGAACTGTTCCGGCGGGAGTGTTTCCAGCTGCTCGTACTTCTTTCGGAGCTCCGTGTACGCAGGGCTCCAGTCCCAGTTCCCGGCCCAGGCAGGTTCCAGCAGCGCCAGGCTCAGCAGCCTGCCAGGGTGCTTGGCAGCGAACGCCAGCGCCGCCGCGCCGCCACCTGAATAGCCCGTTAAGTGGAACGTCTCCCATCCCCGGGTATCGGCTTCGCGCAGCACGCCGTCGATCTCTGTGTCCAGGCTCCAGTCCGCCGGCGGCCCATCGTCCGCGTAGAGCTCGAGATCCTTGGCGATTGCCTGGATATCCGGCCCGAGGGCTGCGATGAGTTCGCCGAAGGCGGCCTGGGCGGGGAGTACAGCACCCGGTAGAAGGATGGCCCGAATTGGTCCCATGGGAGAACGGTACGCCTGGGTTTCGACAGGCTCAACCACCGGATCTTGGAGGCTCAACCAAGCGTCTCGGTGGCCGGTGGTAAATGGTTCGGAAAATCTCCTGTACTGTTGATCCTGTTGTTGTGTTTATGCAGTTGGTAGTTCAGGCAGTACGCGCGGTCGAAAGTCCGCGTCTTTCTGAAGTAGCGGTTTTGAACACCCCACACCGGAGGACCCGAAAGTCGGGACTTTTCCTCCACCTTCACGAAGGACAAAAATAATGGCTACTGGTACCGTCAAATGGTTTAACGCTGAAAAGGGCTTCGGCTTCATTTCCCCCGATGACTCCTCACAGGACGTTTTCGCTCACTACTCCGCGATCGCCTCTTCCGGCTTCCGCTCACTCGAAGAGAACCAGAAGGTTTCCTTCGAAACCGAGCAGGGCCCCAAGGGTCCCCAGGCCGTCAACATCCAGGCACTCTAATTCTTTAGAGATTCTGGGGCCTTAGGGTTTCATTTTCAAAACAGGGCCGGTCATCTGACCGGCCCTGTTTTTGTTAACCCGGATGTGCTGATCGCATCGTTCCAGCACAGAGAGGCCGCGCATTTCCGTGCCAATATCAAAACGCCGACTCAGTCCGCTGATCCGCACGTACCTCAATTTCAGCCGCTCCGCCCAGGCAGAGGCCAGAGGCCCTGGCGAGCTCAAACCAGTGGAGCCCGCCGCCCGTCCGGACGGGGCGCCCCTGCTGGGCGACGACCAGGTCTACATCATGAAGTACGGGACGGACTACCACCCGGCGTGGTGCCAGGTCACGGCCAACAGCTGGGACCACGCCCCCAGAAGACTGTTCGTGACCCCATTGGCCGCCGTCGGGGAGCGGACCCGGTGCACGGAATGCGACCGGCACGCGAAGGCCGCCAGGGCGTCAGCTGCGCAGGAACACCACGTCCGCGCTCTGCCCACCACGGAACCCGCACCGCCTGACGCCGTGATCCCGCTGAAAGTCATGGGGCTGGCGCATGGAATCCTCTTCCTGGCGGCAGAGCAGGAATATCGGGAACGCCTTCAGGAAACAGCCGTGGAGCGGGCAACCCCGCTGTACGTGAACGGGCGGCGGGATGGCATGGTGGTACGGCTGGACTGCTCCCGCGACGAACCACTCGTGGTTGTCCAGATGGACCCCCGCGCCACGTTCCGGAATGGTCCGTACCAGGTGCGCCTGCGTCATCCGCTGCGGCGGGCGGCCACCAAACCCTATGCCGTTGAGTCCGTTGAGTCCGTTGAGCCTGCACTATGACGGATCCCCGGACGCACTCTGGCAGGATGGCACGCATGCAACTTTCCGGAACCGTCCACGCCTTCGACCTCCGGATCAGCATCACGGACACCGAACCGCTGATCTGGCGGAGGCTGCAGGTCCCTTTGACACTGACGGTTCCCGAGTTCCACCTCGCTGTTCAGGCCGCCTTCGGCTGGGAAAACAGCCACCTCTACGCCATCCGCGGCGTGGACAGGGCCGGAAAGGCGCGGGAGATTGTGGGTCCCCACGACCTCACGGAAGATCTGGACGCAGAACCGGCCGTCGGCGTTGTACTTTCCGAACTGCTGGATCCTCAAAAGCCGGGAACCGCACTGGAATACGAATACGACTTTGGCGACAGCTGGACGCATCACGTGGAGCTGCTTGGTTCAACGGACCTTCCGGCCGGGGAACTGCTGTGCGTTGATGGAGCCAACCGCGGACCGGTGGAGGACTCCGGCGGACCGCACGGCTACAAGCGACTGCTGCAGATCGTCTCGGACCCGGAGCATCCGGAACACTCGGCGGCGAAGTACTGGATCTCCGGCGTAACGGGCGAGTATGGCAGCCACTTTGCACCCGCCGAATTCGACCGCCGGGCCGCCAACCGAAAACTCCGGCTGCTCAGCCTCCAATGGTGGCCGCAGCCCCTCACGGACGAGGAGCGCGACGCCGTGTTGCTGCCGGTCCGCTGGCTGTTGGAAAACGCCGCTCCGGACGGCCTGGAACTCACCAAGGACGGCTACCTGAAGCCCGCCATGGTCAAACGCGCCATGGACGAGCTCGGCTGGAGCGATCCCATCATGGGCAAGGGCAACCGCGAGACGCACGCACGGCCGGTTCTCGAGCTCCGGCTACACCTCATCGACTGGAAGCTCCTGCGGAAGTTCAAGGGCAGGCTGGTGCTCACGCCACGCGGAAAACGCTGCCTGGAACGGCCCGCGGAGCTGTGGGACTACCTCGTGGATGCCGTCGGCCATCAGGAGCACGACGCCGTCCGGCTGGTCACCCGCGTCCACACGGACTGGCATCTCAGTGGCATCGCGCCCACGTGGAACCGCGAGATGGAGGCGATCCGCGGCGTCATGCTGGCCGCCGGGTTTGTTACCCGGTCCGGCCATCCCATCCCGGACGAGTGGGTCAGCGACATCAACCGCGTGGTGCGGCGAAACTTCAAGTGCCTGCACCTGATGGCGCCCAAAGTGGGGCCTCTTGACAGGGCACTGCTAACCGACGGCGGCGTGAAGTTCATGCTGGCGGTCCAGGCTGTGGGCCGCTCGGTTTAGGTTTCTACAGGCTCAACCACCGGAGGTTGGCAGGCTCAACGCCCGTCACTCGTCCGGGTTTGGATTGCGTACGTCCTTTTCGCCGATATCGGCAGCACCGAGGGCGGCCGCGGCTGGGCTATGCGTGGTTTCGTGCGCGCGGACGCTGAGCTCGGGGTGGTGGAGGTCCAGGGCGGGACGTTCCGAACGGATCCGGGGCAGGGACATGAAGTTGTGGCGCGGCGGCGGGCAGGACGTTGCCCACTCGAGCGAGGCTCCGAAGCCCCACGGGTCATCCACCTCGACGCGCTCCGTGCTGCGCGACGTGATGTAAACATTCCAGAAGAACGCAATTGTCGAGGCGCCGAGAAGGAATGACGAGATGGTGGAGAACTGGTTCATCCAGGCGAAGTTGTCCTCCACCAGATAGTCCGCGTAGCGGCGGGGCATGCCCTTGACACCCAGCCAGTGCTGGATCAGGAAGGTCCCATGGAAGCCCAGGAACAGCATCCAGAAGTGGATCTTTCCGAGGCGCTCGTTGAGCATCTTGCCGGTGAACTTTGGCCACCAGAAGTAGAAGCCTGCGAACATCGCGAACACCACGGTGCCGAACACCACGTAGTGGAAGTGCGCCACCACGAAGTAGGAATCGGAGACGTGGAAGTCCAGCGGCGGTGAAGCCAGGATGATGCCGGTCAGGCCGCCGAAGAGGAAAGTGATGAGGAAGCCGAGGGCCCACAGCATGGGAGTCTCGAACGTCAGGGAGCCGCGCCACATGGTGCCGATCCAGTTGAAGAACTTCACGCCGGTTGGCACCGCGATCAGCATGGTCATGAAGGCGAAGAACGGCAGCAGCACCGAACCGGTCACGTACATGTGGTGCGCCCACACGGTCATGGACAGGGCTGCGATGGCGATGGTGGCGTAGACAAGGCCCTTGTAGCCGAAGATCGGTTTGCGGCTGAAGACCGGGAAGATCTCGGACACAATGCCGAAGAACGGCAGCGCAATGATGTAGACCTCGGGGTGGCCGAAGAACCAGAACAGGTGCTGCCAGAGAATAGCGCCGCCATTCTCCGGGTCATAGATGTGGGCACCGAACTTGCGGTCCGCCCCCAGTGCGAACAGGGCCGCGGCCAGCGGCGGGAATGCCATGATCACCATGATGGCCGTGACCAGTGTGTTCCAGGTGAAGATGGGCATCCGCCACATGGTCAGGCCCGGGGCGCGCATGCAGATGATGGTGGTGATGAAGTTGACCGCACCCAGGATGGTGCCGAATCCGGACAGCGCCAGGCCGAAGACCCAGAGGTCACCGCCGATGCCAGGGGTGAAGGTGGTGTTGTTCAATGGCGCGTAGGCGAACCAGCCGAACGCCGCAGCGCCCTGCGGGGTGATGAAGCCGGACACGGCGATGGTGGAGCCGAAGAGGAAGAACCAGAAGGCCAGGGCGTTCAGCCGCGGGAACGCGACGTCGGGAGCGCCGATCTGCAGCGGCATGATGACATTGCCGAAGCCGGCGAACAGCGGGGTGGCGAACATCAGCAGCATCATGGTGCCATGCATCGTGAACAGCTGGTTGTACTGCTCTTTGGTCTGCAGGACCTGCATGCCGGGTTCGAAGAGCTCGGCCCGGATCAGCAGTGCCATCACTCCAGCCATCAGGAAGAACACAAACGAGGCGATCAGGTACATGTACCCGATGACCTTGTGGTCGGTGGAGGTCATCCAGCTGACCACCATGGCGCCTTTGCGCCGGGGTACTACCGCAGGAGCAGCAGTTGCGGCGGTCCCTATTCGTGAATGTCCGGTGGTGGCCATCTTTCACCTCACAGATACTTCTGGACGGCAGGTATGGGCCCTTTGCATGAGCCTAATTGCAGGCTACTCAGGAAATCAGGGGGCGGGAAGGGTTTCTCCCCACCCGTTCCCTAACCTCGCAAGCTCGGCCAGGGAACCCTGCGGGTGTGGGCCCAGCTCAACCACCGGGTCAGTGCAGGCCCATCGCGTTCCGGACCTCGTCCAGGATGTGGTGGACGGCGGTCTCCGCCCCCACCGCGTCGCCGCGGGCCACTGCGGCCGCAACATCCTCGTGGGCCTGTAACGCTTCGTTCCGCGGTTTGAAGGGCATCAGGCCTTGCTTGGTCCGGCTGGTGAGCACCTCGGCCACCATGCCTTCCAACGCTGTGAACATCTCATTGCCGCAGCTTTGGAGCAGCAGGCAATGGAACTCGATGTCCACCGCCAGGAACGCCTCAAGTTCGCCGGCTTCGCCCAGCCGCCGCAGCTCCGCAGCCAGGGCAACCAGCTTGGCCCGTTCCGCGGCGCTCGCCCGGCGGGCAGCACCTGCGGCTGCAATGGGCTCGATGGCGATGCGCAGCTCCGTGAGGCTGCTGTACTGGATGTCGCGCCGGACAGAGCCAAGGCGCCAGCGCACCAGCTTGGGATCGAAGACATTCCACAGCCTGCGCTCCTGGACCACGATGCCCACCCGCCGGCGCGAATACACCAGGTTCATGGACTCCAGGACCTTCATGCTGTCCCGCGCAACGGTGCGGGAGATGCCGTACTCCTGCTGGAGGCCCTCAAGGGTCAGCCGGCTGCCCGGAGGAAGGCTCCCTGCCGCGATGGCAGAGCCAACCGCCTCGAGAACGCGTTCATGCATGGCGGGGGAAGCCCCGCCGTCGTGCGCGTCATCCGCGTCCGGTGGTGTCGCCGTCGACATCTTTCCTGCTTTCGTCTGCGCCTGTGCGCCCTCCAATCGTACCGACAAAGTCCCAAAGGTATGACTTGTGACACCAAAAGATACTATCTATGGCTCGAAATGGTGATACCTTATCTCCCGGCGCAGTTCCCTGTGAGGTGCGCCATGAGCTTTCTTCATTTAGCCAACGGCGTCTTCTTCGGAGGTAAAACATGCAGTATCCAGCCACGCACCTGGTGGTGATGGGCGTTGCCGGTTCCGGCAAGTCCACCATTGCGGCTGCGCTTTCCCAGCAGCTTGGCTGGGCCTGTGCCGAAGCGGACGAGTTCCACCCCCAGTCAAATATCGACAAGATGACCCAGGGCATTCCCCTGCAGGACGGGGACCGCTGGCCCTGGCTGCAGGAAATCCAGGACTGGATGACCGCAAATGCCGCTGCCGGGAAGAGCACCGTGCTCACCTGCTCCGCGCTCAAGCAGAGCTACCGTCAGCTGCTCTCCGACGCGCAGGGCCGGGTCCTGTTCATCCACCTCGACGGCGGGGCCGACCTGATCGGCCATCGCATGCAGGGCCGCGAAGGCCACTTTATGCCGCCCACCCTCCTGCCCAGCCAGCTGGCCACCCTGGAGCCGCTGACCGGCAACGAGCTTGCCGCCGGCAGCCTCCGCCTGGACATCTCCAACTCCCCGGAGGAGATCGTCGCCGCCGTGCTGGCTGGCCTCGAGCTTCCCGCGGGTCTGGAGCCGAGCGCCCACATGGAGCCCAGCGCCAGCTGAGCCGGCGCCTGCTGAGCCGGCCCAATTTTCCCCAATCCCCAAGTAGTTCTGTTTCAAAGGAGAACCATGGTCATCGAAGGATGGACCCAGACGCTGGGCGCAGGCCCCCTGCTGCTCATCGCGGCTGCGGCAATCGCCGTATTGCTGTTTCTGATTATCAAGCTGCGGATGCACGCACTCGTCGCCCTGATCGTGATCAGCCTCGCGACGGCATTCGCCACCGGAATCCCCGCCAACCAGGTGGTTCCGGTGCTGATCAACGGGTTCGGCACAACCCTGGGCACCGTGGCGCTCCTGGTGGGACTGGGCGCAATGCTCGGGCGCATCGTTGAGACCAGCGGCGGCGCCAAGGTGCTGGCCGACTACCTGATCGGCGTGTTCGGCGAAAAGCGTGCCCCGTTCGCCCTGGGCCTTGCCTCCCTGATCTTCGGCTTCCCCATCTTCTTCGATGCCGGCCTGGTTGTCATGCTGCCTGTCGTCTTCGCCGTGGCCCACCGCCTGGGCGGGGGAGTGCTGCGCTACGGCCTCCCGGCCGCCGGTGCGTTCTCCGTGATGCACATTTTTCTGCCGCCGCACCCAGGCCCGGTCTCCGCTGCCGCCTTCTTTGATGCCAACATCGGCCTGGTCCTGATCGCCGGCCTCATCGCCGCCATCCCCACCTGGTACGTCACCGCCTACCTGTTTGGCCTCTGGACCGGCAAGAAGCTGGTCCTCCCGGTGCCGGAAATCCTCGGCCACGCCAGCGCCGAGGCCGAGTCCCACCCGCCGCGCTTCCGCACCATCATCGGCCTGCTGCTCCTGCCGCTCGTCCTGATCTTCATCAACACCGGCCTGAACACCCTGGCGTCCTCCGGCGTGCTTTCCGACTCGGTCAAGAGCGAGCAGTGGTTCCAGATCCTGCGCACCATTGGTGAAACCCCCGTAGCCCTGCTGATCGCCGTCCTGGTAGCCGTGTTCGTCCTGGGCGCCCGCCGCGGCAAGGACGCCGGCGCCATCGAGAAGCTGCTCGAATCCTCGCTTGGCCCGGTCTGCTCCGTCATCCTGATCACGGGCGCCGGCGGCATGTTCGGCGGTGTCCTGCGAACCTCGGGCATCGGCGCGGCACTCGCCGATGTCCTGGGCAACCTGGGCATCCCGTTGATCCTGGCCGGCTTCCTGATCTCCGCCATCCTGCGCATCGCCCAGGGTTCCGCCACCGTGGCCCTGACCACCACCGCGGGCCTCATCGCCCCGGCCGTGGCCACCGCCGGACTGACCGGTATGCAGGTCGCCGCGCTGGTTATCGCCGTGGCGGCCGGCTCCGTGGTGGTCTCCCACGTCAACGACTCCGGTTTCTGGCTGGTGGGCCGCTTCTTCGGCATGGACGTCAAGACCACCCTGCGGACCTGGACCGTCATGGAAACCCTGATCGGTGTCATGGGCTTCGCCATCGCCGCGGTCCTGTTCCTGCTCGCCGGCGTGGCGGGTTAGCGAACCGACTCCAGCCACGGCTGACTGAAGTACGACGGCGGGGCGTCCAGAGAAATTCTGGCCGCCCCGCCGTCGTGCTTGACTTCGGTGGTTGAGCTTGTCGAAACCCCGGGTTTCGACAAGTTCAGCCACCGGCGCCTACTTGCGCGGTTTGGCTGCCTTGGGCGCTTTCGGCGGGAGCCCCGCGACGTACTCGAAGGCCTTCTCCACCCACGCGCTTGCCCGCGCGTCGTCACCCTCGCCCTCGGCGTTCCACACCTCCGGCAGCCCGGTGTAGCCGCCCATGGGCCGCTCCGCCGGGCCGAACGGGACGGTCCGCTCGGAGCTTTCCAGCTCCTGCCGGTCGGTGTCGGACAGCTTCACTCCGATGGTGGAACCGAACAGTCCGGCGAACATGTTGCCGTTCACGAAGGCGCCCAGGTTGCCGAACATCGGCTTGACGACTACTTCGGGGTTGTCCGGCACTACTGAGCGGAAGCGCTCCTTGGCTTCGTCGGACGCTTTGGCCATCTCCATGTGGCATTCTCCCAGGGTTGCGGTGTGATTCCTTGTGCAGCTTATGCCCGCCCGGGCGCCGTGGACAGAATTTCCGTACCGCTAGGCTTGCAGGAGTCCGCACTCACCTCCCAGGTTCCCACCTCAACCAAAGGACACCCCTTGACCCAACGCACCATCGTGATCACCGGCGCCAGCGACGGCATCGGCGCGGCAGCCGCGCGGACGCTGACGCAGGCAGGCGACCGGGTGGTCGTCGTCGGCCGTTCCGAGGAGAAGACGCAGGCCATCGCGAAGGAGCTGAACGCGGACTACTTCGTCAGTGACTTCGCCGAGCTGGACCAGGTGCGTACGCTCGCCGCGCAGCTGAAGTCCGACTACCCGCGTATCGACGTCCTGGCCAACAATGCCGGCGGCATCTTGGGCAAGCACCTGCTGACCGTGGACGGTAACGAGTCCACCTTCCAGATCAACCACCTGGCGCCGTTCCTGCTCACCACCGAACTGATGGATGTCCTCACCGCCAGCAACGCCAAGGTCATCAACACCGCCAGCGCGGCCAACGGCTTCGGCAAAATGGACCTCTTCGACCTCAAATCGGAGCACACCTACTCCACCAACCGCGCCTACGGCACCGCCAAACTCGCCAACATCCTCTTCACGTCCGAGCTGCACCGCCGCTTCGGCGAGCAGGGAATCACGACGGCGGCGTTCCACCCGGGCGTGGTCCGCACCAACTTCGCGGCGGACTCCACCAGCCCCATGCGGCACGCCTACAAGACCCTGCTCAACCGCTTTATGCTCACGCCGGACCAGGGCGCCGACAACCTGCTCTGGCTCGTCAACGGCACCGCCGGCACCGACTGGATCTCCGGCGCCTACTACGCCAAGCGCGCCCTTGCCAAGGCCAACGCCCAGGCGTACGACGCCGAGCTGGCGCAGGGTCTGTGGGAGGCCAGCGAGGCGCTCATCGCCCGCTGAGCCGGTTTTGCAGGGGCGCCGGTCCAGGCCTGAACCGAGTCAGCGTGCCCGCTCGACGTCAGTGGCGCTCTCTGCCTGTCCCTTGGAGCTGAGGCCAGCGACCACGCCGTCGATATCGGCGTCGGGCCGGTTCTGGCTCAACTTGGCCTTGGCTTCGATCCTTGTAATCACCAGTTCAATGCCCACGATGCCGCGAAGCTGGCCGGAGATGTAGCGCTCCGGCGCATCGTCCACGCTCCACGGGTGGTCAAAACCGGCCTCGTGGACGCCGGTGAGCCGCCTGACCTGGCCGGCGAGCCAGGCCGGGTCGTCATGGATCACGAGATGGCCGTACACGTGCGCCGTCGAGTAGTTCCACGTAGGCACAACGCGGCCGTGCTCGGCCTTCGACGCGTACCAGGACGGCGAAATGTAGGCGTCCGCGCCCTGGATGATCATCAGGGATTCCCCGCTGGCCGGTTCGGACCACTGGGGGTTGTTCCTGGCGACGTGCGTCTGCAGCGCGCCGTGCTCGCCCACCGAGGAATCGTAGACAAACGGCAGCAGCGTGGCGATCAAGCCTCCTGACGTCATGGTGACCAAGTTGGCGGCGCCCGGCCGGGTCAGTAGTTCATGGATGGCGTCGGGGCCGGCTTCAAAATGGACTGGCGTGTACATGGGACTAATCCTTTGTTGGCTGGAGGGATTTGGTTGTGCGGAGGCCGGCGGCGTGAGTTGAGGCTGGCTTGAGCCGGACCCGGACGGCGGCCCCTGCGCAGAGGATCACAGCAAGGCCGCCCACCATGGTGGGCAAAGTCAGCGACTCGCCGAGCAGGAGGCCCGCCCAGCAGATGCTCAGCACGGGCTGGACAAGCTGGATCTGGCTGACCTGGGCCATGGGGCCAATAGCCAAGCCGCGGTACCAGGCGAAGAAGCCGAGGAACATGCTAACCACGCCGAGGTAGGCAAAGGCCAGCCACTGCACCGGTGTGCCCGACGGCGGCTGCTGCGCCACGGACAACGCCGCCAGGAACACCATCAGCGGCGACGCCAGAACGAGCGCCCACGACACCGTCTGCCAGGCGCCGAGCTCACGGGCCAGCAGGCCGCCTTCCGCGTAGCCAATGGCCGCGGCAATGACCGCGCCGAGGAGCAGCAGATCGGCCCAGTGCAGCTGCCCGAACCCGCCGGACTGCAGGGAGCCAAACGCTATTGCGGCCAACCCGCCCACGCCGGTGATGAGCCAGAACGCCAGCGGGGGATGCTCACGCCCCCGCAGGACAGCCACGGTCGCCGTCGCGGCGGGCAACAGGGCGATCACCACTGCCCCGTGACTGGCCGGGGTGTTGGTGAGCGCAAAGGAAGTCAGCAGGGGAAACCCGACGACGATGCCGCCGGCCACGACCGCGAGGCGGACCCACTGCGTGCCGCGGGGTAGCCGCTGCCGGGTGAGGGCGAGCGCGAAGGCGGCGAGGATGGCAGCTACCACCGCACGGCCTGACCCGATAAACAGCGGCGACAGGGACTCGACGGCCACCTTCGTGAACGGAACCGTGAAGGAGAACGCCGCTACTCCGATGAGACCCCACCAGAGGCCGATGGGCTGACGGGACGGTATCACTGGCGGTAAAAGCGTAGTAGCGCTACTATTGTCTCTCATGAACAACGATAGCAGTTCCCGGATTGTGGCGCACCTGAAGAAATGGATTTCTTCGGCCGCGCCCGGTGCGAAGCTGCCGTCCACGCGCTCGCTGGTGGCCGAGTACCAGGCCAGTCCCGTCACGGTGCAGAAGGCCCTGCAGACGCTCACGGCACAGGGGCTGATCGAGAGCCGGCCCGGCGTGGGGACCTTCGTGCGCGCCGTCCGGAGCGCCCGTCCGTCCGACTACGGCTGGCAGACGGCGGCCCTCCGTTCCCCGCTGGCGCCCCCGCCCCCGGCGTCCAGCACCATGCGCAACGTGGCCAACGATGCCATCTCCTTCCACTCCGGCTACCCGGACCGCGAACTCCTGCCCGAGCGGCTGGTGCGGGCCGCCATTGCCCGGGCAGCCCGCGGTGACGCGGCTTTGTTCCGTCCGCCCGCAGCCGGAATGCCGGAACTGCAATCGTGGTTCGCGCACGAACTCGGTGCCTCGACACCGGCCGGGACCACCCCGCCGAACCCGAGCGACGTCGTCGTACTCCCCGGAAGCCAAAGCGGGCTGAGCTCCATCTTCAGCGCGCTCGCGGGCCGCGGACAGCCGCTGCTGATGGAATCGCCGTCCTACTGGGGTGCCATCCTGGCAGCGGGGCAAGGCGGCGTGCGCATTGTCCCGGTGCCCAGCGGACCGGACGGACCGGACCCGGCGGAACTGGCCCGAGCCTTTGAGGAGTCCGGCGCGCGGCTGTTCTACGCGCAGCCCAACTACGCCAACCCCACTGGCGCGCAGTGGTCTGCTGAACGGCGTGAACAGGTCCTGGACGTGGTGCGCGCGAAGGGCGCGTTCCTTGTGGAGGACGACTGGGCGCACGACTTTGGCATCAGCTCCAACCCCGTGCCCGTCGCCTCCCGCGATGACTCCGGCCACGTGGTCTACCTGCGCTCGCTGACCAAGAGCGTGTCACCGTCGATCCGGGTCGCCGCGGTGATCGCCCGCGGTCCGGCACGGGAGCGCATCCTGGCGGACCGGGCGGCCGAATCGATGTACGTCAGCGGGCTGCTCCAGGCGGCAGCGCTCGACGTCGTGACGCAGCCCGGGTGGCAGACGCACCTTCGCAGCCTCCGCCACCAGCTCGAGTCACGCCGCGACCTGCTGGTCACCAGCCTGCGCCAGCACGCCCCGCAGGCGCACATCGAGCAGGTGCCCAAGGGCGGCCTGAACCTGTGGGCGCGGCTGCCCGACGGGACCGACCTCGAACGGCTGACCCGCGACTGCGAAAGCGCCGGGGTGATCATCGCCGCGGGAAACGAATGGTTCCCGGCCGAACCAGCAGGCCCGTTCATCCGGCTTAACTACTCAGGGACGAATCCGGGCGCCTTTCCCGAGGGCGCCCGGATCATCGGCCAGGCAATCGAACGCAACGCGTCCTAGAACTCAGCCGGCCAGTTCGGCGCAGACGTCGGTTACCGTGCCGCTACCCGAAAACATATCTCCTCGTTCCGTTCCGTCGGCGTTGAGGATCCAGCTGACGGTACCGATCGTGAAGAACACCCCCACAGGATGTCCGTTGGCCTTGGGGACCGTGATGACGTTGCGTCCCGTCGCTGTAACGTACTGGCCGCCATCGGAGAGCGTCTCTGTGTGTGTCACGCCTGTGGCGCCCTGATAGGTTACAGACTTCCCTGATTTAGCCGTGACAATGATACTCAAGCCAGGCCAGATGATCTTCCCCCTGTCACCGGGCAGTGCGATGGACCCTACCTTGCCGTCAGCCGTGAGGACCACCTTGAAGCCCGGGCATGGCACGGTGAATGAGCCAGCAATCGGCCCGGGAGTAGCGGCGGCAACAGCCGGGGGCGCAGGGGCGACCAGGGCGGCTGCAGCCAAGGCTGCAGGGGCCAATGCGCGGGTAATCGTGGTTTTCATGGGATTTCCTTTCGAACGTATATCGGATGGGTGACTCAAGCGTGGCTCCCGGGGCTTAACCGGTCCTTAATCGCTGCCGGGACTCTGGACCCTCTGCCCGCCGCAGGAGCATGATGGGGTTGATGCGGCTCCTCGGGGCCCATCGCGTGTCAGGGCGGGCGCAATGGGGTCGCTGGTCGATGAGTTCCGCAGTACCGGGCCGGTCAGGTCCGGGCCAGCGGCCGGTCGGTGAGGGGTGCTTGGCGATGGGCGCACTGTGGATCAGGACCCTGGGCCCGCTGGAAGTCGTTGCCGACGGCACACCGGTCAGCGTGGGCAGCGGGAAACTTCGGATAGTCCTGGCGTGCCTTGCTCTGCGGGCTAACTCGGTGGTGCCCACTGACTTCCTGGCCGAGGCAGTCTGGGAGGGCCGGCCACCCTCCCAACCAGGACCACAACTGCAGGTGTACGTGGCCAACCTCAGACGCCTGCTCGAGCCCGGCCGGTCCAAAGATGTGGCTTCCCAACGGCTGGCCAGCCGGCCCGGCGGCTACATCCTGACAGCCACCGAAGACGAACTCGACTTGCTGCAGTTCCGTGAGCACGTTTCCGCCGGGGAGCGGGCTGTTCAGTCGGGGGATTTGGCAGGCGGAGCAGAATATCTGCGTCACGCCATGGAGCTCTTCAAGGGGTCCGCCTTCCCTAACCTTGCCGACGTCGAACTTCTGGGTCCGGATCTGGACGAGCTGGAAGAAGCCCGGCTGGACGCTTATCAGGACCTCATCGACGTCGAGCTCGCTTTGGGCCGGCACGGCACGTTGGTGGGGGAGCTGCGGCGACTGGTTCAGCGGCATCCATACCGGGAACGCCTGTGGGGCTCACTTGTGCTCGCCCTGTACCGTTCCGAGCGGCAGGCGGATGCACTGGCTACATGCCGTGAAGCGCGCGGCATCTTCGCGGCAGAACTGGGTATTGATCCCGGTACGCGCCTGCGGGAACTGGAAACGCTGGTGCTGCGGCAGGATGGGTCGCTCGCTGCCCCCGCCGCCGACGGGCACCGCGGGATCAGGCAACGGCTGGACAACCTGCCGGCCGAACTCACTCCGATGGTTGGCCGGGAAGCAGAGCTGGGGGAAGTGTGCTCCCTGTACCGCTCGGAGGGGTGCCGGCTGCTGACCGTCACGGGTCCGGGCGGGACGGGAAAAACCCGCCTCGCGTTGGCGGCCGCCGCCCGGCTCGGTGAGCGGATGGCCGACGGCGTGGGCTGGGTTAATCTGGCCCCGCTCACCCAGGTGCAGCAAGTTCCAGGCGCCATCGCCGCGGCCCTTGGCCTGGAGGACTGGGGCGGTGAAGATCCGCTGAAGGTCGCGTCCCGCTTCCTGCGTACCCGCCGGCTGCTGCTGGTCCTGGACAATTTCGAGCATCTGGAGGAGGCCTGGCCGGTGGTGCTGGATATGCTCACCGCAGCCCCCGACCTCCTGATCCTGACCACGAGCCGGAGACGCCTCGGGCTGCGCGCAGAGTACGAATATGAGCTCTCGCCACTGGCCCTGCCGCCGCTCGACGCGCCCCTGCCTCCGCGGCTGTTACGGGAGGTGCCGGCCGTGAAACTGCTCCTGGCCCGCGGCCGGGCGGTCCGTCCGCATTTCGACGTTGACCATGCCAATGCGGCCGTGCTCACCCGGCTGTGCCACCGGCTGGACGGCCTGCCGCTGGCCATTGAACTGGCGGCCGCGCAGTTGCGGCACCGCAGCGAGAGTGCCCTCCTGGAGGACCTTGAAGTCAGTCTCGCCGCGTTGCCTGCAGCGTTCCGCGACCTTCCGGCCCGCCAGCGGACGCTGACGGCCACGATCGCGTGGAGTTACGAGTTGTTGGGCGGGGCGGAGCGAGAGCTTTTCGACCAGCTCGGCGTCTTCGCTGCGGATCCGACCATGGCGGCAGTCAGCAGCATCTGTAGGGTGCCGCCAGACACGGAGCCTGTGGGCAAAGACCTACTGACGGAAGACGTGCTGACCGCGCTCGCCCGGCACAGCCTGCTGCGTCGCTACACCGATCCCGCAGGACAAAGCCGGGCGTCGTTGCTGGATTCGATTCGCGAGTTTGCCCGCGACCGGCTGTGCACGCTCGACAACCCCGCGACGGTTCGACGCCGGCACGCCGAGTACTACCTCGGCCTCGCCGAGGCTGTCGGCCCCCGGTTGTGGGGGCACGACCAGGTGGAAGCCTTCCGGCTGTTGCAGTCCGATGCCCTCGACCTCCGAGCGGCGCTGCTGTGGGCGGCCGGTCCGGATGGTTCAACGGAACTGGCCCTCAGGCTTATCGGGCAGCTTTGGCATTTTTGGCAGCTGACAGAAGACGTGGCGGAGCAGTGCGGAATCGCTCTAGGGCTGATTGAGCAGGCTACGGATGTTCCCAAGGACCTCCAGGCCGCCGCATTCAGTGGAACTGCCACCTTCTGCTGGATGACCGGCCGCAATGGAAAGGCGAAGCGCCTCCATCAGCGGGCCCTGGAAGCCTTCCGGCTCGCCGGTAACGAAGAAGGTGTCGCCTGGAGCCTGTCGTGCCTGGCAGTTCAGGCCATGCAAGATGACGACTTTGGGGCGGGACAGCAATTTGCGGAAGCGGCCGTACGGTCACCCAACGCCAGCCCACGAATCAAGGCGGCTGCCCTCACCAACCTTGGTCTGGCTTCGTTCTATGCCGGCGACTACACACGGGCAATTGATTCCTGCCAACGGAGCCTTGAGCTTGCGCGGCCACTTGGGGACAGATGGCTGCTTGGCATAGCGCTGGTTAATCTGGCCGACAGCACCCGTCAGGCTGGAGACGTCAACGCTGCGGAGCGGCTCTTGAACGAGGCAGTACGTTCTGTCGTCGAGCTTGGTGCAGAGACCAACATTGCGACGTTCCTTGAATCACTTGCAGACGTCTACGTTGAGCAGGGCCGTCATGAGCGGGCGATCCGAGTTCTGGCTGCCGTCCACGCCTACCGTGGAGACCGTGGGCTGGTGCTCAGCGCTCCGGAACAGCGTCGAGTGGAAGGGATCATCAGCCGCGCCCGATCCCAGGCCGGCCCCATCCCGTTCGGTCTCTCCTGGGCGCGAGGCCAGTCGATGACTCTGACTCAAATCGTCCAGGAAGTCCTTTAGAGCGTTATTCGCCCAGCAGCCCATAGGTGCTGACGACGTTGCCCTTCGTGGTCCGGTACTGGTCCCTCAGGCCGAGCCGCGTCACCGGGTCGCCGTCCTGGAACAGCTTCCTGCCGCTGCCGGCCACCACTGGGTGGGTGATCAGGGTCAGCTCATCCAGCAGCCCGGCGAACAGCAATTGGCGCACCACGGAAATGCTGCCGGTGACGGCGATCTCGCCGCCGTCGCGCTCTTTCATGCCCGCCACGAATTCCTCCAGCGGTCCCTCGATCAGGTGGGAGTTCTGCCACTCGAGCGGTTCTGTCAGCGTCCGGGATGCCACGAACTTCTCCACCGGGTTGATGAAGCCGGCGAAGTCCTCGTCCACCGATGCTGTGGGCCAGTACCCAGCCCATTCCTGGTAGCTCACCCGGCCAAGCACCACGGTGTCCACGCTTTCCATCATGCGGGTCAGGGGGCGGTTGTCATCCACGGTATTGGCAATGCCCGCAGCATGGAAGCCCCGACCGGTGGTTGAGCTTGAGTCCGTCGTTGGTTGAGCTTGTCGAAACCTGGATCTCGACAGGCTTGATCACCGGTCTCGCCTGGCCGCAGTTACGTTCGTCACCACCCCCTGCGTGTTGCGCGAATCCGCGGGCCGGCAGCCGCATACTGGTGTTCATGCGGCCTCTCACCGCACCCGGCCAGGCAGGAGGAACATGCATGGAAACCCTGAAGAAGATCGTACGCAACCAGTACTTCCCCGCGGCCGCGGTGCTGACGGCGGTGTTGCTTTTCTGGATCATCGCCATGTTCGGCGGGCTCTCCCTGCTGAACAACAACCAGCCCCCCATGGCCACGCTGACGTGGATGCTGTTCGTCTATGCCGCGGCTGTCCTGACGCCGCTGGCAGGCATCCTGGCCGGTGTGGACCTGGTCCGCCGCTGGCGCCGCAACCGCATGTACGCGTTGGTTGAGCTGGAACAGGACGGGACCGCCGAGTACGAGGCCGCGCAGGAAGAAACGTTGCAGGACGCAGAACCAGCGCACGAGCAGGTTCAGGAGCCCGCAACGCAGGCTGAGGCCCCGGCACAGCCCGCCGAGCCCGAAGCCCCAAAGCAGTCCGCGCCGAAACAGCCCGCACAACACCGCCCGGTAACCCAGCAGCAGCCCGTCAAGCGCCATCCGGTGCAGCAGCAGCCTGCTCAGCAGCAGCCGGCCAAGAAGCAGCGCAAGAAAGCCGCGTAGCCGCTACTGCATCGCTAGCTCCACCCGGTTCCGGCCGGCGGCCTTGGCCGCATAAAGCGCGACGTCGGCCTCGCCCAGGAGGGTATCGGCGTCGGCCCGGTGCTCGGCGGTGAACGCGGAAATCCCGGCGCTCAGCGTCAGCTGCCCCAGCGGATCCCCGGAGTGGACAATCTCCAGCGCGCGGACACTGTCCAGCGCCCGCTCCATAAAGGCCCTGGCGCTCAGTTGTGACTGGTTCGGCAGCACCAGCAGGAACTCCTCGCCGCCGTAGCGGTACACGCCGTCGCTCTTGCGCGCCGCGCCCACCAGCGCCTCCGCCACGGCCCGCAGCGCGAGATCGCCCGCCTGGTGCCCGTAGATGTCGTTGTAGCTCTTGAAATGGTCCACATCGCACATGGCCACGCAGTATTCCTCCGTGTACCGCTGGCTGCGCGCATGCAGCTGCTCCAGGTCCTCGGAAAGCTTGAGCCGGTTGTGCAGGCCCGTCAGCGGATCGGTCCGCGCCTGCTGCGACAGCACCTTCCGGTAATGCGCCAGGTCCGCGTGCAGCGTTGTCACCCGCAGCGCCACCAGCAGCCGGGCATGCAGGACAAACGGATCCAGCGGCTTGGTGACGTAGTCGTCCGCTCCGGCTTCGAGCCCGGCGAGCACATCGTCCCGGGACCCCTGCGACGTCAGCAGCACGATGTACGTGTACAGGTCCGCCCCGCGCGCCCGGATGGCACGGCATAGCGCCAGCCCATCCATCCCGGGCATCATCCAGTCCGTCACGACAACATCGGGCTGGTGCTCCAGGTACAGCGCCCACGCGTCGTCACCGTCGGCCGCCGTCAGGCAGTCATGCCCGTAGCGTTCGACGGCGGCGCGGGCCACCAGGAGCGAGCCCGGATCGTCATCCGCCACCAGGACTTTCACTGTGCCACCTCCAGCGCTAGATCGAGTTCAAAGTCCACGCGCACAAGCTCAGCTTCCAGCCGGCTGACCAGCTGCCGGCCGCCGTCGAGCTTTCCGCTGCGTCCCAGGTCCTCCAGCTCGCCGCACAGGCTTGCGACGGCGGTAGCCCCGATGTTGGCGGCCGCACCCTTCAGAGCGTGCGCCGCCTGCGCCAGGGCCGGCCCGCCGCCGTTGTGCACCGCTTCGCGCAGCGCCGCGAGCCGCGCGGGAACGTCCTTCCGGAACGCCTCTGTCGTTGCGGGCAGCAAGCCCAGGCCGTCCTCCGGGCCGAGGCCGCGCAGCATGGCGAGCCGGTCCGCATCCAGCGCGGGAGCACCTCCACCGGTGACGGCCAGCAGCAGGGGAGCCACCTGCTGGGGAGATTCGTGCTGGGGAGCCTCCTCCCACTGAGGCGCCGCCGGCTCCGGCGGCGCAGGAACCTCCGTGGCCTGCTCGGGGACCCAGCGGGCCAGGGCGGCTTCAAGCTCGGCGGCGTCCACCGGTTTGGAGAGGTAATCGTCCATGCCGGCGGCGAGGCGCCGTTCCCGGTCCCCGTCCAGGGCGCCGGCGGTCATCGCGATGATGGGAAGATGGCCGGCCCCTCCGTCGCGCCGGCGGATGACGCGCGTGGCCTCGAACCCGTCCATCACCGGCATGTGGCAGTCCATCAGGACGGCGGCGTACCTGGTCTTTGCAGTGGCGGCCACGGCCTCGGCGCCATCGGCAACCACGTCCACCGCGTAGCCGAACTTGGTCACCGTGGCGCGGGCCACCAGCTGGTTCACCTCGTTGTCCTCCACCACCAGGATGCGGCCGCGGGACGGCCCCCGCAGGGACGACGCAGAGGACGACGCAGAGGACGGCTCAGAGGACGAATTAGGGGACGATTCAGGGGACTGCTCAGCTTCGGAAGGCCCGGACGGCGAGCCGGCCGAAGGCGCCGGGGCATGGTGTTCACTCGTGGACATCAGCCGGACCAGGCGGTTGTAGAACTCGGAGCTGCGGACCGGTTTCATGAGCCATTCGCGGACTCCGGCGTCGGCGATCTCGGCGGCGTTGACCTGCATGGTGGACGTGAGCATGATCAGCTCGATGTCCGCCAGTGCGGCGTCGGCCTTGAGTTTGCGGGCCAGCTCCAGGCCATCGGTATCAGGCATGCAGAGGTCCAGCACGGCCAGGTGGAAGGGCACCCCGGCTGCTGCGGCTTCGTGGGCGCGGGCCAGCGCGGTGCGGGCATCCGGCACGGCCTCCGGCTGCAGCTTCCAGCCGCGCAGCTGGGATTCCAGGACGAGGCGGTTGGTGGCGTTGTCGTCCACCACCAGGACGCGCAGCCCGGTAAGGAAACCGGCGGCCGGCACGGGATCCGTGGACGGCGGGGCCACAGGCACGGGGATACGGAACCAGAACGTGCTGCCCTCGCCCAGAGAGCTGTCCAGCCCGATCTCGCCGTCCATGGCCTCAGTGAGCCGGCTGCAAATGGCCAGGCCCAGGCCGGTGCCGCCGTAGCGCCGGGTGGTGGATGCGTCCGCCTGGGAGAAGGATTCGAACAGGCGCGCGTGGTGCGAAGGGTCGATCCCGATGCCCGTATCGCGGATCTCGAAGCAGACCATGGCGGTGGCCCCCGGTTGCGCGTCAGGTGTCTCCGTTTTCACGCGGATGGACACCTCGCCCGTCGCCGTGAACTTCACGGCATTGGAGGCGAGGTTCAGCAGGATCTGGCGGATGCGGCCGGAATCGCCGTGCAGCCGTGCCGGAACGTCGGGTTCACAGTAGGCGATGAGCTCCAGGTTCTTGGCCTGCGCGGGTTCGGTCAGCAGGCCTGCCACTTCCTCAACGAGGAGGCGTGGGTCGAAGGGCCGGGCGTCCAGATCCACCTTGCCGGCCTCCAGCTTGGAGAAGTCCAGGATGTCGTTGATGAGGGCCAGCAGCGCCTCGCCGGCTCCCTTGACGCCCTGCGCGTACTGCTTCTGCGTTTCGTCCAGGGGCGTCTCCAACAGCAGCGCGGTCAGCCCCACCACGCCGTTCATGGGCGTACGGATTTCATGGCTCATGGTGGCCAGGAACTCGGACTTGAGCCGGCTGGATTCCAGCGCAGCCTCCCGGGCCGCCTGCAGCTCCTGTTCGGCAGCACGGCGCAGGGTGATGTCCCTGGCTATGGACGCGACTCCGCGGAGCGTCCCACCTTCCCGGATAGGGGAGATGGTCACGGACACGGGAATGACCACGCCGTCCCTGCGCAGGTGTTCGGTTTCGAAGCTCATGGCCTCCCCGCTATCGCGGAGGTGCATGAAGACTTCATCGCTTTCAGTGCTCCCCGGAGGCAGGAGAAGCTGGACCACATCACTGCCGATCGCTTCCGCGGCTGTGAAGCCGTACTGCTGTTCTGCTCCCGGGTTCCAGCTGGTGATGATGCCCTCCGGCGTGGTGCTCAGGATGGCGTCCCTGGAGGAGTTCACGATCGCGCCCAGGCCCTCGAGCTCCGCCGTCCGGGCCGCCACTTCCTGCTCCAGCCCGGCGGTTAGGGTGATGTTCTCAATGACGATCAGCACCTGCCGCACCAGCACGAAAACCAGCGTTGCCCTGCCCACCACCAGCAGGAAGGGACCCAGTTCGTTGACGTGCGGGGCTGCAAGCATCATCACGGCGGCCAGGAGCGGCGCGTACGGGAGGAGCTCCAGAGCCAGCGCATAGGCTTTGCGGTCCGGCCCCGGGTTCTCCGCGTAGGGCAGCAGCGGTGCGAGGGCAATCAAAAGAAACGCCACGATCCATCCGAGTGCGAGCGGCGAACCGGTCACTCCGAAGATGCCCTCGAACGTCAGCCGCACGTAGATGCTGTCCGTGACCGTAAGTACCAGCAGCCCGCCCCCGAAGCACAGCCAGGGCAGGCGCTCACCGGGCTGCCGGCGCATCGCCAGCGCCAGGACAAGCGAGGTGATGATCACGTCCACCACGGGGTAGGCCATGCCCGTCAGGCGGGCCAGGAGGTCCCCGCTGTCGGAGCTGAACGCCGCGCTGAGGACCGTGTACCAGCTGACCACCAGGACCGAGCCGGCGATCACGGCGGCGTCCATCACCGTCCGGAACATCGCCGTCCGGCTGCCGGCCTGCCGCTTGAAGCTGAAAAGTGCGATGACGGCCGGCACCGGATAGGCCAGGAACAGGGCATCGGCCAGCGAGGGGAAGGGGTACACGTGGTCGTTGCTGAGGCCGTAATAGGTCCACACCGTCTGGCCGGCCGCCCAGATGAAGGCTCCCGCGGCCATAAAGCCCCAGGCCTTGGCGTTCACGCCGCCGCGCAGCGCAGCCCGGCCGCAGCTGGCACCCGCGAGCAAGGCCGCGAAGAGGATCGAAAAATCACCGGTCACCAGGGCCGGGAGAGTGCCATTGTTGGCACTCAAGTAAAGCCCAAGCACGCCCAGCACCACGGCAGCAAGCAAGATCAGCCAACCCAGTTTGGCCTTGCTCCTGCCGATGGCGGGACGTCGCTCCAGGAGACCAGTCTGAGACACGCGGATCCCTCCCCATAGGTGCGCCCGTCACCCGTAAAAGCTGAGACCCGGGCCCGCCCGAGACCTGGGCGGAGACGCATCCCTATGATATCCCTCACAACTCAAGAAGGACCGTACTTCCCGTCCACATGAACCACCTGCCGGCCCGCGCGCTGCAGCAGGCTCGCCGCCACCCCGGAGCGATATCCGCTGGCGCAGTGCACCCACACCGTGCCCGCCGGAATCTCGGCCATCCGCCCCAGCAGCTCATGCAGCGGGATGTTCACCGCCCCGGCGAGGTGGCCGGCGTCGTACTCCTCCGTCCGGCGCACATCCAGCACCACGTCCCCGGCACTGCGCCCGTGTAGCAGGTCTTCCCACCCCACACGCGCATAATGCACGAGGGCGGTGCCCGGCGCGAGTGCCGACGGGTCCGTTCCGAGGGCGGCGTCGGGGGAGTCGATGCCGATGCGGGAGAGGTCCCGGATGGCCTTTTCGACGTCCTCCTCTGACCCCACCAGAGTGAGCTGCTGGTTCCACGGCAGGACCCAGCCCAGATACGCGGTGAAGCTGGAGCCGCGGCCGTACTCGAAACTCACCGAACCCTGCAGGTGACTGCTGGCGAAGGCCACCCGGTGGCGCAGGTCCACCACCCATTCGCCGTCCGCGAGCCGGCGGCTGAGCTCCTCCGGATCCACGGATTCCGGCACGGTGAGGTCCGCCTGCCCCGGGCCCTGCCGGTTCGCGGGGGCAATGTGCGCGTAGTAGGACGGGTAGGCCGTCAGGTTGCTGATGAGCTCCCGCGCAAAGTGGTCCTCATCGGCGTCCGTGAAAGCGTGGTTGTTTTCCTGCTGTTCGGCGATGGTGGACGATCGGGCGCTCGACGCCGGCCCGGACGAACAGAACGAGCCGAACCCGTGCGTGGGGTACAGGGCTGCGTCCGGCTTGGCCTCTGCGGCCAGGCGGCGGACCGAGGAGTACTGGGCGTGGGTGAGGTCTTCGGTGTCCTCGTCGCTGACCAGATCCGTCCGGCCCACGGACCCGTAGAGCAGGCTGCCGCCGGAGAACACCGCCTGGTCCTCGCCATCGCTGACCACGTAGCTGAGATGGTGGTGGGTGTGGCCGGGCGTGGCCACGGCCTTCACGGTGAGCCGGCCCACCTGGACCGTGCCGCCGTCGGCTATTGGCGTGCGTTCAAACGCGACGTCGTCGTTTGCGCTGACGAGATACTCGGCACTGTGCGTGTGGGCGAGGATGAGCCCGCCGGTGAGGTAGTCGTTGTGCAGGTGGGTTTCGGCAACGTGGGTGATCCGGACGTCGGCTTCCGCGGCCGCGGCTTCCACGCGGTCCGTGTCCCGTTGCGGATCGATGACCAGCGCCACCTCGCCGTCGTGGACCAGGTAGCTGCGGTCCCCGAGCGGCCGCGTTTCGATGACAACGACGTCCATAGGTTCATTGTCCTCCCGCAGCCCGAAGTTGGCTCGGTCAGGCGGTTGTAGGCCGCCTGCCCGCCAGCGCTGCCAGGGCGTCTTCCGCCTGCCGGCAGGCCAGACCCAGCCGCTGCCCGGTCTCCGGCAGCGAGAACAGGTACCCCTGCAGCGAATCGCAATCCAGCGCGGTCAGGTAGTCTGCCTGCACGGCGGTTTCGACGCCTTCGGCGGTGACGGTCAGGCCCAGGCTATGGGCCATGTTGATCATGGAGCTCAGGATGGGCAGGCGTTCCTGTCCCGTCCGGACCATGGACACAAACGCTCGGTCGATCTTGACGGTGTCCACAGGCAGGTCCTGCAGCCGGCCCAGCGACGAATAGCCCGTGCCGAAGTCATCCAGCGCCACCCGGACGCCGGCCTCGCGCAGGCTGCTGAGCTGCCTGATCAGTCCGCAGTCCGGGTCGAAAAACACGCTTTCGGTGACTTCCAGGACCAGCTGGTAAGCGCCCACGCCACAGGCAGCGGCCAGGCGGAGGACGCCTCCGGCAAAAGCCGGTTCCTGCAGCTGCACACCGGACACGTTGACCGCGAGCGACCGCGACAGGTCCTCGCGCAGCCAAGGCGCCAGCTGCACCAGGCTGAGCCCCATCACTTCGTTGCCGATCTCGCCGATCAGGCCGCTGCGCTCCGCCATCGGGATAAAGACCGACGGCGGGATGCGCTCGCCGGCGTGGTCCCACCGCGCCAGGGCCTCGAACTGGACCATTTGCCCGATCCGCGGGGAGACAATCGGCTGGAAGGCCACCGAGATCTCACCGCGGGTGACCGCGAGCTGCAATCCCGCTTCCATCTCCGTCCGCTGCACCAGCGCAGTCATCATGTCCGGATGGAAGCGCAGGAAACGGTTCTTGCCGGCAGCTTTGGCCGCGTACATGGCGATATCCGCCTCACGAAGCAACTCGGAAGCGACCATCGTATCCTTGCCAATGGAGGCGAGCCCCAGGCTGAGGCTCGGCCGCAGCGCCGTGCCGTTGATGGTCACGGGCACATGCAGAGAGCGGACGATGCATTTGGCAATGGCCTCGGCGTCGGGGCAGGCCATCAGCAGCACCACAAACTCGTCGCCCCCGAGCCGGGCCACCACGTCGGCCGTGGGGACACAGCCGCGCAGCCGGCGTGCCACTTCCACGAGCATGTCATCGCCTGCCTGGTGGCCAAGGATGTTGTTGACTTCCTTGAAGTTGTCGAGGTCGATCAGCAGGACATCGACGGTCTTGAGGCGTGGTTCGGTGAGGGCCGCCGTGAGGGCCTGGTTGAACACCGCCCGGTTGGCCAGCCCGGTCAGCGGGTCCTGGAACGCAAGTGCTCTCAGCTGTTCCGCCTGCGCGGCCAAATCAGTCAGGGCCCGCTCGGCCTGCTCCTGCGCCTGCCTGCGCGGAGTGACATCCCGGAAGCTCCACACCCGGCCCGCGATCCTCTCACCAACCCTTTGGGGCCGCGAGTACCTTTCAAAGGTCCTGCCATCCTTGAAGTCCAGCACGTCGTGGCTTTCTGCCGCAGGGTTCTCCACAACCTCGGCGATCCTTGCCATGAAGGCCTCCGGGTTGGCAACCTGGGAGATGATCAGCCGCATGATGGGCACTTCGGTGTCACCGTCCAGGAGTTCCGGCGGGATGCCCCACATTTTCAGGAACTGGTCGTTGAACCCGGCAACACTGCCGTCCGAGCTGATCACCAGGATGCCGTCCGCGGTGGATTCGAGGGTGGCCGTCAGCAGTGACATGGCCTCGAGGAGGTCAGCGTCAGCTCCCTTCCGGTGTTCCGTGCTCCGGACTGAAACCAGCAAAACCTGCGAGCCGCCGTCGTCCAGCAGTGAGCCTGCCACCTCGGCGGAGAACTCTGTGCCGTCCCGGTGCAGTCCGTACACTTCACGCGGCGGCAGCGGTTTATCGGGCTGCGCTTGCAGGTGCTCCTGAAGAAGCCGCGTTTCGCTCCGGAACCCCTCCGACAGGAGCAGCCAGTGGTCGCTGCCGATCAGCTCAGCGCGGGTGTAGCCGAACAGCTTGCTGGCGGCCGCGTTGGCCATTTTGATGGTGCGGTCCGCGTTGACAGCGAGAAGCGCATCCGGGCTGGCATCAAGAAGCGCGCGGAAATTTGGCGCGCCCAAATCCTTGTTCTGCCGCTTGGAACCCCCCATGCGCTACCACCCCCACGCACATCATAAAGTGCAGGTTGTGATCGCCGTACGAAAATGCGTCACTTTTGAGACGCTGTTGGGAATGGAGGCCCGGGAATTCGCGCTTCGCTTGGTCCGTAGCGGTGAAAACTGGCTAAGAGTTACGCATTCCCGTCATTCCGGCGCTGGCCCCGGCCCCGGAAACGACACTGACAGCGGCACCGGCATTGGTGCCCAGCCCGCGGACCACCCAGCCCTCCGCCTGCCAGGCAGCGGCGTCGAGCACATTCCTGGCGTCCAGGATCACCCGCCGCCGCACCAAAGCGCCCGTAGCGGCAGGGCTCAGGCGCCGGTATTCGTCCCACTCAGTAAGGAGGAGCACCAGTTCGGCACCCTCCAAGGCCCGCGTTGCGGAGGCTTCGAACCGCAGCTGCGGATACCGCAGCCATGCGTGGTTCACGGCCTTCGGATCGGTCACCGTCACGTGCGCGCCGGCCGCTGCCAGCCGGGCCGCGACGTCCAGGGCGGGGGAGTCGCGGATGTCATCGGTCTCGGGCTTGAAGGAGGCTCCGAGGATGGTGATCGCGCGTCCGGAGAGCGCGCCGCCGCACAGTTCCCCGGCCAGGGACACCGTCCGGGTCCGCTGGCGGACGTTGATGGCGTCCACCACGCCCATCCAGTCGTTCACCGGGTCCACGCCCAGAGCCGCGGCCTGGCTGCGGAGGCTGCGGATGTCCTTGGGCAGGCACCCGCCGCCGAAGCCCAGCCCGGCATGCATGTAGCGGTTCCCGATCCTCGGGTCCATGCCCATGGCCTCGCTGAGTTCGGCCACGTCCGCGCCGGACGCGTCGCACAGTTCGGAGATGGCGTTGATGAAGCTGACCTTGGTGGCCAGGTACGCGTTGGCGGCCGACTTGATCAGTTCAGCCGTGGCAAAGTTGCACACCAGGCGCGGAATGCCGGCGTTCAGCAGCGGCTCATAAACGGCATCCAGCGCAGCCGTCACGGCACGCGGCGCCCCGGTCTTGGGGTTGAAGGCCGCGGCGCGTCCGCCCGCCACACCGTAGACCAGCCGGTCCGGCACCAGCGAGTCCTTCACTGCTGTGCCCTGCCGCAGGAACTCCGGGTTCCAGCCCAGCTGCACGTCCGGCCGCCCCGCGAGGACGCCCTGGAGCATGTCCACCGTGCCCACGGGCACCGTTGATTTACCGACGACGACGGCGCCCCTCGCCAGGTGCGGGAGCAGCGCCTCGGTGGCGGAAACGAGGAAGGTGAGGTCGGCGCCGTCGGACGTCTTGGACTGCGGCGTCCCGACGCACAGGAAATGGACCTGGGCGCCGGCGGCAGCGGCGACGTCGGTGGAGAACGTGAGGCGGCCGGTGCTGCGTCCGTCGCGGAGCAGTTCGTCCAGGCCGGGTTCGAAGAAGGGGGCCTGGCCGCGGCCCAGCTGGTCCACTTTGGTGGCGTCCACGTCGATGCCCACCACGGTGTGGCCCATGGACGCGAGCGTGGCGGCGTGCACCGCGCCGAGGTAGCCGCAGCCGATCACCGATATTTTCACAGGGACGCTCCACTCTTGGTTTCGACTGGCTCAACCACCGGGCGGCGGCTCTTGGTTTCGACGGTTTCAGCCAACGGCTCTCCGGCGATTACTGATTGGTACTGACGCACCAGCTCGGCGCTGAGCACCGGCCACGTCCGCGCCTGGACCGAGGCGTGCGCTGTCGTGGCGAACGCTCGGCGCTTGGCGTCGTCGCCCATCAGGTCCATCACCCGGGCCCGGAAGCCGGCCAGGTCGCCGGGCTGGTACAGCCAGCCTGTACGGGAGTTTTCCACCAGGTCCAAGGGTCCGCCGCGGCCCGTGGCCACCACCGGTACCCCCGATGCCATGGCCTCCTGGATGGTCTGGCAGAACGTCTCGAACTCGCCGGGATGGACAAAAAGGTCGAAGGACGCCACCGCCTTCGCCAGCTCCTCACCGCCGAGGAACCCGGTGAACACGGCGTCCGGCAGGGCTTCCTGCAGGGCGGACTTTTGGGGTCCGTCGCCCACAATCACCAGCTTGGTGTTCGGGACGTTGGCGAGCGCGGCGAGGTCCTCTACCTGTTTTTCGATGGCCAGCCGGCCGACGTAGCCGATGATCCGCTCACCCCCGGGGGCAACCGTTGCCCGCCACCTGGCGTCGCGCTTTTCCGGCGAAAACCGCGCGGTATCCACACCGCGCTTCCACATGCCCACCCGCGGAATCCCGCGGCCGCGCAACTGGTTCAGCGCGAAGGTGGACGGCACCAGGGTCCGGGTGGCCAGCAGGTGGATATTCTCCACCCGGTTCCACGCCCAGTTCTCCAGGAACGGCACACCATAGCGTGCGGCGTAGCTGGGAACCTCGGTCTGGTAGATGGCTATGGTGGGGATCCCCAACTGATGCGCGGCCTGCACTGCCCGCCACCCGAGGATAAACGGCGATGCGAGGTGGACGACGTCGGGTGCGTAGTCGGCAAGGATTCGCTTGACCCGGTACACACCGCCCATCGCCACTCGCACGTTGGTGTAGCCAGCCAGCGGAACCGCGGGAACCCGGTGCACCGTCGCGCCGTGAACCACCTCGGCCGGCCCCCCGAACTCGGCGACAGCATAGGTGGAAGGGGCGATGACCAGGACGTCGTGGCCCTGGTCCTCCAGGTGTTCAAGCACCCTCAGGATGGAGTGGGTCACTCCGTTCATCAGCGGCAGGAATGACTCGGCAACAATTGCGATCCTCACCCCTCCACGGTGGGCGCGGCGCCTGTCGGGGCGGGGTCACCTGGGTTGAGTCGAGGGAAAGGTTGGGTTAACAGATCAGCGCTTGGGGTCAGCCGTCTTCGCCGTGCCGCAGCACGTCCGGGAGTTCGTCCACATAGACCGTTTGCGGCGGCTCGAAATAGATGACCAGCACTTCGTCACCGACCGCAAAGACGCTTGTCTTGTCGAAGGGGTGGGCGTGGAACGCGTTGGTGCCGCCCCGGTAGGGCAGCATGACCTCGCCGAGGGTTCCGGGGCCAATGCGCCCGGTCACGCGGCCGATCTTGCCGGTCAGGCTCCGGTCAACGTTTCTATGCATCGGGGCCTTTCGCGGGGCGCTTGCCTTCCCGGCTGTTCTTCAGTGCCGAGGACAAGGCAGGAAGGTAGTCGCCCACCTGGGCCAGGATGCCGCCCAACATCTTATTGACGCCCTCGCCGCCGTTTAGCACGGTCATCTGGCCCACATGGGAGAAAGGCTCGGCCGCTGCGGCGATGATGGCCGGCATGTTTTCGGCCAGCTGCTGCGAAATGACGGCGTCCTGGTTGGTCCCGAGTGCTTCGGCCCGCGCCTTGATGCCGTCTGCCTCGGCCAGCGCCTTGGCCTTGATGGCGGAGGCCGCGGCGTCACCGCGGGCCCTGGTGGCAGCGGCTTCGGCCTCGCCGGTGACCTTCGTGGCTCCGGCCGCGGCCGCCGCGGCAGTGGCGTTCGCCTGGGCCTGCAGCTCCGTCCGGCGGGCGTTGGCCTGGGCCTCAAGTTCCGTGCGGCGGGCCAGCGCTTCGGCGGCGCTGATGTCCGCCGCCTTCTGGCCCTCCGCGTCTGTGCGTTTGGCGTACGCCTTGGCGTCGGCGGGCTTCCGGACCGTGGTCTGGAGCTTCTGCTCCTCCCGGTCCGCCTCAAGCTTGGCCACTTCCGTTTCCTGGACGACGACGTGCTGCCGCGCGGTCGCATCCGCCAGCGGTCCCGCCTGGGCGGCCTCGGCTTTGGCCCGCTCGGCGTTCGCCTGCGCCACCGACTGCCGGATGGCCGAAACGCTCTGCGCGTCCGCGATCATTGCCGCCGCCTCGGCTTCCTTCTCGGCCGCCTCACGGTTCCGCGTGGCTTCCGCGATCCGGGCCTCCATTTTGACCTGGGCAATGTGGGGCTTGGCGATGTTCTGGATGTACCCCGTGGGGTCCTGCAGGTCCTTGATCTGCAGCGAATCCACCACCAGCCCCAGCTTCTCCATTTCCACTCCGCTGGCGCTGCGGACCTGGGACCCCATCTTGTCCCGTTCGCGGATGATCTCTTCAACGGTCATGCTTCCGATGATGGACCGCAGGTGGCCCTCAAAGACGTTGTAGACCTGGCTTTCCATTTTGGGCTGCTGGCCCAGGAAACGCCTGGCCGCATTTGCGATAAACGGCGGGGCGTCACCGATTTTGTAAATTACCACGCCTTCCACAATCACCTGGATGCCCTGCCAGGTCACGCAGGAAACCTTTAGCTCCGTTTCATTCAGCGTCAGGGAAAGCGTGCGGACGGTCTGCAGGCCCGGAAATACCAGGGCGCCCTTTCCGGTGACAATCTTGAAGTCCATTCCGGCCCGGGTTTCCAGGGTTCCGCGGGTCAGGCCGGAGATGATCAGGGCCTCATTGGGCTCCGCCACTTTCCACATCAGTTTGATGGCCCCCCAAACAAAGCCGACCACCAGCATTGCCCCGATAATCGCGGCAAGAAGCGGGAAGAATGCTGACAGATCCGGCATGACGAGGTCCTTTCGCGCGTGCGGAACAGGCCTCCCAGGAAAGCCCCAATAATGGCAGCTGCTCAGTCCCTGCCGGTATTGCGTGTCTCCAATTCCGGCTAGCCGGCCAGCTGTTGTAGACAGTCTGGTTGGCGCCCGCCCAAGAGTCC
>NZ_JBSRZM010000029.1:0-50903 GCF_054057635.1 Arthrobacter sp. UYNi723
TTCTCCGGCAAGCCCGAGCACATCGCGGCGATCTGTGATTCGAAGCCGGAGGTCTTCGCGCACAACGTCGAGACCGTGCCCCGGATTTTCAAGCGGATCCGGCCCGCGTTCCGGTATGACCGGTCCCTGGATGTCATTACCCAGGGCCGGAAGCTGGGCATGGTGACCAAGTCCAACCTGATCCTGGGCATGGGCGAGACCCGCGAGGAGATCTCCGAGGCGTTGCGGGACCTGCACGAGGCCGGCTGTGACCTGATCACCATCACCCAGTACCTGCGCCCGTCCGAACGGCACCTGCCGGTGGACCGCTGGGTCAAGCCGCAGGAGTTCGTGGACCTGCAGGACGAGGCCAACGAGATCGGCTTCCTCGGGGTCATGAGTGGCCCGCTGGTCCGTTCCTCCTACCGGGCCGGCCGGCTCTGGGCCACCGCGATGCGCAAGAAGGGCTGGGAAATCCCCGCCCAGCTCGCCCACATCGAGTCCTCCGGCAGCACCCGCCAGGAAGCCAGCTCACTGCTCGCCGCCCACGCCAGCTGACCGCCCGATATCAGGAAAGGACCGAAGATGTTCCCTACAAGAATCGAAATCATCCCCTCAACCGGGATTGTTGACCAGGTCCAGGCACTGGTTCCGCTGACCACCACGCTGACCATGACGTGCCTGCCGCACCACGGCATCGAGCGGACCATGCGCACCTCGGTGAAGCTGAGCGCCCTCGGCTACACCGTCATCCCGCACTTGGCCGCGCGCAGCATCCATGACCGGGCCGAGCTGACCCGGATCATGCGGGACTGCGACGGTGCCGGCATCGGCGAGGTGTTTGTGATCGGCGGCGACCGGAAGCAGCCCGCCGGACCGTACGAGTCAGCCCTCCCGCTGCTCAAGGACATCGCCCAGTACACCGGCGGCCGGATGCGCGCAGGCGTGGCAGGCTACCCGGAAGGCCACCCGACGGTGGCCGCCATGGACCTGCTCGATGCCCTGCAGGACAAGCAGCACCTGGCCACGCACGTTGTCACCCAGATGTGCTTCGACGCGCCCAAAATCCTCGACTTCGCGGCGCTCCTGCGCCGTGAAGGCGTGGACCTGCCCGTCTGGGCGGGTGTGGCGGGGTCCGTCCCGCGGACCAAGCTACTGGCACTTGCCACGCAGATCGGCGTCGGGAGTTCCCTGAAGTTCCTCAGCAGCAAGGGAACGCTGGCGCGCAAGCTGCTCAGCGGTGACCGCTACTCACCCCACACCTTGGTGGCCGGGCTCGAAAACCAGCCCGGCATCGCAGGCATCCATCTTTACAGCTTCAACAACCTCGATGCGGTCCCCAATGAAGCGGGCCTTGCATCTTCCCCAACGGCACTCCAGCCAGCATTGATTCGAGGAGCAGCACGTGAGCAGTAAGACCACCGCTTCCCTCCAAACGCCCCACCTTGAACGCCAGCTCAGCAACAGGCACATCCAGCTGATCGCCATTTGCGGCGCCATCGGCACGGGCCGTCCTGCTGGGCGTCGCCTGGGTCATCCTGCGCAAGCGTCCGGCTCACCTGGCCCGCTACGCGGAGTTCCAGAAGGACCTTGCCGGCGAGAAGGTAGTGGCCGAGGAGAAGGCATCGCGGGAGAGCTAAGTGACAACTGAACACGTTCTGACCGTCAACTGCGCCGAGTCCCCGGGGATCGTCCACGCGATCACCGGGTACCTGCTGGATCACGACTGCGACATCATCGACACCAAGCACTTCGGTGACCGTCAGGCCCAGCAGTTCTTTATGCGCGTGCATTTCGCAGCCGGGACGAAGGCCTTCAGCACGGAGGACCTGCGCGGGGATTTCGAGCCGCTGGCCGCTGAGTGGGCCATGAACTGGCAGCTGGAACCGCACGGCCGCAAGCGCCGTGTGCTGGTGATGGTGTCCAAGTTCGGGCACTGCCTCAACGACCTGCTGTTCCGGGCCCGCACGGGTGATCTTCCGGTGGAAATCGTGGCAGTGGTCTCCAACCACACGGACCACGAGGACCTGGTGAAGTGGCACGGCATCCCGTTCTTCCACCTCCCGGTCACCAAGGAGACGAAGCCGGCGCAGGAAGCGCGCCTGCTGGAGCTCGTGGATGAGTTCGAGGTGGAACTGGTGGTCCTGGCCCGCTACATGCAGGTCCTCAGCGATGAGCTGTCGGCCCAGCTGACGGGCCGGACCATCAACATCCACCACTCGTTCCTGCCGAGTTTCAAAGGCGCCAAGCCGTACCACCAGGCCTACGACCGTGGGGTGAAAACCGTGGGCGCCACGGCGCATTACGTCAACGCGGAGCTGGATGAGGGACCGATCATCGCCCAGCAGGTCATCGACGTGGACCACACGTACACGGCCGATGACCTGGTGCGCGTGGGCCGCGACGCTGAGTGCAAGGCGCTGAGCAACGCGGTCCGGTGGCACTGTGAAGGCCGGGTAATGCTCGACGGCGGACGGACAGTGGTTCTGCGCTGACCGCTCCTGCGCGGCCCCGCCCAACTGAGTAGCGCTAACTGTCGTTTTGAACCTTCAGAACGACAGTTAGCGCTACTTACATTCGGGGGAGTGGGGTGGGGCCGCGCAACCGTGTGTGGCGCCCATTAATGCTCGACGGCGGGCGCTGTGTCAGGGCGCTGACTCAGGCGCGCTGCTGGAAGTGTGTGGGCGGAACCCCGCCCGGGAGCGTGCGCAGCATCCCTTCGGCGACGTCGCGGATGGTCAGGTTCCGATGGCTCGATGCGAGCGTGAGCATCTGGAACGCCGCCTCGTAGGAGCACCGGTTCTGGCCCATGATCACGCCGCAGGCGATGTTGATCGCGGTGCGGCTGGCCATGGCTGCGCGGAGATCCGCGGATTGGGCGAGGCCAGCCCGGACCTGCAGTGCCAGGACCAGGCTCTTGGCCGCCACGTCGGAGAAAGCCAGCGCCTGGGTGGCGACAACCGGGGTGAACACGTTCGTTTCCTCCGAATACACCGTCAGTGCGGCCCGGTAGCCGCGTTCCAGCGGCAATGGCACGGCGACAGCGGAGCGGAAGCCGGCTGACCTGAGACTGGCCGGGTACTCGTCCCAGCGCCTGTCCAGGCAGTGATCATTGAGAATGATGGTCAGGCGGCCGCCCAGTGCCCGCGAGGTGGGACCCCGTCCGGCGAGCTGGTCCCACCGGGAAAGGCCACCGGCGGCGTCGGTGGTTGCCGCTGTGAAGGGCGTCCCGTCCGGCCGCACGAGCGTCACCGTGCTCTCCACGGGGTAGCCGGCAATCTCGCTCACGGCGGACGCCGCAATCCGGGCCAGTGCGCACGCCGATGCCGCTTCCGAGTGTCCGCGGATATCCAGCAGGACCCCCGAGACGTGCCAGTCCACCAGTTGATCGATCATCATGCCCCAGTCCTCATGTGTCGGTACGTCCTCATCTTAAAAGGCCCTGCCGGGATGGCACACGAGTAGTGAGTACTCGCTTTTCTTCCAGGGCGGGCGGGTAGCCCCCAGGCCCGGGTTTCGTTGGTGCCCTTACGTATGAAGCGGTGCGGATTAGACTGTGCGTGTGGAAACTGAACCCGACTTCGAAGGCCTGCAACAGCTCGACGACGCAGTGGACATCGCTGAATTCCGTGCCGCCAAGGCCGAGGACGGTGGCCAGCGCGTGAGCCTGGCGGAGCTTCAGGCCGAACTGTGACCAAGCCCTACATGTCGAAGTAGGTGGTGGCTTCCTCGCCCGAGACCTTCCGGACGATCGCGTCGGCCACGTCCCGGAGCTTCTGGTTCCGGTGGCTGGAGACCTTCATCAGGATGGACATCGCCTCGGTCTGGCTGCAGCGGTTCTGGGCCATGATGATCCCGCAGGCAATGTTGATGGCCGTGCGGCTCATCATCGCCGCGCTCAGGTCATCCGCAGCGCTCTCGGCGGTTCCCACCCTGACGGCCAGGCGGACGGCACTGCCGGCGACGTCGGCGAAACTGGCTGCCTCGCTGATGGTCGCCTCGGTGAACACGCCAGTTGCCGGCGCGAAGAAGTTCAGGACCGCGGCGGCGTTTTCACCAAGTTCAAGGGGGACGCCAAGGACGCTGTGGATGCCCTCCTCGATCAGGCGCTCCTGGTAGGTGGGCCAGCGCGGGTCGGTGCGGACATCGGCAAGCAGCACAGGGGTCGCTGCCTTCAGCGCTGCGAGGCAGGGTCCGTCGCCCACGGCCTGTTCAATGCGGTCCAGGTGGAAGGCGCGCTCGGTGCTGCCGCCTACCGTTGTGGTTTTCCTGGCGCGCTTGAGGGTGACCCCGCACTCCACCGTTGCGCCGGCGGAGCGGCTCAAGGCGGCCGCGGCGATGATGGAGAGCCCGCCCAGGAAGTCAGCAACCGATCCAGTGCCGATAATCAGGTCCTGCAGCTCCAGAAGCAGCTCATGTTCGGGCGAATTGGTCATGCCCAAATCTAGGCCGAAGGGCGGGCGCTCACAAGCTAGCCGGCCGCCTGCGGGGCCGCCACTTTGATGATCTCCAGGGCGTCAGGATCCAGCAGCTTCCGCGTGCCGGTCCGCGAGTCCCTGATCCAGATCAGTTCCAGGGAATGTACGACGTCGGTCACCCGGCCTTTGTGGAAGAGCTTGCCGTTGTGCCACGCCTCGATGTGGTCGCCGAGTTGGATTTTTACCGTCTGAACCTTGTCAGTGATCATGCTGTGCCCCCTGCTGGTTGTCCCCGTATGCCCAGCATGCCCCGGCCAGGTTGCCGCAGTGTTTCTGCCGGGTAAAAGCCCGGGGTTTCGCTCCCCACCCGCCCCCTAACCTCGCAAGCTCGGCCAGGGAACCCGGCGGGCGTGGGCCCGGCTCAACCACCGGATAGTGGAGAATGCCTTCATGACCAATGACGAGATTCGGCCTGTCTACTTCCTTTCGGACAGCACCGGCATCACTGCGGAAACGCTCGGCAACACCTTGTTGACGCAGTTCCCCGCGAACAACTTTGACCGCATCACGGTCCCCTTCATTACCACGGCCGAACAGGCCAGGACCGTGGTGGGCACCATCGACAAACTGGTCGCCACCGGCCCGCGGCCCATCGTCTTTTCCACAGCCGTCAGCAGCGACATCAGACAGGCCATTGCAACGTGCCAAGGGATCATCGTGGATCTGATCGGGACGCATGTGGGACAGCTGGAGCAGGCACTCGGTTCACAGGCCAGCGCCGAACCCGGCAGGGCCCACGGCCTCGGCAACGCGGAGCGGTATCAATCCCGGATGGCGGCCGTCGAGTACGCCATGGAACACGACGACGGCCAGAGCCTGCGGGCGCTGGAAAAGGCGCAAGTCATCCTGGTGGCACCGTCCCGCTGCGGAAAAACGCCCACCACCATGTACCTGGCGCTCCAGCACGGCATCTTCGCCGCGAACTTCCCGCTGGTGGACGAGGATTTCCAACGGGAAGGGCTGCCCAAGCCGCTGCGGCCTTTTGTTGAGAAGTGTTTCGGGCTGTCCTCCAACCCCCTGCGGCTGAGCCAGATCCGCACCGAGCGGCGCCGCGGCTCACCGTACGCGTCGCTGCGGCAGTGCGGCTTCGAGCTGCGCAGCGCCGAGCAGTTGTACGTCTCCCATCGGATCCCGTACTTGAATTCGGCGACGGTGTCCGTGGAGGAAATGGCCGCCACCATCCTGCAGCGGATGAACCTTAAACATTAGGGAAAAATTTCACAAGCCCCGTGTGGCGCACATCATGTTGGAAAGAACGCTCCGGACCTGTCACTGTAGACAGGATCCGCGCCCACCAACCGGCCACAGCCGCGAGCGGGCGGCGCCAAGGCATGCCATCATCTGCGAAGGAGCAGCAAATATGACAACAGACATCCTGTGGTTCTCAGAACTCGGACTCAAGGACCTGGACCGGGTAGGCGGCAAGAACGCCTCCCTCGGCGAGATGGTGCAGAACCTCACCTCCGCCGGCGTCCAGGTCCCGGACGGCTTTGCCACGACGGCCGACGCCTACCGCAGCTTCCTGGCTGATTCTGGCCTGGACCAGAAGATCGTGGACCGGCTGGTGGGCCTGGACACCGATGACGTGACGGCCCTGGCAGCAGCGGGCAAGGAAATCCGGGCACTGATGCGCGAGACGCCCTTCCTGCCGGACTTCGAGGCGCAGATCCGGAACGCCTACCAGCAGCTGGTGGACAAGCACGCGGGCTCCGAGGACCTCTCCTGGGCCGTTCGTTCCAGCGCCACGGCGGAGGACCTCCCGGATGCCTCCTTCGCCGGGCAGCAGGAAACCTTCCTGAATGTCCGCGGCATCGAGAACATCCTGATCGCCATCAAGGACGTGTTCGCGTCCCTCTACAACGACCGGGCCATCGCCTACCGCGTGCACCACAAGTTTGAACACGCCGAGGTGGCACTCTCGGCGGGCATCCAGCGGATGGTGCGCTCCGACGTCGGGGCTTCCGGCGTTATGTTCACCATGGACACCGAGTCCGGGTTCCAGGACGCCGTGTTCGTCACGTCCTCCTACGGCCTGGGCGAGGCCGTGGTCCAGGGCGCCGTGAACCCTGATGAGTTCTACGTCTACAAACCCGCGCTGCAGGCCGGCCGCCCCGCCATCCTCAAGCGCGGACTGGGCGAGAAGGCCCTCCAGATGACCTACACCAACAGCCAGGAGATCGGCCGCACCATCGACTTCGTGCCGGTGGAGGCCTCCTTGCGGAACCGCTTCAGCCTCAGCGACGCCGACGTCGAGCAGCTCGCCCGGCACGCCGTCGCCATCGAGAACCACTACGGCCGCCCCATGGACATCGAATGGGGCAAGGACGGGACCGACGGCGGCCTGTACATCCTGCAGGCACGCCCGGAGACGGTGCAGTCCCGCCGGGCCGCCGGCAGCCTCAGCCGTTTCCGCCTCAACGGGACCGGCCGGACGCTGGTGGAGGGCCGTGCCATCGGCCAGCGCATCGGTGCCGGCAGCGTCCGCATCCTCACCTCGATCGACCAGATGGCCGCGTTCAAGACCGGCGACGTCCTCGTCGCCGACATGACCGACCCGGACTGGGAACCGATCATGAAGCGCGCCTCCGCCATCGTCACCAACCGCGGCGGACGCACGTGCCACGCGGCCATCATCGCCCGCGAACTGGGGATTCCCGCCGTCGTCGGCACCGGAAGCGCTACGGACGCCCTCACCGACGGCCTCGAGGTGACCGTCTCCTGCGCTGACGGCGAGACCGGCACCATCTACGAAGGCCTCCTGGACTTCAGCGTCGAGGAAACCGCCATCACCGAGCTGCCGGAGGCCCCGGTCAAGGTCATGATGAACGTCGGAACCCCGGAGCAGGCGTTCACGTTCGCCCAGCTGCCGAACCACGGCGTGGGCCTGGCCCGGCTGGAATTCATCATCAACCGCCAGATCGGCATCCACCCCAAGGCGCTCTTGAACCTGGACAGCCAGCCGGCGGACGTAGCCGCGGAAATCCGGGAACGGATTGCCGCGTACAGCAGCCCGCGCGACTACTACATCAAGCGCCTGGCCGAAGGCGTGTCCACCATCGCGGCGGCCTTCGCGCCGGAACCGGTGATTGTGCGCATGTCCGACTTCAAGTCCAACGAGTACGCCAACCTCATCGGCGGACCCGCCTACGAGCCGCACGAAGAAAACCCGATGCTCGGCTTCCGCGGCGCCTCCCGGTACCTGGAGCCGTCCTTCCGGGACTGCTTCGACCTCGAGTGCGAGGCCCTGTCCTTCGTCCGCAACGAGATGGGGCTGACCAACGTCAAGCTGATGATCCCGTTCGTACGGACCCTGGATGAGGCCCGCGGCGTCATCGAGCTGCTGGCGGAGAACGGCCTGGTCCGTGGCGAGAACGGCCTCGAGGTGATCATGATGTGCGAGATTCCGTCCAACGCGCTGCTGGCCGACGACTTCCTGGACTACTTCGACGGCTTCTCCATCGGCTCCAATGACATGACCCAGCTGGCCCTGGGCCTTGACCGGGATTCCGCGATTGTCTCGGGCGGCTTCGATGAACGCGACCCTGCCGTCAAGAAGCTCCTGACCATGGCCATCAAGGCCTGCAAGGCGCGCGGCAAGTATGTCGGCATCTGCGGCCAGGGTCCCAGCGACCACGCGGACTTCGCCGAGTGGCTGGTCGAGGAAGGCATCGATTCCGTCTCCCTGAACCCCGACACCGTGGTGGACACCTGGCTCCGCCTCGCCGGCACCCCGGTGATTGAACCTGTCTAAATCCGCTAAACGCACGACGTCGGCACCCGGGTTGGGTGCCGACGTCGTCCGTTCCCGGTGACTGAGCGAGACCCCGGTGATTGAGCTTGTCGAAATCCCGACGCGCCTGCCCAGTTGCCCCCGCGAACGATTGTGATTGAGCCGGGCTTGTGGCGGCCCCTTCAACGCCGAAAGGTCTTGACGGGCCACCAACAGGCGCAACTAGCCTTGGCCGAGAGTGCGTAGCTTCGGTGCGCTCTGCGGGTTGTCCACCAGGATCTTCAGGTTCATCCGTGCCCGCCACCGGTCCTCACCGGTCCTCCGCGGTCCTCCGCGGTCGGCCGGGCGACGGCCAGTCCGGCCACAGAAGAGCTTTTCGAAATCTTGACGCTCCTGCCCAGTTGCCAGCCATGAAACCACCGCAAAACCAGGGACGCGCCGGGCTTTTGCGTGTCCCGGGCGGAGGAAGTGGGGAGGAACGTTCGACGGCGGCAGGCGGCCCGGGTGCCGACGTCGCCCAGTTGGTCCGCCGGTGATTGAGCTTGTCAGAGACCCAGGGACTTCGACAAGCTCAATCACCAGACTGAATGTCAGCCCTGGTTGATGCGGATCATGTTGCCGGACGGGTCGCGGAAGGCGCAGTCGCGCGGGCCCCACGGCTGGACGATGGGTTCCTGGAGCACCTCGGCGCCTGATGCCCGGAGGGTTTCGAAGGTGGCGTCGAGATCGTCCGTGTTGAACACGAGCATGGGCATAACGCCTTTGGTGAGGAGCTCCTGGATGGCGTCCCCATCGGCCTGGGAGCGGCCGGCGTGGGGAGGGGAGAGGACGATCTCAAGGTCGGGCTGGGCGGCACTGCCAAGTGTGACCCAGCGCTGTCCGTCCGAGCCGACGTCGTTCCGGACTTCCAGGCCAAGGGCGTCGCGGTAGAACGCGAGGGACTCATCGAGATCGTTGACGGTGACGTGTGCGTACTTTAATGAAATGTTCATGTCTCCCACGCTAGGGGAGTGGCTATGAAGAGGCTTCTTCAATCCTGCTCGGTTTGCGCGAGGGCCGGGTGTGCTGCCGGGCGATGCAAGTGGGCATTGCTTTCACGGCGTGGTGTTCGTGGGCCCGGTAGGCGCTGGGCGTTATGCCGACGATCTCGGTGAACCGCGAGCTGAACGAACCCAGGGACGTAGAGCCCACCTCCATGCACGCGTCGGTCACGCTGGCGCCGGCGCGCAGCAGCGCCATGGCACGTTCGATCCGCCGGGTCATGAGGTAGTTGTAGGGTGTCTCACCGTAGGCGGCCTTGAACTGGCGGGAGAAGTGCGCAGCGGACATGAGGGCGCCGGCGGCGATGGTGGGCACGTCCAGCGGCCGGGCGTACTCGCGGTCGATCAGGTCACGGGCCCGGCGCAAGTGGGCCAGGTTGGCCAGCTCCTGCGGTGTCATGAGGCAAGTCTAGTAGCGCCCCCGGTGGTCGAGCCTGTCGAAATCCCCGCGACGCGGAAATGGCATGGCGCTACGGAAACTGCCTGGCGACACCCGAATTCTGGTGTCGCCAGGCCGATCGCGTGTCATCAGGGAATATGCGCGTCATTATCTCGAGTGGTCGGGCCCGCCTGAGCCCGGTGATCGAGCCTGTCCCTTCCGGTGATTGAGCTTGTCGAAATCCCGACGCTCCTGCCCAGTTGCCCTCCAAGAAACCACGGCAAAAGCCGGGACGCGCCGGACTTTTGCGTGTCCCCGGTGGGGAAGCGGGGGAGGAACGTCGGGCGGCGGCGGCCCAATCCCCGGTGCCTGAGCCCGGCTCAGTGGCTGGTGGATGACTTTTCCTTAAAGGTGTTGACGGGCAACCGGTGATCCGTAGTTCGCGCAGAAGCTGCGTGCCTGCACCGGACCGGACCGGACCGGACCGGGGCGAGCAGCTCGAGAACTGGAGGGATCAGATCTTCTGAACCCCTGCGTGCAGACGCCCCCACCAACAGGTGCAACTAGCTTTGGCCGAGCCTGCGGAACTTCGGTGCGCTCTGCGGGTTGTCCGCCAGGATCTTCATGTTCATCCGGGCCCTCTGCCGTTCCTCGTCCTCGAGCAGCATCCAGGATTGGTGTGCACGGTCGCCGAGGCTATCGTGCAGGCCGATGATCCGGGAGCGGTCGCTGCCCTTCATCTGATCGCGCGTGGTCAGTGGTTCCAGGACGCAGGCGGAGAGGACGACGGCATCCTCCAGGTGCCGGCGGGTGTCGCGGCTGTCTTCCCGGTAGGCCGCACCTTTCAGGACGAGGGCTCCGAGGACGTTGGGGATACTGATGAGGACGTCCTTTTCGTCGTCACCGTCACCGCCGTCGACGTCGGGAACTGAGAACCGGCAATAAACCGTCCGCTGCAGGGCCTGGGTGCCGGCGGGTAGGGCGAACATATCGTGGCCACCCAGTCGCTGAGGGAACCGTGGAGCGACCCGGTCCGCGACCATTACGTCGACCTGTTCCTTCCCGCGGACAAACCGGTGGGCCGGAGCAGCGGAGTCTATGGACGTCTGCAGTGCATAGCCCATCCCGGCAAGGATGGCGTGGACCTGCGCAACTGTCGTCCCAGGGGTCTCAAGATGAAGGACGATGTCCACGACCGCGGTCGGCCGGGCCACGGCCAGTCCGGCCCGGGCAGCGTGGAGTTGGACCATTAGTCCGCCGACCAGAGTCCAGTGCTGGGCGGGGAGGTTCCGGGCCAGCTCGACGCATTGCGGCCAGGGCTGGCCCCAGCCACCTGGCGGTGTGGCGACGTCCCAAATTTCGCGGCCGTCGTCGTGGATACCGTCAGCCACGGTTGAACTGTTCGTCGAGGAGCTTCTCGAGAACGGACCGGCCGGCAGAGTGCTCCCTCGTCGCGACGGATTCGGCCAAGTCAAGGGCGATGGCCGCCGTGGGAACACCTGCTTTGAGGGCTTCCTCGAATTCCACTTCTCTCAGGGTTACGTTCCCGCTCGTGTCCGCTTCCATGTAGAAGGCTTCGGCCATCTCTTCAGCGACGCCCAATGGGACGTAGCCGTCGAGGAACCCTCCGCCTCCGGCCAGACCAAACTTCGAGGCGATGTCGGCGTCCCTCATGGCCGTCCCGCCGGTGGCGGCTACGTGTTCTAACAGCCTGGAGATCGCGTCGGGTGTGGCGCGGAACCTGCGAACCGTGGCCCGGTTGCGGGCGGCGGCCATGATCTCATCTACGGTGCGGGTCTGCAAGGATTGGCGGAGCCGGTAGCGCTCGGAGGGTTGGAGCCAAGCTGCGTCGGCCCCGTCAAGCATGGCAAGGGCAGCCCAGGCGATCCTTGGGGTCCAGGCGCGGCCAGCCCTGCGGGGCACCTGGTAGGCGCGGTTCAGGGAGTCAGTGGAGACCAGAAGGTTGTTGCCGGATTTGAGGACGTCCAGGCGGCCGTGGGCGACCATGTTTCTGATCTGGCGGGTGCTCACGCCGAGCTGGTCTGCCGCTTCCTTGGTGCTGACATAGTTTGAAGCCATAGACACAATACTACCGCGGCGGGAATAATTCTGTGTATGCGGAACAGTTCCTGTTGCGGAATAGTTCTATCTATTGGTTCGTGTCACGATGCAGCGTGGCGCTACGCACATGCCCTGTCGCGACCGGAATGCGGAATACGCGTGTCCCCATGGCAGTTGCGCGTCCTCGGGGATTCTGAGCGTCATTAACGTGGGTGGGCGAGTCGGTGCCTCGGATGATTGAGCCTGTCCAAGTCATGGCGCTCCTGCCCAGTTGCCCTCCAAGAAGCCGCCGCAGTACGCCTGACACGCCGGGCTTGCGTGTCCTGGGCTGAGGAACTGGGGAGGAACGTCCGACGGCGGCAGGCGCCCCGGCAGTGGATGATCGGAAATATCCTTCTGATCCGAGCTTTCTGCCCGTGATCGTCAAGGGCCTCATGCATTTTCTGAAATATGTTGCAGATTTGGTGCCGCGCCAGATGCGCGGACTCCGGAATGTGCTCTCACCCGACTATGCGGCCATTCCCAACGACACCGTGTGGGCAAACGGCAGCGCGCAGTCTCCCAGAGCTCAGGTTGCCAGATGGGTCGCGGAAGGCGCAGTCGCACGGGCCCCAAGGCGCCTGCGTCGATGCTAGTTCCCGCTCCAGCGTCGTTGGGTGCTGTTGATGAGCCCGATGAGCGCGGCCGTCCACCAGCATGCCTGAGAGACGCTGAGCGCGGTCATGAGCCGGAGGCGCAGCGCCCGGGCGAGGTGGCCAAAGCGTGTCGCGGCAGGCAACACCAGCAGCCGGTGCATGGCCGGGGCGATGCTGAGGCCGTTGAGCATGAGGACCAGCACGCAGCCGAGCTTGATGGCAGTAACCGGATTGGTCAGGTCGGGGTGGATGAGAGCGCCGGAGGCCAGAAGCAGGGCGAGGCCGCCCCAGATCAGAGGCTTCGCGGCAGCCTCGAGCTTCCCGGACTCGTGCATCTGCACCCTGCCCAGGAGCCAAAGCAGGCCCATCCAATCAATGACCAGGATGGTGCCGAATGACATCACCAGGGCCAGGATGTGAGCGGACAGGCCGATGCGGTGCAGTTCTGGTCCGAAGTCCACGTGGTGCCCGATCAGCACGGAGGCCAGCCAGCATGCCATGCATAGGACGCCGAGCAGGATCAGCCGGGTCCGCTGGCCGCCTGAGGCGGGTATGGGCAAGGCGGCCGGTCGTTCCGGGAGAGTGGAAATAGCCATGGGTGGTCCTCGTTATCGAAGCGCTGATAGAACGAGGGTAGCGCCTAATTTAGGTATGCCGAAAAATATAGTTTCGGCTTTCGAACTTTTTGGAATGACGCCGCCGTTGCGCCCTCCGCACCCCACCGGCCTGGGGGGCTGCCAGAGTAATGCGTGTGCTGTGTCGCAGCCCTTCACGTGAAAATGCTCGGGCAGCCGTGCCAGATAGACAGCTGTGCATGGAGCATACTGAGGCATGACTGACCGCGACGACTTCCTAGCCTGGGTAAAGTCCGCGCTTTACGAAGCGGAACTAGCCCTTCACAACGGCGATTCGGCCCCGCGCCGGGCAATCTGGTCACGTAACGAACCCGTGAGCATCCTGGGTGCGTGGCGCAACGCCTATGGCCAGCATGAGCTGGCCGGGCTCTTCGCCGACCTCGAGAAGAGTTTCTCCGACTGCACGTCGTACACGTTCGAATTGCAGGCGTATGACGTCGTGGATGACATGGCCTACACCGTCGGACTGGAGCACACCTCCGCCTCCATCAACGGTCAGCCGCGAAGCTACACCTTGCGTGCCACGCAGGTGTATCGCCGCGAAGGCGGCGAGTGGAAGGTGGCCCATCGGCATGCCGACACTGTTGTCGAGTGACGGTGCCAGGCGCGTCGCGTGAACCGGGTAGCGATCCGTTGCCGGGCGTCGAACCGCAGTTAGGCACGGACGGGACGCGGCCCATTAGACCAGAAGCTGGAGAAATAGGGCACATTTTGTTTTCTTAATCCACCACTACCCGGTGTACTCTTCCAAGGTTAGGCTTCCCTAAATCGCCGAAGACTCCTATGGACCACACGCTATGAGCACCCAACTTGACCTTCAACGCCTGTCGTTTGCCTCGAACCTCGCGGGAAACGGTGACAGGACTGCCGTTGCCACCAGCAATGGTGTCTTGACGTATCGGGAACTGGCCGACCGTGTTGAGGAGGTGGGCCGGCGACTCGGTACCGAACGTCGCCTGGTTGCCCTGACGGCCGGTAACGATGTTGACTCCCTGGTGGGTTACCTGGCGGCCATGGCCGCCGGTCATCCGCTGATCCTCCTGCCCGCGGACAAGCCTGCCGCCCTGGAGTCCCTGGTCGCGGCCTATGATCCGGACGTTATCCTTAGTTCCGCGAACGGCCGGACAGTACTGGAGGAGCGACGGCCTGGCACCGGACACACTCTGCACCCGGACCTGGCCCTTCTGTTGAGCACCTCAGGTTCCACCGGTTCACCCAAGCTTGTGCGGCTGTCCTATGAAAACCTCCAGGAGAACGCAGAGTCCATCGCGGAATACCTCGGCATCACGGAGTATGACCGGGCAATGACCACGCTGCCCATGTCCTACTGCTATGGACTGTCAGTGATCAACAGCCACCTGCTGCGTGGTGCCAGCCTGGTCCTGACGGATCTGTCCGTGGTGGACCCCTGCTTCTGGGATCTGTTCCGCAGCGAGGGTGCCACATCGTTCGCAGCCGTTCCCTACACCTTCGAGTTGCTCGAGCGGGTGGGGTTCGCCGCGATGAATCTACCCACGCTCAGGTATGTGACCCAGGCTGGCGGCAGGCTCGGCCCTGACCTGGTCCGGCGTTACGCAGAACTGGGCGCAAGGAGCGGCTGGGATCTCTTTGTAATGTACGGCCAGACGGAGGCCACGGCACGCATGGCCTACCTCCCTCCGCGGCTGGCGGGTACGGCGCCCGGGGCCATCGGAATTCCCATCCCCGGCGGCGCCTTCCGGATAGACCCGGTCCCTGGGCTGGAGCATGGGGAGCTGGTCTATTCCGGACCCAACGTGATGCTGGGTTACGCCCAGACGCCGGAGGACCTCGGCCTCGGGCAGACGGTGGATGAACTCCGCACCGGAGACCTGGCACGCCAGAACGCAGACGGACTGTACGAGGTAGTGGGACGGCGCAGCCGGTTCGTCAAGATCGTCGGCCTGCGCGTCGACCTTGGACAAGTGGAACGGATCCTTGCCGACCTAGGTATTCAGGCCGCGAGCGCCGGCACGGACCAGGGACTCGTCGTCGCCGTCGAGGGTGAACACGACCCAGCACTGCTGGGCAAGCTCCTCGCCCAGGGCATAGGTCTGCCACGCGCTGCCCTGGAAGTCCATGCCGTCCGGGAGCTTCCGCGCCTGGCGTCCGGCAAGCTGGACTACCCGGCCGTCCTGGCGCTCGCCAAACCCACAGTTCAAGACGCGCCTTCCAGCGCGAACTCCGGAGCTAAGCCGCAGGACAGTGTGGTGAAGATTTTTGAAGACACACTGGAGCTGACGGACATTTCCGACGACGACACGTTCGTTTCGCTCGGTGGGGACTCCCTTTCGTATGTGGCAGCGTCGGTGCGGCTTGAGCAGGCGTTGGGGCATTTGCCCCCGGACTGGCACATCACCCCGGTGGGGGTGCTGGGGGCCCGCCGTGAACAGCCGCGGCCGCGGAAGCGCCGCCTGTTCGCCCGGCTTGAAACCAGCATCGTGCTGCGGGCTGTCTCCATTTTCCTGATCGTCAGCACCCACATCGGATTCCTGCACTGGCAGGGTGCCGCCCACGTGCTCATGGCTGTGGCGGGGTTCAACTTCGCCCGGTTCCAGCTGTCCGGGGAACGCATGCCGCGGCTGCGGAAACAAGCCGCCAGCCTGGCCAGGGTCATCATCCCCAGCATGGCCTTCATCGGCTTCGCCTACCTGATCACCGACAGATACAGCCTGGCGAATATCGTCCTCCTCCACGCCATTATCGGGCCCGAAGAGGTGACCACCCGGTCGCATTTCTGGTTCATCGAGGTGCTCGTCTACGTGTTGGTCAGCATGACGGCCCTGCTCGCCCTGCCCTGGGTCAGCCGGGCCGAAAAGCGCTTCCCGTTCCTTTTTCCGCTGGTGCTGCTCGCCGCCGGGCTGCTCACCCGCTATGAGCTTTTTGAGCCGGGAATTCCGCACACAACGCCCATATTCTGGCTTTTCGCGCTGGGATGGGCGGTTGCCCGGGCCCGCCATATCCTTCAGCGAGGCGCCGTCAGTGTCGTTGCCGCTCTGACCATCCCGGGGTTCTTCGACAACCCCGCCCGTGAACTGACTGTCCTGGCCGGGATACTCCTGCTCCTGTGGCTGCCCAGTCTTCCCGTCCCGGCCGGGCTCCGGCGCCTCACCGTTCTGCTGGCCAGCGCGTCCCTGCACATCTATCTGGTGCATTGGCTGGTCTACCCGCTGCTGGTGGGGCTCAGCCCCGCGCTCGCCGTCGTGGCCTCACTGGCCGCAGGCTCCGCGTACTGGGCGCTCTGCAGCCTGGCGCCAACGGTCATCGGCCGCACCAAGAGCCGGTTGTCGAGCCCGTCGAGATAGTGACGCTCCTGCCCAGTTGCTCTCCAAAAGACCGCGGCAAAACCCGGGACACGCCGGGCTATTGCGTGTCCCGGGCGGAGGAAGTGGGGAGGAACGTCCGACGGCGGCTAAACGGGATGGAGATCGCGTCGTGCCCTGAGTTCAGCAGGACTCCCGATCTACCGGATTCTGTACCCCGGAAATGCGGAACACTTCCCGCCACGGCTTAGTTGTGTCGATCGGTTCGGGTCGGGCCGGATAGCCACCCCGCCAGACTTATATCGCCCCGATATACTTGACCCATGATCAGCGAGATCGCCGAGAAGAGGGTTCGTGCCGGGCTGAGCCAGAAACGGCTGGCCGAGCTCTCGCATGTCAGCCAGCCAAATCTGTCGGCATATGAATCCGGGAAGCGCGTCCCCCGGCCCGAAACCCTTGACCGGATCATGAGGGTATTGAGGCGCCGGCCATCGGAGATCCTCGCTGAACACCGCGGCGAGACACTGGCGATCGCCCACAGCTACAAAGCACATAATGTCCGCGTTTTCGGATCGTTGGCAAGAGGCGAGGACACGCCGGGATCCGACGTCGATCTTCTCGTTGACCTCGAACCGGGCGCCACGCTTTTCGACCTGTCCGGATTCCGCCTGGACATGATTGACCTGCTCGGCGTGGAAGTGGACATCGTCCCGTCTGGTTCAGGGGGCCCCATCATGGAGCGCATCCTCAGTGAAGCAGTCCCCCTGTGAGCGGGCACCCCGAAGATGTCTCCGTGGGCGGTCAGTTCGTGCCCCGTGAGCAGAAGGATCCGACCTTCTCCCTCGCTACGGCCCCGAAGGGCAGGGTCCTCCAGCTGATCGGAGACATGGAGGAGCGGCTGGGCTGGGCGCAGCAGATCGTGGATGAAGGTGAGCCTGCCTTCAACGATCCGGGAAATTGGCGGTCGCGCGAGGCAATGAAGTCCATCCTCATTGACCTGAACACTGCCGCGGATCGGATCCCCGAGCCGGTACGCGAGCAGTACCCCACGATACCGTGGCGTCAGATGCGCGGACTCCGGAATGTGCTCTCACACGACTACGCGGCCATTCGTAACGACACCGTGTGGCAAACGGCGGCCCGCAGTCTGCCGGAGCTCAGGGCACAGCTTGCCCACATGCGTGCCGACGTCGAACGCTGGCCCTAGGCTGTCACCCTTCAATCCGGGACGCTCCTGCCCGGTTGCTCTCCAAAAACCGTCGAACCGATCTTGCTTATACGCAATATCGTGATTCACGTTGCATATGTGCGACAGCATGGAGGTTGCCTGGCGACACTCATATGACCTGTCGCAACCGCAAAACATGTAGCGGCAGGGATTTTGTGCGTCATAGGGTTTTTCGCGCGTCGACTTCGGCGGAACGCGCACGACGGCGGGGCACGCCGGCCGCTGCCAGCTTGCGTTCCAGCTTCCCGGGCTCCATGAGATCGTCCCAGTCCCACCTCACCACGTTGAACCCAGCGGCCCGGATCCGGTTCGCGCTTCTTTTCCTCCAGCACCGCCTGCGATGCCGTCCTGCCTTTTGAGGAGCTCCGGTTTGACGTACTTCTCCACGCCGTCGAATTCGCCCACCACCTTGGCCAGCTTCCAGCAGAAGTCGGCATAGCCCACGAGCCCGTCCTTGTCGTGGATGGCTTGCTGCAGGACCGGGGTTTCGAAACCGGTCACCTGGATCAGCGAGCGGCTGTAGGACTCTCCCGCCGAACCGGACATTGGATCCGCGAAAGCCAAGGCGGCCAGTATTCTACGCCCGGCCGCCGCCGAGTAGTTCGCACCGATGCCCGTCACTAACTCATCCTTGGTCAGGGCCCTCAGCCGCAGGGCGCGGTCCGGTTTCGGCACGTGGTCCAACGGGGCGGCCGCCTCCGTAAACGGCGTAAACGCGGCCAGATCCAGCACAGTGCGGATACGGCCGGTGACCAGCAGGCCCTCCCGCCGGACGACTGTCAGACCCGCCGGATCAGCGAAGTGGCGGACAATTCCGGCGCGGGACCGGCCGCCGTCGTTCTTCATTGTCAGGGCGTGGACAGGATGGTGCAGGCCAATGGTGGGGATGCTGCAGACAGACGCGGCGGAATGTCGGGCAAACACAGTGGGACGTTCGATGGTTTCCGCCGCCGCGCTGATGCGGAGCCCGTACTGTTCCCAGGGCTTCAGTCGCTGCCACGCGGGGCCGTCGGTGTAGACGCCGTGCCGGATCCGGACAAGCGAACCGGCGTTCAATCCCTTGGCGAGGTCCGTGGCGGTCAGCCCGTGCTGGATGCGGTCGCGGGCCAAAAGGAGCGGTGGAAGGTCGGTCATGTACCGAAGATGCCAGTTACGCGCCCTGTGCGACAGATCAGGCTGCCGCCATGTGGAAAACCAACTGCACCACGGTCGACACGCACGTCTACTCTCGACCCGCATGCGCTCTGACGCGCACGAAATATGGGCCGCGTCAGGGCATATCCGAGTCGACAAGGAATGTGCGCGTCGCCGCGGCCCGGTGGTCGAGCCTGTCGAGACCCGGTCACTGACAAGCTCAACCGCCGGGCCCCGTCCTTGACGCCTTCCGCGTCATCCGCATATCCTGAACGAACGGTCGGTAAATAAATCGGACCAATCCAGGCAGGTGCATAGGAGCAACCATGGAAGCCAACGCCCAGCGCGACGCGGACAGCCAGGCCAAGGACCGCCAAGACGCGGCCGGCCAGGCCAACTTTGACCGCGTGATCGCCGATGACTCCCGCATTGAACCAAAAGATTGGATGCCGGACGCCTACCGCAAGACCCTCCTGCGCCAGATCTCCCAGCACGCCCACTCGGAGATCATCGGGATGCAGCCGGAAGCCAACTGGATTTCCCGGGCCCCGAGCCTGAAGCGAAAGGCCATCCTGATGGCCAAGGTCCAGGACGAGGCCGGCCACGGGCTGTACCTCTACTCGGCCGCCGAAACGCTCGGCCAAAGCAGGGACAAGATGATGGCCGACCTCATCGCCGGCAAGGCCCGCTATTCCAGCATCTTCAACTACCCGGCCCTGACATGGGCGGACATGGGCGCCATCGGCTGGCTGGTGGACGGCGCCGCCATCTGCAACCAGGTGCCGTTGTGCCGCGCCTCCTACGGCCCCTACGGCCGCGCCATGGTGCGCGTCTGCAAGGAAGAGTCGTTCCACCAGCGCCAGGGCTTCGAGATCCTGCTGGAACTCGCCCACGGCACCCCGGAGCAGAAGCAGATGGCCCAGGACGCCGTGAACCGCTGGTACGCCCCGGCGCTGATGATGTTCGGCCCGCCGGACGACGATTCGCCCAACTCCCGCCAGTCCATGGCCTGGAACATCAAGCGCTTCAGCAACGACGAACTCCGCAGCCGCTTCGTGGGAATGATGGTGGAGCAGGTCCGCGTGCTGGGCCTCACCCTCCCGGACAGCGAGATCCGCTTCAACGAGGACACCAAAAAGTGGGAGCACGGCCCGCTGGACTGGAATGAATTCCACGAAGTCCTCGCCGGCCGCGGCCCCTGCAACGCCCAGCGCCTTGAGCGCCGGAGGGAAGCGCACGACGACGGCGCCTGGGTCCGCGAAGCAGCCGCGGCGTATGCAGCAAAACAGAAGGAAATGGCAGCATGAGCGAACATTCAGAGGTTTCGACGGTTTCGACAAGCTCAACCACCGGAGGTCCGGTGATTGAGCCTGTCGAAATCCGCTCAACCACCGGGTGGGGCCTGTGGGAGGTCTTCGTCCGGTCGAGCCGCGGGCTGTCCCACGTCCACGCCGGGTCCCTGCACGCGCCGGACGCCGCCATGGCCCTGCGCAACGCCCGCGACCTCTACACGCGCCGCAACGAGGGTGTGTCCATCTGGGTGGTCCCGGCCGACGCCATCGCCGCCAGCGACCCCGACTCCAAGGGTTCGTTCTTCGAGTCCCCGCAGGGCAAGGACTACCGGCACGCCACGTATTACACCAAGAGCGAAGGCGTGAAGCACCTGTGAGCAACGAATCCGCCACCCGCATCACCCCCGGCAACGCCCTGCGCCCGGAGGACATCGCCTTGGAGGTCCGTACCGGCCTGGCCAAGCCCACAGAGGACGTGGCCGAGTACGCGCTGCGCCTGGGGGACGACGGCCTGGTCCTCGCGCAGCGCCTGGGCCACTGGATCTCCCGCGGCCCCGAGCTGGAGGAGGACGTGGCTCTGGGCAACATCGCCCTGGACCAGCTGGGCCATGCCCGGAGCTTCCTCACGTACGCGGGCGGCGCCTGGGACAAAACCGAGGACGAGCTGGCGTATTTCCGACGGGAGCCAGAGTTCCGCTCCGCCCACATCTTTGAGCAGCCCAACGGCGACTTCGCGGCCACCATCGCCCGGCAGTTCATCGTGAGCTACTACCAGTTCGAGCTCTACCGCCGCCTCACGGAATCCACAGACGCCACCCTGGCCGCCATCGCCGCGAAGGCCGTAAAGGAAGTGGACTACCACCGGGACCACAGCGCCCAGTGGGTCCTCCGCCTGGCCGGCGGCACCGAGGAATCCCTTAACCGGATGATCCAGGGCCTGAAGCAGATGTGGCCCTACGTCGCCGAGCTCTTCCAGGACGACGAGCTGACCACGCGTCTGGCTGAAACGGGCGCCGCCGTCGAGCCTTCCAGCCTGCGCGCGGACTTTGACCGACTGACCGGGGAGATCCTGGCCGAAGCGGGGCTGGGAGTGCCGGACGGGCCGGCTGCCCCCGGCGGCGGCCGGCACGGCCGGCACTCCGAGCACCTGGGTTACCTGCTCGCGGAGATGCAGGTGCTCGCCCGGGAGTACCCCGGAGCAAGCTGGTGACCGCCGTGGCCGTCGAGCAACTGACAGAGCAGCAGCAGGCGTGGGATATTGCCGCCACGGTCTGCGATCCGGAAATCCCCGTGCTCACCATCGAGGACCTGGGGATCCTCCGCGACGTCCAAGTGACGCAGGAACACAACACAGAGGAACAGAGTGTCCGGGTCACCATCACGCCCACGTACTCGGGCTGCCCGGCCATGGACGCCATCCGCGAGGACCTGAAGACAGCCTTCGCGAAGGAGGGCTACACAGCAGAGGTGGACCTGGTGCTCGCTCCGGCCTGGACCACGGACTGGATGACGGACGCCGGGAAGGCGAAGCTGCGGGAGTACGGCATCGCGCCGCCGTCGGGCATGGCAGCAGCCGGCGGCCACAGCGGCCCCATCAGGCTCAAAATGGCCGTGAAATGCCCGCAGTGCTCCAGCCTGAACACCAAGGAGCTCACCCGGTTCGGCTCCACGTCCTGCAAGGCGCTGTACGTCTGCAAGGACTGTTTGGAACCGTTCGACTACTTCAAAGTCCTGTAAGGAAGCCCCATGCCTGTTGTGCGCCAGACCGCCGCCGAATCGGCGCTAGCAAGCGGCCGCCGTCGTCCGTCCTTCCACACCCTCACCGTCACCGAGGTAAGAAGGCTGACCGAGGACGCTATCGAGGTGACGTTCGGCGTCCCCCAAGAGCTCGCCGGCCAGTTCGACTACCTGCCCGGCCAGTACGTGGCCCTGCGCACCACGCTGCAGGATGAGAACGGCGAGCCGCATGAGGTGCGCCGCAGCTACTCCATCTGCGCCGAGCCGCGCAGCTTCCCGGACGGCAGCAGCGAGATCCGGGTGGCCGTGAAGCAGGACCTGGGCGGGCTGTTTTCCACGTGGGCCAACGCGGAGCTGAAGGCGGGGGACACCCTGGACGTCATGAGCCCCATGGGCGCGTTTGTGTCCAAGCACGGCCGGGACGGCAAGGCCGTGGAGCAGAACGTCATGAACTCCATGAACCACCCGGAAGAGCTCGCGGGGGAGGCCGCCTCCCAGGGGGCGGGCACCTTTGTGGCCATCGCGGCGGGGAGCGGCATCACCCCGGTGATCGCGATCGCCCGCACGCTGCTGGCGGCCAACCCGGAGACGCGCTTTGACCTGATCTATGCCAACAAGGCCGCCATGGACGTGATGTTCCTGGAGGAGCTGGCGGACCTGAAGGACAAGTACCCGCAGCGGCTGGCCATCCACCACGTGCTGTCCCGCGAGCAGCGGATCGCGCCGCTGCTGTCCGGACGGATCGACGCCGGGAAGCTCCAGCAGCTTCTGGGCACCGCCATCCACGCGGACGATGTGGACGAGTGGTTCCTGTGCGGGCCGTTCGAGCTGGTGCAGCTGTGCCGGGACACCCTGGCCGAGCGCGGGGTGAAGCCGGAGCACGTGCGGTTCGAGCTGTTCACGAGCGGGAAGCCGGACCGCCCGGAGGGCCACGCCGGCCGTCCCGTAGTGGTGGACGAATCCAAGGAGACGTACAGGATCACCTTCAAACTGGACGGCCTGCAGGGCGAGGTGGCCAGCCCCACGCACGCCCGCGAGTCCATCCTGAACGCGGCGCTGCGTGTCCGCGCGGATGTGCCGTTCGCGTGCGCCGGGGGAGTGTGCGGCACGTGCCGCGCCAAACTGGTCACCGGCACCGTGACCATGGACGAAAACTACGCGCTGGAGCAGGATGAACTGGACAAGGGGTACGTCCTGACCTGCCAGAGCCACCCCACCACCCCCGAAGTCACCGTCGACTTCGACGTGTAACGAGGCCCCGGTGGTTGAGCCTGTCGAAACCCCTTGGTGATTGAGCCTGTCGAAATCAAAGAAAGAAGGATTCATTGATCTCCCTCTCCATCGCCAACAACATCGCCGAAGTGGTCCTGGACGCGCCGTACAAGCTGAATTCGCTTGATGAGCAGGCGCTCGCGGATTTAACACGGGCGTACGACGACGCCGCTGCCGCCGCCTCGCGCGGTGAGGTGCGGGCGCTGCTGCTCAGGGGCGAGGGCCGCGCCTTCTGCGCGGGCCGGGACATTTCGGGCGTGACGCCGGAGACGGACGACGCCGAAGCGTACCTGGGCGGGCTGGTGCAGCCGCTGCTGAAGAAGATGAGCGCGTTCCCGGCGCCGACGTTCGCTGCGGCGCATGGTGCGTGCCTGGGTGTGGGGCTGGGCCTGCTGCTGGCCACGGATGTGGTGTACGTGGCGGAGAACGCGAAGTTCGGCTCGCCGTTTGCCAAGCTGGGGGCCACGCTGGATTCGGGTGGGCACTGGTACTTCACGGAGCGGCTGGGGATGCACCGGACGCTTGACATGATCTACACGGCGGAGTTGATCTCCGGGACGGAGGCCGTGGCGCAGGGGATGTTCAGCCGGGCGATGCCGGCGGATGAATTGTTGGCCAACACCCGGGAAATTGTGTCGAAGGTTGCGGCCGGGGCCACGGGCGCGTTCACGGCGAGCAAGGAGCTGGTGGCGCACATCCGCGATCAGCGGCTGGGCCTGTGGGAGGCCATGGCCGAGGAAAATGCCGAGCAGGCCCGGCTCTGCAAGAGCGCCGACTACGCCGAGGGCTTCCGAGCTTTCCAAGAGAAGCGGTCGCCGGTGTTCAAAGGCCGGTGAAATTTTCCGGACAAAGGGGGCAGGGTGAAGCCGTCCGAGCCCTTCGATGCTTGAACGCAGTGCGTCCGGCACCGTCGCCGAATATTGCTCCCCCGCCGGCGTCTACCCGCACCGTCTGCCGCGTAGCGACACGACGTTTAACCATGCGCATGACGTGATGAGCATGCGCATTAGGCCGGATGAGCATGCCCATCACTTAATGGGCATTGGTCTACAAGCTTTGGGGCGCGACCGAGAACGTTCCGCCCTCTCCTTGATGCCCTGGTGTTCTCACGCCGCTGGTAACGAAAGATATGGCCTTATAACAAAAAGTGTTATATCTCGTTAGAAGTAGGTCAGCCTGGAGCTTTTCTGCAGAATGCCTTGAAGAGCATCGGCAACATTTCAGCGAGTTTGGGGGTTGCCGGCGTCTCCGCGTCGGTGACGACCAAACAAGGGCGCGCCGATTCAGGCAACCTGGACATCGACCTCGAGGAACTTGTCGCGGATGTATCACTCGCGATGCGAAAAGCCAGGGTCGGGTTCGGCTTGTTCATTGACGAAATGCAAGACCTGGACGAAGAGCTCCTGACCATACTGTTGTCCGTTCAGCACCTTGCGGGCCAGCGCGGATGGCCTTTTTACATCATCGGTGCGGGCCTACCCAACCTGCCCGGCAAGATCTCGGAGGCCAGGACCTATGGTGAGCGGCTGTTTCTCTACAGGACCATGGGCCAGGTCAACGAAGAGGCCGCCTCGGAAGCCCTCGCCTTGCCCATCAACAGGCTCGGCGCCTCCTTGGCGCCTGATGCGCTGTCACTCCTGCTCTCTGCCGCGAACGGCTACCCCTTCTTCCTTCAGGTCTACGGACGTGCCGCCTGGGAAGCATCATCGGAGAAGCCAGATGGCAGCGTGCCACCAATGCAGAACGCCTCTACCTCAGGGCCATGGCCCAGGACAGCGATACCCCTTCCTCGACCGGAGAAATCGCCGAACGCCTTGGGAAGTCGACCAGCAAACTTGCCGTCATCCGCTCACGACTCATCGACAAGGGTGTTGTGTATGCACCCGAATATGGCTCTATTCAGTTCACGGTGCCCGGAATGGCGGCCTTCATCGGGCGCCAGACCGAGGACTGACATGCGCTAGTTTCAGCGCTCGGCTGATTCAGGCGGGTCAGCGTCCGACGCCAGGCGGCCAAGGAGCTACGTAGGCAATCACGTGTGCAGGGGCGGAAAAGTCTGAAGCCCGACATGTTCGTCGGCTCCGGCACCGTCGAAGCCGGCTGCAATGCCATCGTCGGCCAACGCCTCAAACTCTCCGGCATGCGCTGGTCCGGCCCCGGAGCCACCAGCATCATCACCCTGCGCTGCCAACACGCCAGCACCCACCACACACGACCCCAGAAACATGCCACAGCACAGCTACCTACAAATCTGACGCACACCCGAACCCGGGTTGCAGCATTCCTGTGTTGAATCCTGGGTCCGTGAAAAGTCTCAGCGGGGACTAAGCGCAGTGGGGCGTGGCTGACGCTTGGATTGGCTTGCTTGGGTGCGGCAGACCATCGTGTAGGAGGCCCGCTCATTTTGGGTAGTGATTTCCTTCGCCGGTCATGGTGGTGGGGAGCCAGTGATTTCGTACCAGGCAACGATCGCCCCGGCCTGCACGTCCCGGAGGCCTCTCCTCGGGGAGGGACCGCGCTGGCCGGAAACGCGGTTGTCGGCTCCTGAGCGATCAGGGTGGAGGCATCGTTCCCGGACGGCAGCAGCGAGATCCGGGTGGCCGTGAAGCAGGACCTGGGCGGGCTGTTCTCCACGTGGGCGAACGCGGAGTTGAAGGCGGGGGACACCCTGGAGGTCATGAGCCCCATGGGCGCGTTTGTGTCCAGGCACGGCCGGGACGGCAGGGCCGTGGAGCAGAACGTTATGAACTCCATGAACCGGCCGCAGGATATCGCAGGCGAGCTGGCGGGGGAGCCGGGGACCTTTGTGGCCATCGCGGCGGGGAGCGGCATCACCCCGGTGATCGCGATCGCCCGCACGTTGCTGGCCGCCAACCCGGCGACGCGCTTTGACCTGATCTACGCGAACAAGGCGGCCATGGATGTGATGTTCCTGGAGGAGCTGGCGGACCTGAAGGACAGGTACCCGCAGCGGCTGGCCATCCACCACGTGCTGTCCCGGGAGCAGCGGATCGCGCCGCTGCTGTCCGGCAGGATCGACGCCGGGAAGCTCCGGCAGCTGCTGGGCACCGCCATCCACGCGGACGATGTGGACGAGTGGTTCCTGTGCGGGCCGTTCGAGCTGGTGCAGTTGTGCCGGGACACCCTGGCCGAGCGCGGCGTGAAGCCGGAGAAGGTCCGGTTCGAGCTGTTCACGTCGGGCAAGCCGGACAAGCCGGAGGGGAACGCCGGCCGTCCCGTGGTGGTGGACGAGTCCCAGGAGACGTACAGGATCACGTTCAAGCTGGATGGCCTGCAGGGGGAGGTGGCCAGCCCCACGCACGCCCGCGAGTCCATTCTGAACGCCGCGTTGCGGGTCCGGGCGGATGTGCCGTTCGCGTGCGCCGGGGGAGTGTGCGGGACATGCCGGGCCAAACTGGTCACCGGCACCGTGACCATGGACGAAAACTACGCCCTGGAGCAGGATGAGCTGGACAAGGGGTACGTGCTGACCTGCCAGAGCCACCCCACCAGCAAAGACGTAACAGTCGACTTCGACGTCTAATAGGAGCCCCATGATCTCCCTCTCCATCGCCAACAACGTCGCCGAAGTGATTCTGGACGCGCCGTACAAGCTCAATTCCCTCGACGAGCAGGCGCTTGCTGATTTAACTCTGGCGTACGACGACGCCGCTGCCGCCGCCTCGCGTGGTGAGGTGCGGGCGCTGCTGCTGAGGGGAGAGGGCCGCGCGTTCTGCGCGGGCCGGGACATCTCGGGTGTGACGCCGGAGACGGACGACGCCGAGGCGTACCTGGGCGGGCTGGTGCAGCCTCTGCTGAGGAAGATGAGCGCGTTCCCGGCGCCGACGTTTGCCGCTGCGCAAGGGGCGTGCCTGGGGGTGGGGCTGGGCCTGCTGCTGGCCACGGACGTGGTGTACGTGGCGGAGAACGCGAAGTTCGGCTCGCCCTTTGCAAAGCTGGGGGCAACGCTGGACTCGGGCGGGCACTGGTACTTCACCGAGCGGCTGGGCATGCACCGGACCCTGGACCTGATCTACACGGCAGAGCTGATCAGCGGGACCGAGGCTGTGGCCCAAGGAATGTTCAGCCGGGCGATGCCTGCCGATGAATTGTTGGACAACACCCGGGAAATTGTGACAAAGGTTGCCGCCGGGGCAACGGGCGCGTTCACCGCGAGCAAGGAGCTGGTGGCGCACATCCGCGATCAGCGGCTGGGCATGTGGGACGCCATGGCCGAGGAAAACGCCGAGCAGGCGCGGCTGTGCAAGACGGAGGACTACTCCGAGGGCTTCCGGGCGTTCCAGGAGAAGCGCGAGCCCAGGTTCGGTGGTTGAGTTGGACGAAACCGGTCGGTGACTGAACCAGCTTCCAAGCCCGTCTGACACTTTGCGCAGACACCGCGACTCGACGCCATTGCTCAACGTGCAACTGATGAGGCCCGCCGCTGTTCGAGCGGCGGGCCTCATTCTTTGTATTCACTTCGTCGGGGCCGGAGCCCGCCTTAGCCTTGATCCACCGATCTGTCTGGGCCGATGATCTGAATCCGGTTTCGGCTCGTTGTTCGGGCAGAGGGCGTGCTGGGGTGCCGGGCCTCGCTGCCCTTCGGTGTTCCACTGGTTGTTTTGGTCGCGCCGTGCGGCTGGGTTGACGGGGGTTCAGGCAGCTCGCGGCGGCGGGTAGAGGTGGTCGGACAAGGCCTGCCATGGTGTTTTCCAGGGCCAGGCTTCGGGCAGGTGAAGACGGATCCGTCGGGCGCTGGTGGCGATGCGGGCCGGGACGTGGATGAGTTTGCGGCGGATCGTGCCGGTCCTCGCTTTGCCGAAGGGCCCGGCCGCGAGGAGCCCGGCGGCGCGGGTGAGGTTGTAGGCCATGACCGCGGCGACGAGCCAGGCTGAGTTCGCCGCGAAAACACCTGAAGGCAGGTGCGCCAGGGAGCTATCCTTCAGGTCGGCGTTGACCTGCTCAATAATGGCGTGTTTCCGGTGGGTTTTGTCGGCCGCGACGGTGTCCAGGACTTCGGCGTCCACGGTGGTGAAGAACGCGTGGTGCCGGTGCGTGTCGAACAGGGTTTCCTGCCCGTCGGCGGTTTTTGGGTTCAGTTCCGGGATGCGGCGCACGACCAGACGGCCGGTGATCTGCTCGGCCTTTCTGCGTGAGGTGAATGCGGTGAACACGGTCTCGGCGACCTCGGCCTTGGAGACCCAGGTGCTGGTGGCCTCGTCGAAGACCGCGTCGGTGTATTCGATCGTTTCCCACGCCGTGTCCGGGATCCCGGCGATGGCGCGTTTGATGGCCGGGTCCATGCGCACGGTCACCGAGACCTCCGCCCCGCCGGCCAGGGCCGCGGAAACCGCCGCATGGCCGTAGAAGGCCGAATCGAACCGGCAGAGCACCCGCCCGCAGGTCTGGACACGTTTGAGCGTGGACAGGGCGTCGGTGATCAGGCGTTTGGCTCCGCGGGCCGAGTTCGCCGCTCCCTTGCGCAGCCGCTGGGCGGCGATGACCGGGGCCGTGTCCTTCGTCGAGGCGGTAGCCAGCAGCGCGTTCAGCCCGCGGACCCCGGAGTATCCGTAGCCGGAGCCCTGCTTGGCGTAGCCGTGGACCTCGATGATCGTGTCGTCAACATCGACGAACACGAAGTCGTCCGCCCTGGGGCTCCCGAGCAGCGGGGTCAGGGTCCCCAGGTTGGCCAGGAAACGGGAGGCGACAGCGTCCAGTTGGCGCACGTGACCGAACGTGAAGGCCCGCAGGAACGAACCCAGCGTCGAGGGCGCGTAGCAGGCGGTGAAGATCCGCTTCATTCCCCCGTGGCGCAGCAGCGCCATGTCATCGATGCTGTCGGCGCCGGCGACCATCCCGGCCACCAGGGACGCCAGTTTCCGTCCCGCGTTCGCGCCCTTGTCCGACGGCACCGACAGCCACTCATCGGCCAGTTCCTGCAACCCGGCATCCCGTGCCAAGGTCATCACCGGCAGCAACCCGGCAGCCGACACGAGGTTCGGCTCGTCAAAGGAAACTGACACGACGGCACGCTTATGGGAAACTTGCATCTACGAGATGCCCTCTTTTCGGTGGTCAATGTGCTCTAGACAAGCTCCATTTTCCTTGAAAAGGCGGGCATTCTCGGTTTAAACCGCCGTCGGCGCCCCGACCATCATCGGTGGATCAAGGCTTAGCGCTGGGCGAGTTGAAGGCGTTCTGTTGCAGCGTCGAGGCCTTCAGTGAGCAGATCGAGAAGGTATTTCCCGTAGCCACTCTTGGAGAGCGGTGCGGCCCGTTCCCGAAGTTCGTCATCACTGAGGAAACCCAAACGCCAGGCGATCTCTTCGGGGCACCCGATGGAGAGGCCTTGGCGGTGCTGAACCGTGCGGACGAATTCGGACGCTGCGTTTAGGTCATCGAAGGTTCCGGTGTCCAGCCACGCGGTTCCGCGAGGCAGGATTTCCACCTGGAGCTTGCCGCGTTCGAGGTAGACGCGGTTGACGTCCGTGATTTCCAGTTCGCCGCGGGGAGAAGGCTTAAGGTCGCGTGCAATCTGGACCACATCGTTGTCGTAGAAGTACAGGCCCGGCACCGCATAGTGGCTCTTCGGTTTTGCGGGCTTCTCTTCAAGGGAAATTGCCTTGCCCTCCGCGTCGAATTCCACAACACCGTACGCGGACGGGTCCTGGACCCGGTATCCGAAAATTGCGCCGCCGTCGATGTTTTCGAACCGTCCTAGCTGCGTGCCGAGGCCTTGGCCATAGAAGATGTTGTCGCCGAGGACCAAAGCAACCGGGCCATCGCCGATGTGCTCAGCCCCAAGGACGAACGCCTGGGCCAATCCATCGGGGGACGGCTGCTCGGTGTAGGTGATATTGACGCCGAACTGGCTGCCGTCGCCTAGGAGTCGCTGGAACTGGTCGGCATCGTGCGGCGTAGTAATGATGAGGATGTCCCGGATACCGGCCAGCATCAGTGTGGACAACGGGTAGTAGATCATCGGTTTGTCGTAGACCGGGACCAGCTGCTTGCTGATTCCGAGAGTGATTGGATGAAGACGTGAACCGGTTCCCCCGGCGAGGATTATTCCGCGCATAAGGACATTTTCGCGGTCGTTACAAATTCAGCCAAATCATGGAGCTGTGGAACGATGAATGTTATGCAGAAATTACTGGTTACCGGGGGCGCCGGTTTCATTGGTTCGAATTTCGTCCACTATGTGTTGGAAAACACGCCTGATCATGTGACGGTACTGGACAAGCTGACTTATGCTGGTAATCGGGCGTCCCTTGAGGGTCTCCCGGAGGACCGTTTTCGGTTCGTGCAGGGTGATATCTGCGACTCCGGGCTCGTGGACGGGCTCGTCGCGGAGTGCGACGTAGTGGTCCACTATGCTGCTGAATCGCACAACGATAACTCCCTGCATGACCCGCGTCCGTTTCTGGACACGAACATCATCGGTACGTACACGCTGATTGAGGCGGCCCGGAAGCACAACAAGCGCTTCCACCACATCTCCACGGACGAAGTTTACGGTGACCTGGAGCTCGATGACCTGGAGCGGTTTACCGAGGACACCCCGTACAACCCGTCCAGCCCGTACTCCTCCACGAAGGCCGGTTCGGACCTGCTGGTCCGTGCCTGGGTACGGTCCTTCGGCCTGCAGGCGACCATCAGCAACTGCTCGAACAACTACGGCCCGTACCAGCACGTGGAGAAGTTCATCCCGCGCCAGATCACCAACGTCATCGACGGGATCCGGCCCAAGCTTTACGGCAAGGGCGAGAACGTCCGGGACTGGATCCACGCCAACGACCATTCCTCGGCCGTGCTGGCGATCATCGCCAAGGGCAAGATCGGGGAGACGTACCTGATCGGTGCCGATGGGGAGAAGAACAACAAGGACGTCGTCGAGCTGATCCTCAAGCACATGGGTCAGTCCCCGGACGCCTACGACCATGTCGTGGACCGCCCGGGTCATGACCTGCGCTACGCCATCGACTCCGGCAAGCTCCGGAATGAGCTGGGCTGGGAACCGCGCTTCTCCAATTTTGATGCCGGCATCGAGGACACCATCGCCTGGTACCGGGAGAACGAAAACTGGTGGCGGCCGCAGAAGGCGCAGACCGAAGCCAAGTACCAGGAACAGGGCCAGTAGAGCATGTCGATCGAGTTCTCCAAGAAGCTGACCGCGCACGAAACCCCGATTCCCGGAGTGGTGCTTTATGACTTGCCGGTTCATGGTGACAACCGTGGCTGGTTCAAGGAAAACTGGCAGCGGGAGAAGATGGTGGCGTTGGGGCTGCCGGACTTCCGCCCGGTGCAGAACAACATCTCGTTTAATGAGAAGGCCGGCACCACCCGGGGCATCCACGCCGAGCCGTGGGACAAGTTCATCTCTGTCGCCACTGGCAGGATTTTCGGTGCGTGGGTGGACCTGCGCGAAGGTCCTTCGTTCGGTGCCGTCTTTACCGCGGAACTCGATCCAAGCCAGGCGATCTTCATTCCGCGCGGTGTGGGCAACGCCTTCCAGACGCTGGAAGACAACACCGCGTACACGTACCTGGTCAACGACCACTGGTCCGCCGACGCGCAGGGCCAGTACACGTTCCTGAACCTGGCCGACGAGACGGCCGCCATTGTATGGCCGGTGCCTCTGGCGGACGCGGAGCTGTCCGACAAGGACAAGGCCCACCCGCGCCTCGCGGACGTTGTGCCGATGCCGGCGAAGAAGATCCTCGTGGTCGGTGCCGACGGTCAGCTCGGCAAGGCACTGCGGGAACTGTATGACGGCGACGCGAGTGTTGAGTTCGCCGGCCGCGCCGGGTTCGATCTGTCCAGTGAAGCAGCCTTCGCGGAGCGAAACTGGAAGAACTACTCGACGGTCATCAACGCCGCTGCGTACACGGCCGTTGACACAGCGGAAACCGCGGAGGGCCGTGCCGCTGCCTGGGCCGTCAACGTCAGCGCCGTGGCGCGGCTGGCCCGCACCGCCGTCGAACATGACCTCACCCTCGTCCATGTCTCTTCGGACTACGTCTTCGACGGCGTCCAGGAGAGCCACGACGAGGCTGAGCCGTTCACGCCGCTGGGGGTGTACGGGCAGACCAAAGCGGCCGGCGACGCCGTGGTCAGCGTTGTCCCCCGCCACTACATCGTGCGGACCAGTTGGGTTATCGGGGAAGGCAACAACTTCGTCCGCACCATGGGGTCCCTCGCCGGCCGCGGAATCGAACCGTCGGTGGTTAATGACCAGATCGGCCGGCTCAGCTTCACGGAGGACATCGCATCCGGCATCCGGCACCTGCTCGAATCCGGCGCGGACCACGGCACCTACAACCTCACCAACGACGGCGAACCGCAGTCCTGGGCCGACATCGCAGCGGACGTCTACGAGCTTTCGGGCCGGCCGAGGTCCGCTGTCACAGGCGTGAGCACCGAAGAATACTTCAAGGGCAAAGCTGCCGCGCCCCGGCCGCTGAACGGCGTGCTGGATCTGACCAAGATCGAGGCTTCAGGTTTGACACCCCGTACGGCGGGGGAAGCACTTAGGGCTTACGTTGCGGTCACGCAGACAGCAAACGCCTGAGTGGAGTCATTGCCGTAGAGGAATGTCGTGATTTCGGTGGTTGAGCCTGTCGAAACCAGAGAGAAGAAACCATGATCTCCCTCTCTATCGCCAACAATGTCGCCGAAGTAGTTCTGGACGCCTCGCGCAAGCTGAACTCCCACTAAGGGGGCGCTCGTGGATATGTCGCAGGCGTACGACGATGAAGCCGCCGCCGCCTCTAGCGGAGACGTGCGGGCGCCGCTGTTGAGGGGAGAAGGTCGCGCATTTTGTGCGGGCGGGAATCTCCGGCGTGACGCCGGAGACGGACGACGCCGAAGCGTACCTTGGCGCCACGCTGGATTCGGGAGGCTATTGGTACTTCACCGAGCGGCTGGGCATGCACCGGACGCTGGACCTGATCTACACCGCCGAGCTCATGTCGGGTACGGAGGCCGTGGCGCAAGGGATGTTCAGCCGGACGATGCCGGCGGATGAATTGTTGGACAACGCCCGGGAAATTGTGACCAAGGTTGCCATCGGAGCAACGGGTGCCTTCAATCCGAGCAAGGAGCTGGTGGCGCATATCCGCGACCAGCGCCTGGGATTGTTGGAACCCATGGCAGAAGAGAACGAAGAGCAGGCCCGCCTGTGTAAGAGCGCGGACTACGCCGAGGGCTTCCGGGCGTTCCAGGAGAAGCGGGCACCAAAGTTCGTTGGTTGAGCTTGTCGAAACCCAGGCTGGCTGTGGTCGCGACCGTCGAAACCAATTGCGCGTTTAGGCAATCGATTTGTAGGGTTCACCTATGACAATGGGGAAATCTATTACAAAAGCCGTCATTCCTGCTGCCGGCTTGGGGACTCGCTTCCTGCCCGCCACTAAAGCGATGCCGAAGGAAATGTTGCCGGTGGTTGACCGCCCGGCTATCCAGTACGTCGTCGAGGAAGCCGTCAAGGCCGGCCTCGACGACATTTTGATGATCACGGGGCGCAGCAAGCGCGCCCTTGAGGACCACTTCGACCGTGAACCCGGCTTGGAGCGCGCGCTGGAGCTGAAGGGCGATCAGGGTCGCCTGGACCTGGTCCACGAGGCCTCTGATCTCGGTCCTATCCACTACGTCCGCCAAGGCGAAGCCAAGGGCCTGGGCCATGCTGTCCTGTGCGCAAGCCAGCACGTGGGCGACGAGCCGTTCGCCGTGCTGCTGGGTGACGACCTCATCGATGAGGCCGAGACCCTGCTCACCACCATGATGGACGTGCAGCTAAAGACCGGTGGTTCGGTCATCTCACTCATCGAGGTGGACCCGTCACAGATCAGCGCGTATGGCTGTGCAGACATCGCTGCCATCGAGGGCGAGGACTTTGTCCGCGTCAACAGCCTGGTAGAGAAACCGGCTGCAGGCGAAGCGCCGTCCAACTTGGCCGTCATTGGCCGGTATGTGCTGCACCCGTCAGTGTTCGGCGTCCTGGAGAAGACGGAGCCCGGCCGCGGCGGGGAGATCCAGCTGACCGACGCGCTCCAGACGTTGGCGGCCGGCGAAGGGGAGGGCTCCGGAGTGTACGGCGTCATGTTCGAGGGCCGCCGTTACGATACCGGCGACAAGCTGAGCTACCTGAAAGCCGTCATCACTTTGGCTTCCGAGCGCGTGGAGTTCGGCGAGGACTTGAAGACGTGGCTGAAGGCCTTCGTTGGCTAACTCCTGATGCCTGTGTGACGCCTTACAAGCCGACCGCTGACCAGCGGCGGGCTTGTAGGCGTTTAAGGGCCGCAGTGGCCAACAGCGCCCCAATGACAGCCCCTCCTGTGTTTGTGACAAGATCCAGCGGGCTCGCGAACCGATTGTGAAGAAATAGCAGCTGGCCCAGTTCGATGCAGACCGAGACCATCAATCCGAAAATTCCGATCTGCCACCAGTGCTTTTTCGGATAGGCCAGGGCTGCCACCGCGCCGAGCGGAATAAAGAGCGCTACATTGGCAGATGCTTCGACGAATTGGTAGTTGAACCAGGCGGGAATTCCGTGGGTGTGGAGCAACCTCAGAACGTCGGCCAGCTGACCCTGCACGGGAGCATCGACAGGGCTGGGCCAGAATGCGACCAGCGCCAGCGGCAGAAGCATGGCCAGCAGGACAGCGCGCCAGAGCCTCGGGTTGTCCGGGATCCTCAACTGAACCTCAGGTAGTTCTCAGCAAAGCCACAGCAGCCATTCCCAGCGCGGCTACGGAAAGCACAACGAGAAGTACGTAGGGGAGCGCCTGAGGGCGGGGAAGAGGAACTGACAAGTCCCACTGCCTCGGTCTTCTGCGCCAATGTCTCCCCATAGCTCAAATAAATACCACAGTTCAGTCGTTGAATCTGTCCACTCGGTGGTTTCGCCCGTCAGCTCGGTGGCTGAGTATGTCTCGTCGGTGGTTGAGCCTGTTAGCTCGGTGGTTGAGCCTGTCGAAACCTTAAACGCAGAAGGTGGGTGGTCCTCCGGTTTCCCGGAGTACCACCCACCCTCTTTGGTGCTTGGGTGTGCTGCGGTTACGCTGCTGCCTCGGTCTTGGCGCGGCGGCGAACTACAACTACGGAGGCTGCACCGGCTGCCAGCGCGCCAGCGCCAACCAGGGTCCAAAGGATGAGGCCCGAGTCAGCACCGGTGTTGGCAAGGCCAGCTCCGGTGTTTGCGAGCGGAGCGCCGCCGGTGTTGGACAGCGGTGCACCGTTGCTGGCGAAGCTCGGGTCCACTACAACGGTGACGGGGCCAACCGTGTTACCTGAAACATTGCCCGTAGCGGTGATGAAGTAGGTGCCGGCTTCGGTGATCGTGATCGGCACGGAGAAGTTGCCCTGTGCGTCCGCCTGAGCGCCGAAGGTCTGCGCCTGGAAAACGGGGATCTTTACGGCAACTGACCTGCCCTGGGATGCGGGCGGATTACCCGGCGTCACAGTGATAGTGAGGGATTCACCGGCAAAGGGGCCGCGGCCGCGGAAGACGAACTGTTCGCCCGGACCAACGGTGCCGTCAGACACAGCGGCCTGGGGCGGGATGGGCGGGTAGTTGGCGGCGATGGCCGGCGCGGTGCCGACGAGCGCGAGAGATCCTGCAAGTGCGAGTGCTGCGAGCGTTTTTTTCATTATTGTCCCCCCGGAGACGTTTAAGTTTTTGTGTACCCGAATTGAGGAGGTTCCTCTCCGCACGAGACCTGTGCAGAAATCCCGGATATATATCCCACAACGACATTACCATCCGCGTAGAGCAGCTAGCAATCTCTATCCAGTCGGTTTACATAGTGTTAACGCACTGTCTATAACTACTACCCACATGAGGGAATTTCTGTGGGCAGGATCACATCTTTGACAGCTTGGACAGTGGGCGTGACGACTACGTTAGGTTCCGTGTGTTGCACGATCTTCCCGAAAGTAAACTCCACGGTCCGGCTTTCACCTGGTGCGAGCTTGATCGCCATGACGCCTACGGGTCTGTTGCTATGGATGTAGGTAGCGAAATCGGTTCTTTGTCCGTCCAACCTGGCCGTCTCTGCGTTGGCTTGGACGGGCCCGTAGGCCACAATGTTTGTTTGCACGGACCCCGGGGGCACCCCGAAGGAGCCGCCACCCGTCACATAAGCCGGCAGAGTCGTCGCTGCATCCGCTGGTGCAGTGTTCGTGCTCGTTATGCGTACAGTGGTTTGCTCGTATCCGTCCTTGGGACATTCCTTCACTAGCTGGACAGACCGCTGAACGTAATAGTCCATCTTCGCGCCGGTGCCGTCGTTGAAGTAAATGCCGAACTGGGCAGGGGCGATGCTGGGCCCAGCAATGGATCCGCTCAAGGCGTACTTGGCGATGATGGCCTGTTCCGCCGGACGTCCCGACCAGACCAGAACACGGCTCTCGTCAGCACCCCGCGTCAGTCCTTCGATGAGGCCCTTCGCGTTTCCCTCACCGTCGGACAACGCTGCAAATATCTCTTGAGCGACTCCGGCGAAGTAGGCGTCCTGCATGATGGGTTGCTGGATTTTTGCATAGACATCAGAGAGCAAGGTTTGGACGACGTTCCTACCGGTAAGTTCAGTCGGCAAGCCCGCGCTGGCGAGTGCTACGAGCTCAGGGTCCGTGATTTTGACGGGGCCGGTGGCATCGAGAATGTAGCTCAAGGCCACTGGGTCAATGGAGATAACGCCGTCAACACGCTGTCCGGTCTTCCGCTCCCACATGGCTTGAGCGGTGCTGGCCGCCGTTGGAAAGTCGGGCGTTAGGTTCACATCCTGCATGAACTTTCCCATGCGCCCAGAATAGATCTGTTGTTGCTCAGGGTCCGACGGCACGATGGGCGACATGACACCGACGGCTCCGGCGCTGCTCTGAGAGGCCAACGTAAGTTTGCCCTTGTCAAGGCGGAGGACGGCAAGGGCCCCAGGTATGCCGCCCGACGCCCGTGTCTCGGCGTTATTTTGAATCATAAGGAGGTAGCTGCGTGGTGTCTGTGCGCCGAGCATTCCGGGCGCAAGGTTTGAGGCGTCGGTGGCGGCGTCGAGAGCCCCGGCGAGGCCCCGTAGCTGGTCTCTAGCACTTCTCAATGGGTCGGCCACTTGAGGTACCAAGTTTGAGGTGTCGATCTGACCCAGCCTGTCGGCTGACAACCGTATAGTCTGCGCTGCAGCAGAAATGCTCGGAGAGGCAGCTTCAAGAGGTTCAAGATCAGTTCCTGAGCTGCTGGGAAGGAGCGATTCCCAGTTTAGGGAGCTGTAGACCTCAACGAGCGGTGTGAGACCGAGGTTGGCTACATCGTCGGCTGAGCGTGCCACCTCCGCGACGGCGCTGAAGTTTGTCCCAAATCCGGGAAGGGTCGACGCCAAGGTCCAGAGCGGATCGTCAGCTGCATGTTTCGCGGCGGCCGTGTGGTTGCGAAGTTCATCAACGGTGGCCGCAGCCCCACCAGCGTTGTTCTTAGTTATTTCCTCTTTGAGGGAGGGAATCAGGTCAGACGCCGAGGAGAGTTCGGAGTTTATCTCCGACGCTTTGCTTCCCAGCCAGACTGCCCCGGCCCCGGTAATGAGAACTACGCCCCCAAGCGAGGCCAGAGTGATCAGGAGCCGCCGGCGATACTTCCAGGGGCGCTTTGCCCTAGTCCGGGCGCTAACGGCCGAGGTGTCGTGAGTTGCAGCCATTGTCAGGGCCGGCCTAGGCCGCGGTACTGCCAGCCAGCAGCCCGCCACTTGGCAGCGTCCAAAACGTTGCGGCCATCAAGGACCCGAAGTGAAGAAACTGACGTCGCCAACTCGTAGGGGTCCAGATCACGGTACTCCTGCCACTCAGTAAGTAACAGCAAAGCATCCGCCTTCTGGACTGCAGTTGAAGTGTCGGCTTCATAGTGGAGATCCGGGAATCTACGCGCGGCATTTGCAAGAGCCTTTGGATCCGTCACGGTAACTACAGCACCTTGCAACTGCAACTGTGCCGCAATGCTGAGGGCAGGAGAATCGCGAACGTCGTCGCTGTCAGGCTTAAATGCGGCGCCTAGCACTGTGACTCGCTTGCCAAGCAAGGACCCTTCGCACAAGTCGCGGGCCAGCTCAACCACACGGGTTCTGCGACGCATGTTGATGGCATCGACCTCACGTAGGAAGGTCAGGGCCTGATCGGCGCCAAGCTCTCCGGCTCGCGCCATGAAGGCACGGATGTCCTTGGGTAGGCAGCCTCCGCCAAAGCCAATGCCGGCATGGAGGAATTTTCGGCCTATCCGATCATCCATGCCGATAGCGTCAGCGAGCTGAGTAACGTCTGCTCCCGCAGCTTCGCACACTTCGGCCATGGCGTTGATGAAAGAAATTTTGGTGGCCAAGAACGAATTCGCCGCAGCCTTCACGAGTTCGGCAGTGGGGCGGTCGGTGACGAGCCGGGGTGTGCCCGAGGCCAGCGGAGCCGCGTAAACCTCGTCCAGGACGGCAACTGCAGGATGGTCCTCGGAACCGTCGCTGACTCCGTATACAAGCCGGTCAGGGTGGAGTGTGTCCGCAATGGCATGGCCTTCGCGGAGGAACTCAGGATTCCACACCAGATGAGCGTCTGGTTCGTCTGTCTGCACTAGCCCGGCCAGCCGCGAGGCCGTCCCCACTGGCACTGTAGATTTCCCGACCACCACGTCGCCAGGCGAGAGAAATGGGAGAAGGCCTTCCGTGGCAGCATCAACAAACGTGAGATCAGCCCCGTTTTCACCCTTTTTCTGAGGGGTGCCTACACAAATAAAGTGGACGTCGCTTCCGTGAGCCGCGGCCATGTCTGTACTGAAAGACAGTCGACCCGTTTCTTGTACCTCTCGGAGTAGCTGGTCTAGTTCGGGCTCATAAAACGGCGCCCTGGCATTGGAGAGTTGCGCAACCTTTTGCTCGTCCACGTCGATGCCGACAACGGTATGTCCAAGTTTTGCCATGCAGGCTGCATGAACAGCGCCTAGGTATCCACAGCCAATTACTGTAATGCGCATGCTTATGTTCCTTCCCCAGAGGGCAGTTGTGACGCTCGGGCCTTAGTGGCTAGTAGGCGCCCGTTTTGTGAAAGACGGCCCGGACGGTACGGAGAAGGATGATGAAGTCCCCCGCCATCGACCAATTCTCAACGTAATAAAGGTCCAATCTGACCGAATCTTGCCATGAAAGACTTGATCTGCCGCTGACTTGCCAAAGGCCAGTCAGTCCAGGCTTGACCAGGAGCCTTCTTCGTACATCTTGCTCGTATGCTTCTACTTCACGGGGTAGCGGCGGACGTGGCCCTACTAGGCTCATTGATCCGCTGAGTACATTGAAGAGCTGAGGCAATTCATCCAGGCTGTAACGTCGTAGCCTCCCCCCTACTTTGGTGATTCGGGGATCATTCTTGATTTTGAACAGTACGCCACTGCCTTCGTTTTGATGAGTCAGTTCTGCGAGCTGCTCTTCCGCGTCCACGACCATCGATCGAAATTTGAGCATTCTGAAGTGTTTCCCTTCGATGCCCACGCGTTCCTGCCTGAAGAGGATCGGGCCCCTGCCATCTAGTTTGACCAAAAGTGCGACGGCCGCCATCACAGGAGAGGCAATTACTATAAGAACAGCGGATCCTGCCACATCGAAGAGGCGCTTCGCTACGCGTTGGCCACCTTCTAAGGTCGGTGTTGTCACATGGATTAGTGGGAGACCTGCTACTTGCTGCGTGTGGATGCGAGGCCCCGCAATGTCGGTGAGTGCGGGGGCCATGATCAAACCCACATTGCGTGATGCCAGTTCCCACCCCAGGTGCCTCAATGTTTGAGGATGCAGTTGCACACCCGCTGAAACCGCAACCGCATCAGCCTGGCAGTGATCAATCGCCAAAAGTATGGAGACGGTGTCTGGCCGGTGTCCGAGTATTGGCAAACCCGAGGATGCCTCAAAATCGGGTCCATCGTGCGCACCGGGAGTGTAGGCTGCCACCGGCAGATATCCGGCGTACTTGGCTCGGCCTAGAGAGGAAGCCAAGTGAGCAACAGCGCTTTCGCCTCCAAGCAGTAGCAGACGTGACATGCTCTTGCCTTCTTGCCTATCCGCATTGATATGTTGCCGAAGCAGCCAACGAGCTGCCAGAAGGCCAACAAGGCCGGCAGGCAGTGCTACTCCTACGTATCCACGCGCCGTGTCCAAGCGGAAAACATAGGAGAAGGTTGCAACCAACCCAAATAGCCAGAGAGATGCCGCTGCCACGCGTTTGTATTCGTCCGCGCCCGCCCCGAGAATTCGGCTCTCTCGACTGCTCCACGCGCTTAGCATGCACCACCAGCCGACGATGAGTCCCACGGAAACAAGCCCATAGGTATAGTCGTGCTCGAAGGTCTGTGATTCCTTGTCAATTCCAAAGCGGATGATGTAGGCCCCTGCGACCGCCCATATTATGACGAATGCGTCAGTAATCGCTAGGCGGCGCGAATAGCTCCCGCGCCAGTTCCTGGTGTCCCCCACTGCAAATTCCATCCTGTGCCGGATCCTTGGGCAGCCTGCCCATCATGTGATGATAACGAACTTCTGGCTCCGAGTTCTCACATGACGATCCGATTCTCGTTCATGGAAAAATGGCGTGAGATATCGGGGGACTTGCCTGCTGCGGCCCCGCGCATCACCGACTTCCGATCATTCGATCGTGAAAAACTGCCGGGAACGCCGCCCGAAGCCGTGGAACGCACGATCTCGTTTTTCGTTTCGTGAAGATTTGGCTCTTCACTTTGCCCTCGAAGATTCTAACTCGAGCCAAGATACCGGTTAGGCTAGGGCCGAGCGGGACGACCATCGCTGAGCTGAAGCCTTGAGGCAAGCGAAGTCGTGGTTACTGGGCTGTGATTTCTTACAGTCCGTTGCTTGAGGAAGTGAGCCGGAGCAGCCTCACCGATTTTCTGCTGGTGCCGGGTATTCACATCCGAGCACTCAACCAACACGGACACAAGGGGGAAGCATGCCCAGAGCACTCATCACGGGGATTACAGGACAAGACGGGCTATACCTTGCCGAGCTACTGGTCGCCAAGGGGTATGACGTATTCGGTATGATCCGAGGTCAAAACAACCCGAAGATGGATCTCGTCCGCAACGCTGTCCCGGAAGTCGAATTGATTGCTGGAGACTTGTCTGATGTCAGTGGGTTGACTAGGGTCTTGCGAGCCGCTGAGCCCGATGAAGTATATAATCTCGGAGCCATCTCGTATGTGGCGTATTCGTGGGAAAATGCTTCGCTAACTACCGACATAACAGGCAAAGGCGTCCTCAATATGCTTGAGGCTACACGCTTGTATGCAGGCGACGAGCCGGCCAGCGTGAAGTTCTACCAGGCCTCATCGTCTGAAATGTTCGGGAAAGTCCAGGAAGTCCCACAGTCAGAGTCGACTCTCTTGTGGCCTCGGTCTCCATACGGCGTGGCAAAAGTATTTGGTCACTACATGACGATCAATTATCGCGAATCCTACGGAATGCACGCTTCCAGCGGAATCCTCTTCAACCATGAGTCGCCCCGTCGTGGACCGGAATTCGTCACGAGGAAAGTCACACAGGCTGTGGCAAGGATCAAGCTCGGCCTGCAGTCCGAGCTTGTTCTTGGGAATCTGGATGCGAAGCGGGACTGGGGGTTTGCCGGCGACTACGTTGATGCCATGTGGCGCATGCTTCAGCAGCCTGAGGCCGACGACTACGTCATTGCCACTGGGGAGACTCACTCCATTCGAGAGCTCTTGGACGTAGCTTTCGAAACGGTCGGCATTATCGACTGGGCTCCCTACGTTCGGCAAGACCCAAGGTTTATGCGTCCAGCTGAGGTGGACTTACTGATTGGTGACCCGTCGAAGGCGAAAGCCGTATTGGGCTGGAAGCCCCAAGTGGCATTTTCTGAGCTAATTCAAATGATGGTAAAGAATGACCTTGATGAGCAATCTGCCCTCGTCCGCTAACGTGCGTACTGCCTTTATTACTGGCGCCACTGGCCAGGATGGAAGCTATCTTGCGGACCAGCTGGCCGGCCAGGGCTGGAGCGTCCATGCGCTAGCGAGAACTGCACCCGCGAAGGGCACAGTTGTTGGTGACCGTGCGTTTAGCCTACATCTTGGTGATCTGTCCGACCACAACAACTTGAAGCGCGTACTGCAAGCGATTCAGCCAGACGTCGTATTCAACTTGGCCGGAAGTAGCTCAGTTGCAGAATCGTGGGAAGACCCCGCAGCAACAATTTCAGTAAACGCCACGAGCGTTGCAGCCCTCCTGGAATCTACATGGAAACTCCAGCAAGATGCCGGGAAAGAAATTCGCTTCGTACAGGCGTCCAGCGCCGAAATCTTTGGTTCTTCAACGGATGTTCCACAAAACGAATTGTCACGCATTTGTCCAGTCTCACCCTACGGAGCATCAAAGGCGCTAGCGCACCACTTGGTGGGTGTTTACAGGCGTCGTGGAATGTATGTTTCATCGGCAATTCTTTATAATCACGAATCTCCCAGGCGGCCTGCGAAATTCGTTACACGGAAGATCACATCGCAAGTCGCCCGTATCGCACTCGGGCATTTAGAAACCCTCGATCTTGGCAATCTTGATGCAACGCGTGATTGGGGATGGGCGCCGGACTATGTAGATGCTCTGGTTCGAATGGCCACATATAAGGACCCCGATGATTTCGTCATTGCCACAGGGATTTCTCATACAGTGAGAGATTTCGTCCGTTGCGCCTTTGAATCTGCAGGTATTAGCCACTGGGAAAAGCACGTGCGCGTTGACCCTCGTTTTATTCGGCCAATAGATGCAAGCGAGATGAGGGGCGATGCGAGCAAAGCTCAGAGGCTTTTGGACTGGAAACCTACTGTTGATTTTGGTGAAATTGTTAGTCAAATGGTTCAAAATGACCTTGTCGTCGAGGCAAAGCGACTTGAAACCCCACAAACTTCAAGCAGAGGTGGGAAATGAGCGGGGTAATTGTTCACGAATGGCTTGAACCGCACGGTGGAGCGGAAAAGGTTATGGAGGAAATGGCAAGCGTTTTTCCCAATGCCTCCATTCGTTCCTTGTGGGATGACGCGCCATCCCGGTTTGAAAGTGGGAGAGTCAGGGAAACATGGCTGGCAAAGACCCCCCTTCGTAAGAGCAAGAAATTTGCATTACCTTTCATGCCGGCCACCTGGCGACACTTAGGGTTTCAGGATTCCGATTGGATATTGTGCAGTTCACATTTGTTCGCTCACCACGCGCGCTTTTCTGGTCCAGCACGGAACGCAACCAAATTCATTTACGCGTATACACCCGCTCGTTATATTTGGACTCCTGAACTCGACCAGCGAGGCAATTCCATAGCAGCCAGGGCAATCGCCAGGCCCTTTCGCGCTCTGGACCGTCGGCGCGCGCAGGAACCATCGTCCATTGCGGGCATTAGCCAGTTTGTTCGGGAACGAATTGAGCGCTCCTGGGAGCGCGAGGCAAGAGTGATCTATCCGCCGGTTAATGTTAGTGACTTCGTCTCCGAGGAAGCTATTTTCTCCTCCTTAGAGGAAGAGATGCTTGAGCGTCTTCCTGCCGAATTCATACTGGGCGCCTCCCGTTTTATACCATACAAGCGTCTGGACCTCGTAATAAAGGCAGGAGCGGCGGCCGGATTACCCGTCGTGTTGGCCGGTAGCGGCCCAAGTTTAGGCTACCTAAAACAGTGTGCGGCAGAATATCCAGGAACTGTGACTTTCGTCGACGCTCCATCACTTCAAATGCTGAGAGAGCTGTACCGTCGGTGCGCACTGTACGTATTTCCGCCTGTCGAGGACTTTGGAATAATGCCGGTTGAGGCCATGGCGACCGGTACCCCAGTGCTCGCAAGCAGTATCGGGGGGGCCGCAGAAACGGTGATCCATGGCAAGACAGGGTATCTACTCGAGAGCTTTGAGTCAGCAAGCCTCGGCGACGCTGTTCATTCGGCGATATCTCTTGCTGGTCCATCATGCCAAGCCCAAGCATGGAAATTTGACAGAAGCGTCTTTGCCCGTGAGATGAAGGCATGGGTTCTCAGTGAGAAATCGGCTGTGCACTGAGCCTTCCTTCGTCAGTCTCAAGCAAGTTTGAATGTTCCCCTTATTGAATGACGCGGAGTCGATCCGATTGGAAGAATTAAAAATGGGCGTTGATGTCATTATTGTGTCTTACAATTCCAGTCGCTATCTGCCACGGTTAGCTTCGAGTCTGCAAAAGTCCGATGCCGTTGGGTCGGTAGTCGTAGTTGATAATACGTCGACGGATAATTCGATAGATGTCGCCCGGACGTTGGACTGGGGCGGACGTCTTCAACTGATCCAAAACCATCACAATGTCGGCTTTGGGGCAGCCATGAACCAGGGCGTGGGATTTCTGGAAGATGTGAATGAATTTGTACTACTTGTCAATCCGGATGTGCAGCTTGAATCACAAACAGTATCCGCCATGTTGTCTGCTCTGACTAGCGATAAGAGTCTGGCGTGCGTTGGGCCGCGACTGGAAACTACCGACGGACGTGCCGTGTCGTCGGCCCGCGCGTTGCCTACGCGGTGGAATATGGCAACACGACGAGTGGTTGAGCAGGTCCCCGTTGACGAACCCATTTTGCATGTTGGCTGGGTGTGTGGTGCGGCCATGCTATGGAGAAGGCAGGCTTTCGAGCAAGTTGGCGGTTTCTCGCCCGAGTACTTTCTCTACTACGAAGATGTGGATATCTGTCGGAAAGCCTGGCGAGCTGGGATGAAGGTAGCGACTGTGGCAAATGCGAAAGCCATCCATGACCAGGGACATGGAAAAGAACCTTCAACTGTCCTCCAAAATTTCAGCAGGAGCAGTCGACGACTATATGCCAAGAAATGGCTCGGATCTTGGGGTTTAGCTGCGGCGTTAGTGGCGGAATTCCTGGAGAGGCTAGCTGGTTTGAAGAATGCTATGAAGGGGCAAATGCCATGAAGCTCCTATTCGACGGAAGACTTGTCACATCTACGCCGTCCGGCGTTCGAGATATATCGCTCGGTCTTATCAGCGGCTTCAGGGCGTTGGAGGCTGAAGGTCGGCTCGAGCTCGCTGTGGCTGGAGATAGGCCCGACGCAGCATTCGATTTAGTGCTGCCCCCCTCGGGATATATGCATGTTGGGCTGCCTTTGGCGGCGCTCCGCTTCAAAGCGAATCGAATAATAGTCCCTCGCCAGACTGTTCCAGTACTTTCGCCCGTGCGGGCGGTGCCCGTCTTCATGGACATTGGCTTTCTGAGAATTCCCGAAATGTACTCGCGACATTGGATTCGTGACCTGACGACAAAAATGGCGGCACGTTCCCGGTACTCGTTGGCGATATCAGAATACACGTCCAATGAACTTGCTCAGGAAGGGCTCTCGAAGGCGGTCCGCGCGTTGCCGATTCAGGCGATTCACCCAATCGTCTGGTCTCCAAAACTAGCCGATCCCTACCTGCTATGCGTCGCTGCACAGGAACCACACAAGAATTTAGTCGGGTTGGTCAAGGCTTGGAATGAGGCCGACATTGGTTCTTGGCGTTTGGTAATTTGCGGGAGACCAGGGGTGGCCAGTCGCGAATTGCATGAAACTATCGAATCGTTGTCACTACAGGATTCGGTCCAAGTTCTTTCCGGCCTCGACGATGACTCTTATGCGTCGCTACTTTCCGGGTGCTCGGCATATATTCAACCATCCTTCGATGAAGGGCTATGCATTCCCGCTCTTGATCTGGCTGCGGCAGGAGTCCCAACGGTTGTCAGCCGGCTTGGAAATCTCGGTCATTTTTATGCAAAGAGCGGTTCCTCAGACTCATTTGATCCATTCTCCGTTAGTGAGATGACGCAAGCCATCAATACAATTTTGCATGACGTCCCATTTCGCGAGAAGACGATGTCCTGGAATCTGGCAAACGTATCTGTAACTGACTGGAAATCAGTGGCGAGCGAAGCTGTAGAGGGAATGAAACAATGAGCGTATCCATCATTACGGTGACTTACAACTCAAGCCACATTTTGACTGACTTCATCGAAACACTACAACTGTCAAAGGAACAAGACTTCGAGTTAATTATTGTTGATTCGGGCTCGGATGATGCAGCGCGAAGCGAAGCGATCGGTCAAGCTGCCGGGGCTCGTGTTATTCGCAACGGACTCAATGTTGGATATGGAACAGGTTCGAACATCGGAGCTGCAGATGCTTCGGGAGAATGGCTGGTTTTTGTCAATCCCGACGTCTCGGTCACTAGCCAGCAACTGCGTGATTTGATCGGCATAGCGCGTCTCAACGGTGTGCAATGCATTGGTCCCCGGGTTGCCAGTATGGATGGGCAACCCACTAGATCCTGGGGAAGAACGATTACACCACCTTGGCGGCGGCGGAACGATGGATATACCGAAAGTGGATCTCTTATTTTCGCCGAAACCATCAGCGGCTGTTGCATGGCTATTTCTGCGGATGACTTTAGGAGACTTGGCGGATTCGACAGTGCGTTTTTCATGTTTTGTGAGGAGATGGATCTACACCGCAGGATGGGAGATTCTGACGGCCGTGTCGCAATCGCACGCGAAGTAGTCGTCCGAACACCAGGCGGAGCAAGTTCCCTTGGAGTATCAGATCGATGGCGTTCCGTTGAACGGATGGTCGGTCATACACGCTATGTTTTTAAACACTTCTCTCGTGTAGAGGGTTTTGTTGCCATCGCATACAACCTCTTCAAAATTGCTTTTCAGTCGAAATTTCGAAGTCGTCGGGCCAGCTTCAATCAGTTTTTTAATGGTTTAAGGGAGAAACATTGAGAGTGCTTAGAATTTTCCATGGTGGAGGTGTCCGTGCGTATCAGCGACGCGACGAAGAGATCTCTAGGCTTGGGCATGAGGTGCATCTCTTGGTACCGAAAGCCTTTCGCGAACTTCCGACACTCACAATCGCTCAGGTGCGGAATGACTCCATACGCGTAACTCCTATTGGATTGTACGGATTAAGGCGAAATCCGTTTTTCTTCTACAACCCCTTCCGTGTCGCGTACATATGCAGGACATTCAAGCCTCAAATAATAGATGTCCACGAGGAACCGTACAGTTTAGCTGCTGCCTCGATTCTGCTGGCGCGATTTATATCTTGCGTAAAATGTAAAATTGTATTTCGCTCCAGTCAAAACGAATTTAAATCCTATCCTTTTCCTTTCTCATTCATTCAGTGGATGATGTTCAAGAACAGTACAGAAGCTTATGTTCCGTCCGAGCAAGCGCGCCGCGTGCTTCAACAGAAAAAATTCACGGGAAGAGTTTCCGTCGTCGGGAATGGAGTATTGGCGCCGACAGCGCCACCTATTGCTTCCAGCAGATCTACAAGACTTGAAGTTGTATGCGTCGGTCGACTGATCGAGCGGAAGGGTGTTCAAGACCTGGTGGAAGCGGTAGTGGGTTCGCAGTTAGCCATCAACTTGACCATCGTTGGTTCCGGGCCGATGGAGAACCAATTGCGCAGTATTGTCGAGGGGCGCCAGCACGCGGGAGGCGACGTGGATTTCAAGGGGGCAGTTAGCATTGACGAAGCGGCAGAGATTATGCGCCGGGCCGACATAGTCTGTGTTCCCTCACATGAGCTGAATGGGTGGAGCGAGCAATTTTCGAGGGCTTTGGTCGAGGGAATGGCCAACTACTGCGTCCCCCTAGTTTCAAGTTCTGGAGCACTTCCTGAGATAGCTGGGGGAATAACGCAGCCATTTCAGTGGGGTGACGTTGGGGAATTGACTCAGAGATTAGAGGCTCTCGTGGCATCACAAGACCTCGAGGATCTCAAGATCGTGGCGCATGAACATGCGGTCAGTAAATATTCATGGCAAGCAACGAGTAACCGGATATCAGCAATGTACGAAAGGGTCGTCTAGTGAAACCGAGGCAGTCACTCCTATCGTTGGTGCATGATGTTGTAGAGGATGAATCACTGACGTCCTCGGTTGCCCCTGGAAGACGGCATGTAATCACCCTGGCACCCTGGCAACTCTGGATGGCATCAAGAAATCCTGAATTTGCAGCGGCTGTGCAGAACGCTGATGCGGTAACGATTGACGGACGTTGGCTCCAAGCGTGCCTGAATGTAGCGGGCCACCGATACCCGTTGCTAACTGGTCGTTCTTTGGTGGAATGGCATTACAGCGGACAAGGATCCCAGCGAATTTCGGTTGTCGGATCATCTGATGAGTCACTTGTCCGGCTTTCTGTGGCCAGACCCGAGTGGCTCTGTATCGGTGGAAAATTTGAGGAGTCGTTGCTTGATGCACGTATGGCCGAAATTGTCGGCGAAATCCGTCGTCATGGTTCTTCACTGGTCTTCGTTGCTCTTGGCAGCCCCAAGCAGGAGCGATGGGGACGAGAAATCGCAGACCTGGCCGAGGTTACGGTCGTTGGTATCGGTGGATCAATTGAAACAGTAGTGGGCCTGCGGAAAACACCGTCGGGGTACCTTCAGGCCCTGCACCTTGAATGGCTTCAGAGAACTATTCAGGATCCCCTGCGTTTCATTCCGAGAATTCTTCAAGCTCTATCGGTTCTCCCTATTCTTCTCGCCGAGGCACTGCTGGCACGGCTGAGGATCAAAAGGTAGTCAATCCCATTAGCATCCAATTATTTTCTGCTTTCGTTTGTCTCCCTGTCTGTCTGGAGTATTTCGTTTTGCTCTATCCACTAAGTTAGGTGATATTATGCGACAAAAAATAGCCCGGCTTTTTCGACGGACTGAATCAGATTTTATTAGGCTTGCCAAGGCTGGCCGAATTACTGTGGGTAAACACTCTTATGGGAATCCGTCGATTCGAATTTTTGAGCATGATCAAACGCGTTTAACAGTTGGCTCGTACACGTCTATTGCTCATGATGTTCAATTCTTACTTGGGGGCAACCATCCCACTGAACGAATCACCACATTTCCGCTGCGTATCCGCTTGGGTTTAGACGGCGCAGGCGAGGATGGGTATCCTAGCTCTCGCGGCGACATAGTAGTCGGTTCGGACGTCTGGATTGGTGCGCGCACCACTGTTTTGTCCGGTGTAACGATTGGCGATGGCGCAGTAGTTGGTGCCGGTAGCTTGGTCAGCCGTGATATTCCTCCATACTCGATCTGCGTAGGACAGCCCGCTAAGCCTGTAGGATCCAGAATTCCGGAGGAGTTCATAGGTCCAATGCTCGAGATCAAATGGTGGGAATGGGACGACTTGACTGTCGAAGATTCGGTGGCGGAGCTTTCGGGATCCGATTTAGGGGCTTTCGTGGCACGCCATAGTCGTAATCCGAGATTAGAATCACGCCCGGCTTCCTGATGCTAGAGACTGGTCGCGTAACACGATATTCGTCTCGTGATCGGCTCCTACCCACGGGCATAACGCATTGGAGCTCCGCTTAGTGTTCTCACTGTTACGCCGTCCTAGTAGCGTTTTGACTGTTGCGAACATGCTCGCAATGGGTCTTGGTGTGATCTCTGCCGCCATCCAAGCCCGCATCTTGGGTCCCGAAGGAAGAGGGGAACTCGCTACGGCCATTGTGCCAGGGACCGTCATGGCTATGCTGTTGTGCCTCGGACTGCCAGACTATTTCGCCAGGCGAGCAGCCAAGGATGGTAGCGGCAGACGTGCTGGAAAGCTAGCTCTGGTTCTAAGCAGCGGGATCGGCTGCTTTGCAATTTGGCCCTATGTTCTTCTCGTCGGCCTCGTAGCCCGGCCAGAAAGCCACGCTTGGTGGCTCTTGGTGCTCTACGCGTGCCTGACGCCTGTCTTCATCTTCGGCTATTGCTTGGTGGCCATTTCAATGGGGCTTTCACAGTGGTATTACGTTGCGCTATCGAAGGTTCTGCCGCAAATAGTCTCTGTTGCTGGCTTGATTGTCATGTTCTTCGTTGGGGCTGACGCCCTAAGTGTTGGATTCCTGCTGATATCCACTTCGCTAATAGGAATGCTATTGCCACTATTGGGGAAGGCGGTGAGGCCCAGAGGTCATATTCCGTTGTCGAATGTAGGCGAGGCATTGTCCTTTGGCCTGCGTGGATGGACTACAGGTGCCTTGGGTCTTCTCAACCAGCGCATCGACCTGCTTATTCTTACCGTCATGGCGTCTAGGGCGGACCTCGGATACTATGCGGTGGCCACGACTGTCGCTTCAGTATTAAACGCCCTATCTACGGCCGTTGGAATTCCGGCTCGTAATAGGGTGGCTAGAGGAGAAACCGAGCATACCGCAGCGACCGTCGCACTCGTGCTGTGGCTGACGCTGAGTGCCGGTCTGATTCTTTGCCTTAATCTTGGGTGGTTGGTTCCGTTGGTTCTTGGAGCCGAATTTGAGTCGATCATTCCCATTGTGTGGATACTTTCCCTTGCTCAAGTTCCACTATCTGGAGTTGTCGTGCTGACATTCAGTTTGGTTGGTCTTGGTCGTCCTGCCGCCCCAATTGTTGGTGAGGCTATTGCTTTGACCACAACAGCAGTTTCAATTTTGATATTTTTTCCGCTATTTGGCATCATGGCCGCTGCAATTTCGAATTTGGTCGGCAACTGTTTGAGTCTCATTGCACTACTCATTTTGTCTCGGATGTATCTTTCCAAGGCTTCTCTCTGGCGTTATATTGTCGTCACTCCGGCTCAAGCTAGGCGGCTTCTTAACGTCGCACGGACCGATTAGTCGTTCCTTCTGGCACTTATCAGGCCTGGATCGGCGCGTGCCATTTGTGGCTTCGGGGTTGGTGGGGATTGATTCCGTGTCGTAGATGACAGAAGGGTCCGTGGCCCTGCTGGGATGAGTGGTGCGCCGGCGCGCAGGAGCAGACGGCGGTTGGCGGCTCTTCAAGGTTCCCGGGGAAATAGATTCGTGTTGTAGCTGATATGTAGAAGCTGTTGTCAAGTGGCAGTGGTGAGCGGCTCCCGGCTTTGGTGTTGGGGGCCGCTTTCCGTTGGGTGCTGTCCGGGTGTGGTGGGGCGTGCTGGCGAGTCTTGTGTTCGACTGCAGTGTCAGACTGATATTCGCGGGTTG
>NZ_JBSRZM010000030.1:0-48778 GCF_054057635.1 Arthrobacter sp. UYNi723
CCCTCACCCGCCACGAATTCCACGGCGAATGGAACTACACGCTCACCACACCCGACACGCCGTGACCGGCCGGCATTATTGTTTCGCGAGCCCTAGCGGCGGAAATCCGTATGGTCTTTTAAAAATGCCGCAGTGTCCGGTCCTCAAGCCGGGCAGCTCCTCCACCGGCACGAACGTGGCGTAGTCGGCGCCGTGTTCCCGGACGATCCTCAGATATTCCGACGGGGTGAAGCCGCTGAAGCGCCGGAAGGTGCGGATCAGGTGGGGCTGGTCGTAGTAGTCGGCCAGTGCCAGGAGGTCCCTTCCCGCTGCGGCCCCGGGCGGCAAGGCTGCCGCCGCATTGACGAAACGGTGGAAGCGGCACACGTCGGAGAACCCCTTCGGCGTCGTTCCGCAGTCCCGCATCATGATCCGTTCCAACGTGGACGTACTGAGTCCCAGCCGCCCGGAAAGGTCCGCCACCGGAATATCGTCCCGGGCAAGGAGGCCGACGGCGGCTGCCGCCCTTTCGTCGCACCGGTAACCGGGGCGGAGCCTCGCCGTGAGAAACGATTCCAGCGCCGCGAAGGCGCGCTCCGGCGTCGGGCTTTCCGTTCCTCGGCTCAGCTAGTCACGAAGATGGCCGAATCCAGGGAAGATCCGGTCCGCATCCAGTACCCGTCCGGTCAGGGCCGACGGCGGCTGCTCCGTGAAGGCTGCCACGCCGAAGGGCGCGAGAACGGCTCCCACGTTGAAAATTTGCGCGGGGTTTTCACTGATAGGGTACGTGCGCTGGAGTCCCGAGTAAAACCCGGCGGCGACTTCTTGCGCCGGCCCCTCGGAACCGGCGGGGTCGATCAGCCGGTACGGATCCGAGAGGTTCAGGACCAGGTGGGCCGAGGGTCCGGGCAGGATCTTTTCATAGCGTGCCGCGGGGATGGCCCGGATGAACCAGAAGCCCGTGACGAACGGCTGCAGCCCGGGCGGCGCCGGGCACTCCTCGAAGTGCACAGCCCCAGTCTAGGGTTGCCGCTCAAGAGCCACTTGCCGCTACTGCCGGCCCTCTAAATGAGGCTGCGCAGCACGTGCGCGGCGCCGTCGTCGAGCACCGAAAGCGTGACCTCACCCGCGGCGGCGATGACTTCCTCCGGGGCCTGGCCCATGGCGACGCCCCGTCCGGCCCAGCCCAGCATTTCGATGTCGTTCCGGCCGTCGCCAATAGCCACGGTCCTGTGGGGTTCAGCCCCCAACTGGCCGCGGAGCCGTTCCAGCGCGCTGGCCTTCGTAACACCGGCGGCGGCAATGTCCAGCCACGCCGTCCAGCCGACCGAATAGGTGACGCCGGCCAGTCCGATCTCCTGGATGGTTGCGGTGAATTCTTCCGGGGTGTTTTCGGTGCTGAACACCACAAGACGGACGGCGGTGGCTTCGAGCAGAGTCTGGAAGTCGACGCCGATGGCCTCGACGCCGAAGCTGGCGTCCTGGAAGCGTTCCGTGGACAGGAAGTTGCCGTCCTCGTCCTCCAGCGCATACTTGGCAGTGGGCAGCTTCTGCCGCAATGCCCGGAGCGCCGGGGCCGGATCGAAGGTGGCCTTGTGGATGATTTCGTAGCCGTCAGTCAGGTCCGGATCCAGCCGGAGCGTCACGCCGCCGTTGCAGCAGACTGCGTAGCCGCGGTCGATGCCGATCTGCTCGATGATGGGCAGCGTGGCGTTCAGGGAGCGGCCGGTGGCGATGAGGACATCGTGTCCCGCGGCCACCACGGCCTGGGCGGCCTCACGGACAGGCGCGGACATGTGGCCGTCATGGTCCACCAGAGTTCCGTCCACGTCCAGGGCAACCATGAACTTGGTGGTGCTGTTTTCGCTTGCGATCCGCTGGTCATCGATGCCAGCGACTGTGGTTTCAGTCAATGTAGTCATACATCCAGTAGACCAGAGACCCCCTGAAACCGGCTAGGACGCAGGCCACAGCGCGCATGAACACCCGGTTAATACTCACAGGGTTATCCCCGGTGTGAGTGTTAACCTTCGGCACGCTGTCCGCTCTCCTGCCAGCCGTAGCTTTCCCCGCCGGGTGGTCAATTCCCCGCCGCATGACACGGGATTCCTAGGCTTGTTCGCAAATCCGAACCTGGAACGCTCAGATGCGCGAACTAGCTCCGGTGCCGTGGACGCAGGCCCGCGGCCAGGAGTTTGCGCCTCAGCCGGTCAGGGTTATCCACATCCGCCCAGCTCCAGCGGACAAACCCATATCCAAGCGCGCGGATCCGGTCTTCGCGGAGCTTTTCGCGGTACACAGCTTCCTCGGCGGTCATGTCGCCACGGATATCAACATCCAAGTACTTGGCCTTGCCGTCGAACTCACCCACAACACCCTGCTCCGGCCACCAGCAGTCGCTGCGGCCGATGAAGCCGTCGTCATCCCTGAGCTGGTGCTGGAGTACGGGCTGCTCGAAGCCGAGGAATTCGAAAGCGGCCCTGCTGTAGGACTCGCCCACCGACTCCGCCCGAGGACTGGCCAACCCCGCAACATGCTCCGCACGGCGCCGGGCGGCCCCGAACGGATGGGCTGCGATGCCGTCGCGAATGTCCGCCACAGCAAGCAGATTGGCATCATCCGGCAGGACGCCTTCGTCAGGCAGCCGTCGAGCCAGCCCGTCAGCAACCACCAGAGCCTGGCTCAGCTTGCTCGCCACCATGACATCCACGGCGGTCTGGATCAGCCCCGTGCATCGGAATTCACCCTGCACGACGGGTTCCACCGCCGTCCTCAGCCGGTACCGAAGTGGATAGGAGCGCGTTTCCCGCACTTCTTTGGCCATAGCTTCCTCGCCAAGAACCATCAGCGGTGATCGTCGCGTCCCGCTGCGTCCGGGGAATGTCGTTGCAAGTTCGACAAACGCGGGTGTCCTGAGTGTGGGCAGGCCGTTGGCCAGGGCAGCCGTTTCTCCGCACAGCACGGCGCCCTTCACGGATCTGGCAACCGCCGTCGTCGACCAGACGAAGCGCTCCGAGGGGCGGGCCCGAAGCCACTCAGACGTGGGGACGTAGAATCCGCGCCGGATTCTGACCAGCTTTCCTCCCCTGAAATCACGGTGGATGGCATCAGTGCCGGCCTGTGTACGCAGGATGGCGGCAGAATCAATCAGTCCGGGCGCGATTTCCATGCCATCAGGCTGCCTGCAAAGGGCCCGCCTGTCAGCAGGCAGCGGGCCCTATGTGGACAAGCCAGGAGATGGAGGCGGCCTTGGAAAGAAGATTCCTAGGCGTATCCGCGGATCCGAACCTTCAAGGTTCAGATCCGCGAACAAGCCTAGGAATGGTGCTGCGCCGCGGAGCGAAAGCTAGAGGACCGGGAAGACTTCCATGCCGCCGAGGTACTTCTGCAGTGCGGCCGGGACGTTGACCGAGCCGTCGGCGTTCTGGTGGTGCTCCAGGATGGCCACGATCCAGCGGGTGGTGGCCAGCGTGCCGTTGAGGGTGGCTACGGCACGGGTGCCCTTGGCAACGCCTTCGTCGTTGACCACACGCTCGCGGATGTTCAGGCGGCGGGCCTGGAACGTGGTGCAGTTCGAGGTGGAGGTCAGCTCACGGTAGGCGCCCTGCGTCGGAACCCAGGCTTCGCAGTCGAACTTGCGGGCCGCGGACATGCCGAGGTCGCCGGCGGCGGTGTCAATGACGCGGTACGGGAGCTCGCACTTGGCCAGCATCTCCTCTTCCCAGGCCAGGAGCCGTTCGTGTTCGGCTGCGGCCTTCTCCACCGTGGTGTAAACGAACATCTCCACCTTGTTGAACTGGTGGACACGGATGATGCCGCGGGTGTCCTTGCCGTGCGAGCCGGCCTCACGGCGGTAGCAGGAGCTCTGCCCGGCGAACCGGATCGGGCCGGCCGTCAGGTCCAGGATCTCGTCCGCGTGGTAGCCGGCCAAGGCAACCTCGGAGGTGCCCACCAGGTAAAGGTCGTCCTCGGCGAGACGGTAGATCTCGGCGTCGTGCTTTACATCAAAGCCTGTGCCCTGCATGGTTTCGGGGCGCACCAAGGTTGGGGTGATCATGGGAACGAAGCCGGCCTCGATGGCCTGGTCCATGGCCATCTGCAGCAACGCCATCTCCAGGCGTGCACCCACGCCGCGCAGGAAGTAGAAGCGTGAGCCCGAAACTTTCGCGCCGCGCTCCATGTCGATGGCGCCGATCAGCTCACCGATTTCCAGGTGGTCCTTCGGCTCGAAATCGGGGAACTCGCGGGGCGTGCCAACGGTTTTGACCACCACGTAGTCGTCCTCGCCGCCCTCGGGGACGCCGGCCTCAATAAGGTTCGGGATACTGCGCAGCAGTTCGTCCTGCTTGGCCTGGGCAGCGTCTGCTTCGGCCGATGCGGCCTTCACGGTGTTGGCCAGTTCCTTGACCTCGGCGAGCAGGGCTTTCTTCTCATCGCCCTTGGCCTGCGCCACCTTCTTGCCGAAGACGTTCTGCTCGGCGCGGAGGTTTTCAAACCGGATCAGGGCGGCACGCCTGGCGGAGTCTGCGGCCATGATCGCGTCCACCACTGATTCGTCTGCGCCGCGGGCGCGCTGGCTGGCACGGAACTTGTCCGGGTTTTCGCTGAGGTCTTTTACGTCGATCACCAGACAAGAGTATCGAATCCGGCGGAACCAACGCTGCCCGGCCGGACGGGGGGAATCGCGGCGCCGCGGCCGGGATACTGTTGAAGCACCATGAACGACTGGCTTCTCTATGTCCTGAGCGCGGCGGCGCTGGCTTTCGCCGTCTCCAGCTGGTGGGGCGTCCGGAAGCTCAAGGCCCTGCACATCCGCAGCGCGGTCCATGAAGAAGCGCACGAAACGGGCCTCACCCAGCAACGCGTGGTCGTCATCCTCAACCCCGTCAAGGCACGTGCCCCTGAAGCGAAGGAAGCCATCCGGCGCGCCTGCCTGACAGCCGGCTGGGACGAACCCCTCTTCCTGGAGACGACCGCCGAGGACCCGGGATACTCCCAGGCCCGGTCGGCCCTGGACTACAAGGCCGACGTCGTTCTGGTGGGCGGTGGCGACGGTACTGTGCGGGTGGTGGCAGAGTCCCTCGCACACACGGATGTGGCCATGGGCCTGATTCCGCTGGGGACGGGAAACCTTCTGGCGCGAAATGTGGATCTGGACGTCAACGACCTTCACGCAAACATACAGACAGCTCTTTTCGGCCGCCAGCGCTACATCGATACCGCGCGGATGGGCATCGAGAATTCCCGCACGGGACACTCATCCGAGCACGCGTTCCTGGTGATCGCCGGGATCGGCATGGACGCCGAAATACTCGCTGATACCAATGCCGGCCTCAAGAAAGCCGTGGGTTGGCTCGCTTATACCGAGGCCGGAATGCGTCACATGCCCGGGCGGCGACGGAAGGTATCAGTCGCGCTGGATGACAAGCCGGAGCAGGTCCGGAACATCCGCAGCGTCCTCTTTGCCAACTGTGGGCTGGTCCCGGGCGGGATCGATTTCATCCCGGAAGCCATGATCGACGACGGCATGCTGGACGTGGTGGTCATGAGCCCCCGCAGCGCCATCGGCTGGCTGGCCATGTACGCGAAAATCCTCTTCAAACACAAGGGCAACCTGCCCATCATGACGATGTACCGGGCCGGCCGAATCGTCATCAAGTGCCCGGAGCCCATGCCCACACAAATCGACGGCGACACGTCCGGGTTGGCCACCAAGCTCACCGTCCGGGTGGAGCCGCGCTCGCTCCTGATAAGGGTCAAGGGCCAACCAGCCTGAGCCGGTCCCGCCTCAGGCGGTTGCCTTCTTGGCAGCTCCAGCCTCTGCAGCAGCTTTCGCGGCACGTGCCTCGGACTGCTCACGGATCATGGCCTGCTCCTCTTCGAAGCGCAGGCGGTCGGCGCGGTCAGCGTCATCCCCGTCCCAGTCCTGGTTGTCGGCTGTGGGCTTCGGATTAACGATCATGCCCTGGCCGTCGTTGTCTGTGCTGCTGGTACTCATGACCTGTTCCCTTCATTAGGGGCCATCCCCCAAGTGGATCAAGCAAGCATACGCACAGTAACTATCCCGCGGAAGTACCTTGGCCTACGCTGTGGGCGAAGCCTCGGGCGGCGTCAAGCTTCGTTCATTCCCCCTGCAGAATCCGGCCGACCCATTCATGCGCCGCCCGGAATGCCTCGTCAGAGGTGTGTTGCGCGACGCTGGAGCTTTGGGCGTCCGCCCGTCCATAGGAGCCCAGGAAGCGGGTGGCCGGGCTGATGCGGTGAAGGCCAGCCAAGGCGTCGGCCACACGGGCGTCCGCGATGTGCCCATCGGCGTCGATGCTGAAGAAGTAGTGTCCCAGGTACTGACCCGTAGGCCGGGATTCGATCCGACTGAGGTTCACTCCCCTCGTGGCGAACTGGTCCAGGATTTCCATCAGCGCACCCGGGCGGTCTTCCGGAAGCGGGACTACGACGGTGGTCTTGTCCGCACCGGTCCGTTCGGGCAGTGCGCCGGGCCTGCTCACCAGGATGAACCGCGTCACCGCACCCGGGTTGTCGCCGATGTTTTCCGCCAGGACGGTCAGCCCCGGCTGCTCCTGGGCCACAATGGGCGCACAGATCGCGGCGTCGTAGTGGGCGTCGCCGCCCAGGAGCCCCATGGCGGCCGCCGCGGTGGAGGAGCCGGCAACATATTCTGCACCTGGAATATTCGCATCCACCCAGAGACGGCACTGTGCCCAGGCGTGGCCGTGAGTGGAAATACGGCGGATATCGTCAATGCGCACACCGGGTCGGGCCACCAAGACAAAGCTGATGGGGACCAGGACTTCGCGGATGATTCGCAGTTCCTGCCCGCCGGCGATGGCGTCCAGGGTGGCCGTAACGCCGCCTTCCACCGAGTTCTCGATGGGGACCATCGCTGCATCCGCAGAGCCGTCGCGGACCATGTCTAGCGCCGCGTTGACGTTGGAGGCCGGAATGCGGGTGGCCAATCCGGCATCCGGAACCTGCATCAGTGCCGCCTCGGTGAACGTGCCCTCAGGCCCGAGGAAGGTGTACGTAACAGGTGTCGCGGGCATGGATTCCTCTGTAGTGACGGGACGCAGGTTCGGGCTGAACTACAGAATGAGCGGCTTGAGGCCGTTGTCGGACACCAGCGGCTTGCCGGATTCGAGCCACTGGTCCATTCCGCCGGCCACGTTGATGGCTGTATAGCCCTGTCCGGTGAGCCATTGCGCGGCGCGGAAGGACCGTCCGCCCGTGCGGCAGATGACATAGACGTCCTGGTCCGGGTCCAGTTCGCCAAGCCGCGCCGGAAGCTGGTCCAGGGGAATGTGCACAGCGTCCTCAGCGTGTCCGGCTACCCATTCGTAGTCTTCGCGGACGTCCAGGATCACGGCGTCGGCTGGGACGTCGTTGACGGGCACGGTATCAAAATCGCTCATAGGAGTCCTCTTTCGGAGAATCACGGGTCTCCTTCCAGCCTAGCGCCAGCCGATCGTGCCGCTCCCGAAACCAGGGACAAGTTACGCTGTTGAAGACCCGTAGGAGGATCCTTGCCCGCTGAGCAGCCCACCATTTTGGCCACGTCTGGAGGCTACAGGCAAGGTGTTCGAACACGCTTGGAGTTTGACCGCCTGCTGCACTACGCCGTGGAGCTTTCCGGAGCCAGCGGACGGCCGCCGCGGGTCACCCACGTGGGTACGGCCGCAGGGGATCAGCGCGGGTTCAATGCGGAAATGGATGAGGCCGCGCGGCTGGCGGGCTTCGACTTCAGCCACCTCAACCTCTTCACCATGCCAAACCACGCAGACCCGGAGGCGCATCTGCTGGAACAGGACGTGGTGTGGGTGAACGGCGGCTCCGTGGTGAACCTGCTTGCCGTCTGGCGTGCCCACGGGCTGGACGGCATCCTCCACCGCGTGTGGCAGCACGGAGTTGTGCTGGCGGGGGTTTCGGCCGGATCAATCTGCTGGTACCGGGGCGGCACCACTGATTCGTTTGGGCCGGAGCTGCGTGCCGTGACCAATGGCTTGGCCTTCCTCCCGTACGCCAATGGCGTCCATTACGACTCAGAGGAAAGGCGGCGCCCGCTGGTGCACCGGCTCGTGGCTGACGGAATGCTGGGGGAAACGCACTGCACGGAGGACGGCGTGGGGCTGGTCTACCACGGCACGGAACTTGTGGAAGCGGTTGCCGAGGTACGGGGCAAGGGCGCTTATATCGTCACCGCGGAAGCCGGTGGAGCGCCTGGAACCACAGCTTCCGAGAGGCGCCTGGAGCCTCGCTTCCTTGGCTGACATCCACGATCTGCCGGCTGTTCGGCTGCGGGATGCGCTCCGCACCGGCGAGCTCTCAGCACGGGAAGCCACAGCCCATTTCCTGGCCCGGATCGCAGCGCAGAACCCGTTGCTGGGCGCCTTTGTCACGGTCACGGCAGATCAGGCGATGGCCGACGCAGCCGCCGCCGATGCCCGGTTCGTCCAGCTCCGAAAAGACTTCGGAAACGACTCCGTGCGGGACTCCGGAGGCAGCGCGAACGGCCTGCCGCTCCTGCACGGCATGCCGGTGGCATTCAAGGACCTGACCGACGTCGCCGGCGTGGTGACCACCCACGGAAGCGCTGCACTTGACCACAAACCGGCGCCCGCCGACGGCGCCCTGCCCGCAGTCCTCAAGGCCGCAGGCGTGGTCTCACTGGGCAAGACGCAGGTTCCGGAGTTTGGACTGACGGCGTACAGCGAAAACCGCATCGCACCGCCGTCGCGGAATCCCCATGCCCCGAGCCGGAGTTCCGGCGGCTCGTCGGGAGGCAGCGCTGCCGCGGTGGCCGCTGGCCTACTTCCGTTCGCGCCAGGGACCGACGGCGGCGGTTCCGTCCGCATCCCGGCCGCCGCCTGCGGCCTCGTGGGACTCAAACCCGGCCGCGGCGTGGTGCCGTCGGGCGAGAGTCCAGGCGACCCCGCCCGCCTGGTCGTAGCGGGGCCCCTGGCCCGAAGCGCAGCCGACTCGGCCCTGCTGATGGATGCAATGGCGCCGTCCGCTGGCAACAGTTATCTCGACGCTGTGGCACACGAACCGCGCCCGCTGCGCATAGGCCTGACCCTGGACAGCCCCTGGTTCGCCACGTTTCCGTTCACGCCCGAACCCGAAGCCCTGGCCGCGCTGCAGGCGGGCACCGAAATGCTGGAGCATGCCGGGCACGCCGTCAGCGAAGCCGCCATCCGCTACGACAACCGCTACCCGGACGCCTTCACCACCGCGTGGACCGCCGCCGTCGGAACCGCCCGGATCAGTCCGCACCGCGAAGCGCTTCTGGCCCCGCTGACCCGTACGTTCAGGCGCCGGGCCCAGCAGCGCAGCGCCGCAAAACTCAATGAATCGCTGGCGTTCCTGCGGCAATTCGAACGCGACACCATCACGCAGTACGGCGGCTGGGACCTGATGCTGATGCCGGCCCTGGCGCAGACGCCGCGCCCCGTGGGCTGGTTCACCGGCGCCACGCACGGCGACGAACCGTGGCCGGCCGCAGAATGGCCCGGGGACGCCGACGGCGACTACCGCCGGCAGTGCGAATTCGCCCCCTGGTCCTCCATGGTGAATGTCTGCGGCCTGCCTGCCATCACCATTCCCGTGCACTGGACCGGCGGGCACCCGGCGCATGGCCTGCCGATGGGGATCCAGCTTGTAGGGCCGGCGGGATCGGAGCTGCTCCTGCTCCAGGTAGCGGCCCAGCTCGGCTTCTGATGCCAGTTTGAACGGCTCCGGGTGTCGACTCCGGGGCCGATCCGGAGGACGATTAAGGGGCAGTCATTATGAGGAGGTCTGTGATGTGCTATTCATCGATGGAGGATTTCGGATGGCGTAACAAGAAGGAAGCCGACCGGAAACCCGAAGCGCGCCAGGAAACACCGCCGGACCGGCCGGAGCCGCATTACACGGCCCAGGACTTCACCTTCTGGGCCTTCCCGCGTCGCCGGAGGACCCACGAAGCCCAGGAACCGGCCGCTGAGCGCAGGCGCGAGAGAGTCTGATTTTGACAGTCAGGCCCACCTGAAGAAAGGCCCCCTGACGGGGGCCTTTCCGCTGCCCGGCAGTCTCTTAGCCGGGGTCAGCTGCGACCGGGGCTCAATAGCCGTAGGTGGAGCTGTACGTCAGCCCGATGATGAGGAGCAGCCAGAACGCTCCGTAACCCAGCAGGCAAAGGTAGCCCAGGACCAGCCCGGTGATGGACATGCCCTTGCCAGAGGGTTCACGGCGGAGGGCCAGATGGCCGGTGATGATTGCGGCGATCTGCGGAATCATGAACCAGCCAAGGATGACCGAGGAAATACCGAGGACCATGCTGGCGATGCTCAGGCCCTTTGGCTGCTGGGCGGGCATGCCGTAGTAGGCGGGCTGCCCGTACGCCGGCTGGCCATAAGGGCTGGCACCCTGGCCGTAAGGGCTTGCAGGCTGGCCATACGTCGCGCCGTACGGATCGCCAGGCTGGCTGTAGGCGCCGGGTTGGTTGTACTGGCCTGGCTGGCCGTACTGGTTCTGGCTGTACTGGTCCTGGCCAAACTGATTCTGGCCGTACGGGTTCTGGTCATACAGCGGCGGCGCCGGAATGCTTGGGCCCTGGGGTGGCACAAACTGCGGCGGCTCGTAGCCTGCCGGCGAATCGCCGGGTCCCGCACCGGGCCCTTGCGAATCAGGGCGCGGAGTTGGCTGGTCAGTCATGATTTTCCCCATTCGAAGTCTTCTCTTCCCAGCCTACCGCCGCCTTCATTACAGGCCTACAGCCGCCCTCATCCAGTCCTACCGCCCCCAATACGGCAGCACGTAGACAGCAAAAACCACAAAGGCAGCCAGGAACATCAACCGGGTCATTCCACTGGCTGCGTCGTGCTGCGCCTTCGACTTCCTGGCGCGTCCCGAGCCGCCGCTGCCCGCCCCACTACGCGCCCCATGGCCGTTGCCATAGGCGGGCTGCCGGGGTCCGCTCCGGCCCCCTGTCTGCCCGGACCGCGGCGGCCCAGCCACCGGCGGCCCCCCGCCCGCCGGCTCTACGGTCGGTGACTTCACGGTCAGCGGCTTCACGGACAGCGAGTTCACCGTGGAACTTTCCGCCGCAGATTCCTGCGTGAGCTGCTCGCCGAGGTGCGCATATAGGCCCACCACCGTCTGCTGGTCCAGCACCGGGGGCAGCGCCAGGACGGCAGCAACAACGCGGTCTGCCCCTGCCACGGCGACGTCTGAATTGGTGATGCCGAAGAGGTCCGGCTGCCAGGTGAGGCAGATCAACGGGCGGACGAACCGCCGGTGGGGCGGCGCCAGCACGGATGCGACGGCGGCGCACTGCGCCAACGCCCCGTCCACGGACTGCGTCCGGGCAAAACGGCCCTGCCACAGGACACCGGCGGCGACACGGACCTCGCCGGTCCAGTTCTTGGCATCGACCACCACCACCCCGCCGGGACCCACCAGCACATGGTCAAGGTTGGCTTTGGGCCGCCCGGGCCAGTGGACGTCGTTCAGCAGGTACCAGCCGTGCGGAATGAGCCGGCTTAGCCTGTCCGCTACGAGCCGCTCGCCCTCTGCACCGGCATCCCACGACTTCGTGGCACGCTCGGCCTGATCGAGTTGGCGTTTCAGCCGCTGCACCCGTTCTGCAGCAAGCCTCGGCTGCTCGGCCGCGCCGTCTCCTGCACCCATGACCTGCCCCCTGGCTCCCGCATGCCAACTCACTGCAGTGTGCGACTTACTGCAGTGCCAGACACTTACTGCAGAGCCCGACGGCGGCGCTCGCCGCCGTCGGGCATTCTTTCCTGAGTTTTTCCGAACGTAGCAGCGCCGCGGGGAGCCGGTATATAGGTACTTTTGGGGCCAGTACTTGCTTTAACTACTTGCTGCCAAGCGTCCGGCGGGGACTTTTCCGCGTCATAGGGACCGGATTATGGACCGCGCGTTTTGACTCCAGCCCACGTCTGGCATGCTGGTGCCATGGCTAGCCGCGCGGGCACAGTTGCCCAACCCCAGGACCTTGTTGACATCACTGCGCTCCTCGACGCGTATTACGACATCACGCCGGATCTGGGTGATCCCGGCCAGCGCGTGGCGTTCGGTACTTCCGGGCACCGCGGCTCGAGCCTCAAGGCGTCGTTCAACGAAAAACATATCGTCGCGATCACGCAGGCAATCGTGGAATACCGCGCCGGGCAGGGCATCACCGGACCGCTTTTCCTGGCGAAGGACACCCACGCCCTCAGCGAGCCGGCGCAGAACTCCGCCCTGGAGGTTCTCGCAGCCAACGGCGTACACGTGCTGATCGACGCCCGTCACGGCTACACCCCCACACCGGCACTGAGCCACGCCATCCTCACATACAACAACAACCGCCAGCCCGGCACTCCGGAAGCGGACGGCATTGTGGTAACGCCCAGCCACAACCCGCCCGGAGACGGCGGCTTCAAGTACAACCCTCCGCACGGCGGCCCGGCCGATTCCGACGCAACGGGCTGGATCGCCAACCGTGCCAACGAACTCCTCGAAAACGACCTGCGGGGCGTGAATCGCATCCCCGTCTCCGACGCCCTGGCCGCGGACAGCACCGGCAAGTTCGACTTCCTCAGTAGCTACGTTGACGACCTCCCGTCCGTGTTGAACCTGGACGCTATCCGCGAGGCCGGTGTCCGCATCGGCGCCGACCCCATGGGCGGGGCTGCAGTGGATTACTGGGGCGAGATCGGCGAGCGCCACCACCTGGACCTGACCGTGGTGAACCCCAACGTGGATCCCCAGTGGGCGTTCATGACCCTGGACTGGGACGAGAAGATCCGGATGGACTGCTCCTCACCGTTCGCCATGGCTTCCCTGATCAACAGGATGTCCGACGGCGGCAGTTCAGCCGCGTTCGACGTCGCCACCGGAAACGACGCCGACGCCGACCGCCACGGCATCGTTACACCTCTTGTCGACGGGGTGGGTGGCCTGATGAACCCGAACCACTACCTCGCCGTCGCCATCGATTACCTCTACCGCAACCGCAGCGGCTGGAACCCCAATTCGGTGGTGGGCAAGACCCTGGTGTCGTCCTCGATCATCGACCGTGTGGCGGAAAGCCTGGGCCGCAAACTGGTTGAGGTCCCTGTGGGCTTTAAGTGGTTTGTGCCGGGCCTGCTGTCCGGCGAAGGCGCGTTCGGCGGCGAGGAATCTGCCGGCGCCTCCTTTAACAAGCTGGACGGCAGCGTCTGGACCACTGACAAGGACGGCATCCTGTTGGCGCTCCTGGCCTCGGAGATCACCGCCGTCACGGGCAAGTCCCCGTCACAGCTGTACAAGGGCCTGACCGACCAGTTCGGCGCCCCGGTCTACGCGCGCATTGATGCAGCAGCCACGCGGGAGCAGAAGGCGGCACTCGGCAAGCTCTCGCCGTCGGACGTCACTGCAACTGAACTGGCCGGTGAAACCATCACCGCCAAGCTGACCAAGGCGCCCGGCAACGGCGCGTCCATCGGAGGGCTCAAGGTGGTCACGGAGAACGCCTGGTTCGCTGCGCGCCCGTCCGGGACCGAGGACGTCTACAAGATCTACGCCGAGTCCTTCAAGGGCGAGGAGCACCTCAAGCAGGTCCAGGCGGAAGCCAAGGCGCTGGTGGACGGCGTCATCGCCTAGCCTGCCCACGAACTTGGCGACGCGCTAAATACCCCGCGACACAGAAATGCGCTGGCGCTCCTGGTATTCCAGGGGCGCCAGCGCATTTGCGTGTCGTCAGTCCGTAGCGGGTTGTGACTAGACGGTGCGGACAACGTCCTCGTAGCTGAACTTGGGCTTTGCTGCGCCCCAGGCGTCTGCGCCGGCCTGGCCGATGTTGACCACCAGGAAGCTCTTCTGGTTGCCGGCCGGGAAGAACGCGGCGTCGATGGCGCCGAAGTCGGCTCCGGTCATGGGACCGGCTGCGAGGCCGAGGGACCGGACGGCCAGGATGAAGTAGCCGGCCTGCAGGTGCGCGTTATTGTTGCCGGTGGACGCGGCGAGGTCCGGGGCGGCATCGTACATAGCCTTGGGAGCGTTGTACTCGGGGAGGAAGTTGTCCCACTGCTCGGCCCAGGCGGTGTCGTAGCTGAGGACGGCAACCAGCGGCGCGGAGGCGGTCTTGGCCTTGTTGCCGTTGGCCAGCGTGTCAACGAGGGTGGCGCGGGCCTCGTCCGAGCGGACGTAGGTCACGCGGAGGGGCTGGGAGTTGAAAGCCGTGGGGCCGAACTTGGTGAGCTCGTAGATGGCGCGGGCCTGGTCCTCGGTCACCTCGCCGGTGAAGGAGTTGGCCGTGCGGGCCTCGGCAAAAATGGCGTCGACGGCGGCCGAATCGATAACCGCTTCTTCGTGGGCAATAGTCATGGCGTACCTTTCGCTGGGCCTGCTCATCGCAAACGATGGGCCGGCGGTCTGCTTTCCATAGTTGTAACTTCAAGCACGCCCGCCCTCTTCCCAATACGCCCGTGACGTTCACCACAGCGGGGCCGCGCGGTATTGTTGCACCGGAACATCCCAGCCCCAGCGGCAACCCCCTTTGAAAGGCCCCGACCATGAGCATGCCCGGAATGAAATGGAAGCTCCACGGCACCGGCAAATCGATTAAGCCCGGCCACGTGGTTGCTCCGGATGAGCGGCTGGCCTGGCCCCTGACCATCGGCGTGGGCATGCAGCACGTCGTAGCCATGTTCGGAGCCACCTTCCTGGTGCCCATCATCACCGGGATGCCGCCGGCCACCACCCTCTTCTTCTCCGGCATCGGCACGCTGCTGTTCCTGGTCATCACCAAGGGGCGGGTGCCCAGCTATCTCGGCTCCAGCTTCGCGTTTATCGCGCCCATCATGGCGTCCCAGCAGCAGTTCGGCGTGCCCGGCGCGCTGGGCGGAGTGGTGCTCGCCGGCGTCGCACTGGCCCTGATCGGTGCGATCGTGCAGAAGTTCGGAGCGGGCTGGATCAACCGGCTGATGCCGCCCATCGTCACCGGCGCCATCGTGGCACTGATCGGCCTGAACCTGGCCCCCGCGGCGAAAATGAACTTCGACGCCGCCCCCGTCACCGCCGTGATCACGCTGGCCACCATCATCCTGGTCAGCGTTCTTTTCCGCGGAATCGTCGGCCGGCTCAGCATCCTCGTGGGCGTGGTGGTGGGCTACCTCGTGGCCATGCTGCGCGGCGAAGTGAGCTACGAAAAAATGGAAGCCGCCGCCTGGATCGGCCTCCCGCACTTCCAGACCCCCGAGTTCCACGTGGGCGTGCTTGGCCTCTTTGTCCCCGTGGTACTGGTCCTCGTGGCCGAAAACATCGGGCACGTGAAGTCCGTGGCGGCCATGACCGGCCAGAACCTCGACGGCGTCTCCGGCCGCGCGCTGATGGCCGACGGTGCCGCCACGGTCCTCGCCGGCATCGGGGGCGGCTCCGGCACCACCACGTACGCGGAGAACATCGGCGTTATGGCGGCCACCAAGGTGTATTCGACGGCGGCGTACTGGGTTGCCGGCGTCTTCGCCATCGTGCTGAGCTTCTCGCCGAAATTCGGCGAACTGATTGCCACGGTCCCGCCGGGCGTGCTGGGCGGAGCGGCCACCATGCTCTACGGCATGATCGGCATCCTGGGCGTCAAGATCTGGGTGCAGAACAAGGTGAACTTCTCCAACCCCGTGAACCTGACCACGGCCGCCGTCGCCCTGATCATCGGCATTGCCGACTACACGTGGACCATCGGGGAACTGACGTTCACGGGCATCGCCCTCGGCTCAGCCGCCGCCCTGGCGATTTACCACGGCATGAAAGCCATCGCGAAGGTCCGCGGCTCGGTGGCCGAACCGGAAACGGAGCAGGCGGGCATGCCTCCCTCCGTCAAGGCAGCGGTCAACGCAGCAGCGAAACGCGCGCAGAAGAAGCGCTGACCCGTCCGCACCTGCGTCAGGCCGCTTGACCGCCGCCGATGAATGGTCCGGGCGGGGTTCCGATGCCGAAGACCGGCCGCGGCTCGGGACGCTTGGCGGTCAGCTCCCCTTCTGTGGGGTGCTTCAGTTGCCGGATCACCCACGGAACCAGGTATTCCCGTGCCCAGATGAGGTCCTCGGTCCTGGCTTCCTTCCAGCTGCGGGGCAGCGGCGGCTTGGGCGCCAGGGGCTCCAGCGTGTGCGGGACACCCAGGGCCTTCAGCACGGCCGCGGCGATGGTGTGGTGCCCCAGTGGTGAGAAGTGCAGCCGGTCCGGATCCCACATGCCCGGGTTCGACAGTTCGCGCAGGAACCACAGGTCAACCATGACCGCGTCATGGCGGGCCGCCACCGCGTGGAGGTTCTCATTGAAGATGGCCACTTTGCCGCGGATCTGGCTGAAGACCGGCGTCGCACCCCAGTCCGGCCCGGCAAAGAGGACCACGGTGGCGCCGGACCTTGCCAGTTGTGCCACACCGTCGTCGATTTTTTCTGCGAGCCGGTCAGGATCGCTGCGCCGGAAAACAATGTCGTTACCGCCGGCGGAGAGCGTGACCAGGTCAGGTTTCAGGGCGACCGCCGCGGCAAGCTGGTGGTCGAGGATCTGCTGTACCAGCAGGCCCCGGACGGCAAGGTTGGCGTAGGCGAAATCAGGCTGGTTCGCACTGAGCTCCTCGGCCACACGGTCCGCCCAGCCGCGAAAACCACCCTCGCTGCGCGGCTCGGGATCCCCGATCCCCTCGGTAAAGGAATCGCCCAGTGCCACGAGGCGGTGCCACGGGTGGGGCGCCGGTTCCACAGCGGTGTTCTTGGCTGCAATGTCCTGTTTCCAGACGTTCATGCCGTGCTCCCTGTTTTGTAGGGTCCCTCGCTGAGGGAGGAAGTTTCAATTCCAGCGAGTCCCCGGAAAGGGGCGTTTTCCTGGCCACGTCCGGCCGGGTCCGGGCGCGAGGCAGCCACAATATTCAAGGCGGTCTCACGAAGCCCCTGGCGGGTGTGCCGCGCGACGGTCCGGAGGTACTGCAGGGCCGCCTCATGGCCGAGTCCGTAATCGGATTTGAGGGTGCTCACTGCCAGGTCCATAAGCACCATGGAGCTTTGGGCTACCGCCAGTTGCGCGCCGGCTTCGGTCCGCTCCGCCACCCGCACCACCATCCACAGCGACCGGGCCACTTGCCGCGCATACCGGCGCGTCCTGATGATGTCCTCGCTGGTGAAGGCGTGGGGAGTGGACGCGTAGAGGCTCAGTGCGGCGCTCCAACCGGCGGCGGCCGCAATCGGCATTGACAGCAGCGACCTGACGCCGTGGTCCGCGGCAGCACTGGCATAGCCCGGCCATCGCCGGTCGCGGGCGACGTCGGCCAGGTGCACGAAATCCCCCGTGCGCACGGCCTCAAGCACGGGTCCGTCTGCAAACGAGCACTGTTCTTCGTCTGCGGCGCGGGCCGCGGGGGTGCCGGCGGCGGCGGTTCGGGCCGATCCGGGGCGGAAGAAGGTGGCAGCCCAGCTGATCCCGCGGGAATCGCCGTCGATGTCACGCATGAACTCGCGGGTAACCGCAGCAAGGAAGTCTTCAACATCCGTGCTGTCGAACAGCACATCCTGGGGGTTGGGAAGCGATTCCCAGCCCGGCTCCCCCGGTGTCTCCGCGGCCATGTTCCACGCCTAGGTTCGAAACGCGTGGCCCACTGCAAAACCTGCTTCTAGGATACGTCCGGTGAAGGCCCCCAGGGCGTGGTCCAGCCACATAAAAACCGCAGTCCAGACACAGAACAGCGCCTACCCTGCGTCGAAACTTTCCCCGCCGTCGTCGTTCGGTGATTTGTTCTTGGCGCGGTCGGTTCCGCTGCCGTCCGGCAGGCCGGCAGCATCCTGCCCGGATTCCGACGAGAAGGGTTCAGAACCCTGCGAATCGGCGTTGGCGTCGTTGATCTCCGCCTCGGCGGAGGGCACATCGGCGTCGCGCGGGATAGGCGGTTCGCCCGGCTCGAACCCGGGATCGTTCGTGTCACTTTCGGCATGGTGCTGGTCATCGGTGCCGCCGAAACGGCCGGCACCCGGCTCGCCGGCACTGTCCTTGTCCTCCTCATCGAAGTGGCTGAGATTGGGCGTGCCCGTGGCGAATGTTTCACCGTCGGGGCTGTTCTGGTTCAGGCCGGCGGCGTCGAAATCCTCTTCGTCGCGGGGCTGGGCGAACTGCTTGTCCTCCGCGCCGCCCGCCTCCTGTTCCGCCGTCGGCGTGCCGTAGCCGCCCACTTCCTCGTCCGGTTCCGTGCGCTGGTTGTCCTGACTCATGGTTCCTCCTGTTGTGGATGTGAATTGGACGGGCAAACCTCGTTACAGGCCCTTGCCGCCGGTTACCGGCAGCACTGCTCCGGAGATGTAGGATCCCTGGTCGGACGCGAGCAGCACATAGGCCGCGGCGAGTTCCGCCGGCTGACCCGCGCGCTGCAGCGGCGTGTCCTGCCCGAAGGTGGGCAGCTTGTCCGGCCATTCCGTGGCGGGGATCAGCGGGGTCCAGATGGGACCGGGGGCAACGGCGTTGACGCGGATTCCCTTTGGTCCGAGTTCCTGGGCAAGTGCCTTGGTGAAGGCAACCTGCGCCGCCTTGGTCATGGCATAGTCGATCAGCCCCGGTGACGGATTATAGGCCTGGATGGAAGCCGTGGTAATGATCGAGGCGCCGGCTTTCAGGTGCGGAACCGCGGCCCGGGCCGTCCAGATCAAGGAATAGAGATTGGTCCTGAAGACGCGGTCGAATTCCTCGGTAGGAAGGGACTCGAAACTCTCGCGGTTCTTCTGGTAGGCGGCGTTGAGCACCAAGACATCCAGACCGCCGAATTCAGCCACGGCATCAGCGACGATCCGGGTGCTGAAGTCCTCCTCCCGTCCGTCCCCGGCCAGCAGCAGCGCGCGCTGGCCCGCTTTGCGGATCCAGGCGGCCGTGTCCTGGGCATCTTCCTCTTCTTCCGGAAGGTAGGAAATCGCGACGTCGGCCCCCTCGCGGGCGAACGCGATGGCCGCCGCCTTGCCGATCCCGGAGTCGCCGCCCGTGATGAGCGCGGCCTTACCCTGCAGCGCGCCGCGCCCTTCGTAGCTGAGTTCGCCATGGTCCGGCTTGGGATCCATGGGCGCGGTGAGTCCCGGTTGCTTCTGTTCTTGCTTCGGAAACGGCCCGGAGTGATAGCCGTCCCGGGGGTCTGTGGGCGGGTCTGTCCGTTTCTGCGTGTCGCTCATAGTCCACCTCTTCATTGAATCGGTTTTCGAAGGGCTCCGGCCGGCACCGGCACTTCGAAACTATCCCGCCCTGAGGAGCAAGTCCATCGCCCGGAGGAAATAATCAGTAAACTTATCAAACGTTGCCCTTGGCGGAACTTCAGCCTAGTTTTGGAGCACACGCCTAGCCCTGGAGCAAGGAGAAACATGTCGGATAGGGAGGACTTCACCGGCAGCACCGGCCGGAATGAAACCCGCGAGGAGCAGCTTGACCGGAACTGGGCTGAGTTGCTGCAGGAACTCCGGATGCTGCAGACGGGGGTCCAGATCCTGGCCGGTTTTCTCCTGACGCTGCCGTTCCAGCAGCGGTTCGCGGACCTGGACAATTTCCAGGTGGGCCTCTACCTCGTCAACGTGGTGATCGCGACGCTGACCACCGCCTTTATCCTGCTTCCCGTCAGCGTCCACCGCCGGCTCTTCCGCCAACGGCTCAAGGAAACCCTGGTCTCCAGCGCAGACACCATTACCAAAATTGCCTTGGCCGGCGTGGGGATGCTCAGTGTCGGGACAGCCGCCCTGGTCTTCGACGTGACAGCGGGCCGCACCGCCGGCCTGACCGCCGGCGGAATCCTGCTGGCGGCCCTTCTGGTGCTGCTGGTCTACGTCCCGCTGCGGCTCAATAAACGCGCAGCCGAACAATAGCCAGGCCAACAAGCCAGCAAGCTGCGGGGGATCCATTCGAAGGAGTGCACATGCGCACGTGGGCCAAGGAACACGGGCTTTTGCTCGCCAACGCCGGACTTTTCCTGGCGTTTTTTGTTGGCATGATCCTCTCCGGAGCTGCCGCGTACAGCGAGGACCAGGCGGCCCACGGGCAGCCAGGAGTCACGGTTCTGGAGTACCTGTCCACCGGCGATTTTGTCGAAGCCACCTTTGAAAACTGGGAATCCGAATTCCTGCAGATGGCCATGTACGTGATCCTGACCGTTTTCCTTTTCCAGAAAGGGTCCTCCGAATCCAAGCCCGTGGGCAAGGCTGCGCCGCAGGACCAGGATCCGCGCGATGCCCCCATCAGCAAGGCCACGCCGTGGCCGGTGAAGCGCGGCGGCCTGGTGCTGAAGCTGTATGAACACTCCCTGTCCATCCTCCTGCTGCTGCTGTTTGTTGCCTCGTTCAGCCAGCACGCCGCCGGCGGAACGTCGGCCTACAACGAGGAGCAGCAAACCCACGGCCAGCCCACCGTCACCATGTTCCAGTACCTGGCCACCAGCCGGTTCTGGTTCGAATCCTTCCAGAACTGGCAAAGCGAATTCCTCGCCGTGGCCGTCCTGGTGGGCGCCTCCGTCTACCTCCGCGAAAAGGGCTCACCGGAGTCCAAGCCGGTGGCCGAACCGCACTACGAGACCGGGGCCTGAGCGGCGCGTACCTAGGCAGCCGCAGCCCAAGCAGTAAGCCCAGCGCCGCTGGGGGCGCTTGCCGCCGGGGGCTGGCTTCAGGCGCCTTCCAGAACCTGACTGGTAGCCCAGGCCAGGTGTTTTGCCGCGTTGGCGACGGCATCTTCCGGGCTGGCCGCGACATCCAGCAGCTGCGCGGCGGCTACCACGCCGTGCGCCGCGAGGTCCTCGGGCGTCACCATGATCCGCCCCGCCACCACGATCACCGGGATCCCGCGTTCCCGGGCTGCGTCGGCGAGCGCGATGGGGGCCTTGCCGGTCAGCGACTGCGAGTCCATGGAACCCTCGCCGGTGATCACCAGGTCGGCGTTGTCCAGTTGGCCCGCGAGGCCGGTGAGCCCGGCGACGAGCGCGAACCCGCCTTCCAGCCGGGCGTTGGTGAAGGCAAGGAACGACGCCGGGAAGCCGCCTGCGGCCCCGGCTCCCGGGATGTTGACGTCCCGGCCAGTGGCCTCCCGGAGTATGGATGCCCATTTGCAGAGACCGGCGTCGAGCTGTTCCATTGCCTCGTCGTCGGCGCCCTTCTGGGCCCCGAAGACGTGGGCCGCGCCTGTGGTGCCATAGAGCGGGTTCTGGACGTCCACGGCGATCCTGAAAGAGACGGCGGACAGGCGCGGGTCCAGTCCGGTGGTGTCCAAGGCTGCGACGTCGGCGAGTGATCCGCCGCCCAGCGGAACAACGTTGCCGGCGGCGTCCAGCGGTTTGAGGCCCAGCGCACGCAGGGCGCCGCTGCCGCCGTCGGTCATGGCCGATCCGCCCAGACCCAGCACAATCTCGGTGGCTCCGGCGTCGAGGGCCGCGGCGATCAGCTGTCCGCAGCCGTAGCTGTGGGCCCGCAGGGCGTTGGCGGGGGTGGGCTCCATCTCGGCCAGGCCGGAGGCCTGCGCCGTCTCGATGACGGCGGTAGCACCGCCGTCGGCGTTCTTCCGGATGGCCCAGGCGGCGCCCACGGGGGCGAGGATGGGACCCACGACGGCGTTGAGCCGCTCCTCGTAGCCGGCCGAAACGGCAGCCTCCAGGGTTCCTTCACCGCCGTCGGCGATTGGAAACTGGTTGGCGACGGCGTCCGGGTAGACGCGCAGCGCACCTTCGGCGATGGCGGCGGCGGCCTCCGCGGCGGTGAGCGAGCCCTTGAACTTGTCCGGAGCGATGAGAATGCGCATGCCGTCCATCATGCCAGCCAACTTTGGGAAAGCGTTTGCCCAATCCGGCATGCGGGCAGCACGGGACGCCCCCTACCGGCCGGCGTCGGGATCCTTGCGCTTGAGCACCGCAAAGTAGCCCGGCACGCGGCTGTTCCCCGCAGCGTCCATCAGCGGGTTCGTCTCGATGGTGGCGGCCCCGTCCTCCACCAGCGTCCACCGGTCCTTCGGCATCACACGGGCGAGCTCCTCCGGTCCGAAGTGGCCCGGCATGGGCAGTTTCCGGATGGCGAGCTCCAGCGGGGCCGGGATGCTCCGCAGCGACGCACCCAGATGCGCGACGTACTCCACCGGATTGCCCTGGAAGTTCGTCTCCGCCAGGAAGACTGTGCCGCGGGCGCCCACGAGCTGCCTCAGATTTTCCATCAGCGCGGCCTGATCGGCCTCGGTCAGGACATGCAGCACGCCACGGACAAAGACGTTGGCATCCGTGGATCCCACCAGCCCGGAAGCCGCCCCCAGCTCGGTCATGTCACGGGCCAGGTAGCTGACACCCTCAACGCCCGCCGATTCGTCCCGGGCACGGGCCACCGCGTGCGCAGACACGTCAACGCCCAGCACCTGCGGTGAAAAAGCAGTCAGCGCGCGGCTGAAGGCGCCGTGCCCGCACCCCACATCCACCACGGGAAGGCTGGGATCGAAGTGCCGCTGCAGGATGTCCCTGTAGCCCAACAGCTCCTGGTCCGTGCCGGAGTCCCACAGCACGTCACTGCGGGCGCCTGTCCGGGCGATTCCGGCCCAATACCTGTCCCAGGCCACGGTCCTGTTTTTGGGAGCCGACCAGGACAGCCTGATCAGTTTGGGCAGGATCAAGTACTTCCGCAAGGCGGCGAGCACCGGTTTCGCTGGGTATGGCATCGTACAAATATAGGACGCCGAACACGCCGCAGCGGTTTGGCCGGGCGGGTCCGTTCAGGCGGTGGCCGCCGGCTCCTTCAGCAGCCAGGCCATGGCGTCGTCGCGGGACGTAAAGAACCGGGTGGGGCAGGGCAGTTTGTTGATGCCCAGGATGAAGTTGGCCAGTACTTTGTCAACGGGTGACGCCCCCAGTAGCGCTATGCGGGAGGCCTGGCAGGGGCGGCCAAAAACCGTACGGGCTCCCCGGCTGACCTGGGCCGTGGTGGCCATATCCACCAGCATGGGGTGTCGACGGGCCCCGCACAGGTCATTAACCTTCTGCATGGCCGCCTCGGCATCGGATTCCGTGATGGACACACCCCGCGGCCACATCAGCTGGATAACACCCCGTTCATCCAGCGTCAGGTCCGCCTTGGCCGCTTCTGCAGGCTGACTCGTCACGATTACCCTCCGCGCATTCTTATAGGAACAGGTGTGCTCAGTCACCCTACAATGTACTCAGTCAGGAGCAAGCAGGTGCTCACTCAGGAGCGAAGGGGGCAGGTTTGCCAGCGGTCACACCACATTTCGCAACCGTGCCATACCTGGCTGTCGTTGCGGACCCCGACGCAGGGCGCCGGGAATTCACCACGGCGGCACTGGAAGCTGCGGGCTTCACGGTCAAAACTGCCGACGACGCCGCCAGCCTGTCGGCGCTTCTGGACCAGCGCGAGCCCTCCGTCCTGATCCTGGACAGTTCACTCTCCGACGTAGACGCGACCGCCCCTGTGCTGGTCCTCGTGGATCTCGACAGTCCGGCAGAGGTCAAGTCAGTGGAGCATGCCGGCGTACGGGACTCCATCGCCAAGCCGCCTGCTGCCAAGGAACTCGTCCACCGCGCCACTGCCCTGATCAACCTGGTCTCCCGCCGGAATGAAGCGCGGCAGGAAGCGGAGACGCTCCGCGAAAGGCTGCGGCAGGTATCCGCGGCGGTCCGCGGAACCAACCATCCGCAACAGATCGCCGACTTTGTGGTCAGGGGGTTCGGCGAGACGTTCGGCGCGGACCGCGTCTGGCTGACCACATTCGACGACGACAGAGTGCCGCCCATCACCGCCCAGTGGCAGCGGCCCGGCCTGGCTCCGCTGCCCGAAGGATTGTTCACGGACGAAGACCCGGTGCGCAGGACGGCTGACGTACTGTGGTCGCGGGCTGAGGCCCTGACGGCGGACGGAGCGTTCGCACCGTTGGGCACCGGCGACGTCCAACTGCCGGCCGAACTCGCGAAACTGCGCGCCGCCGCATCCGTGGCCGTCCCGATGGGGGACGGCAGCTCGTCCCTGGGAATTATTTGGATCGCCCTGCTTAACTCGCCCAGGGAATGGTCGCGGGCCGAGCTGGCACTGATCCAGCACGTGGCCGGCAATACCGCCCACGGCCTGATCCAAAGCCACCTGATCACCAGCCAGCAGCAGGTGGTCAAGCAGCTCCAGCAGCTGGACAAAGCCAAAACCGACTTCCTGGCCACCGTCAACCATGAGCTCCGCACGCCGCTGACATCGATCATGGCGTACCTGGACATGATCCAGGAGAATACGTCCGATCCCGTGTCCAGCGAGGTCCACCAGATGCTGGACATCGTGGTCAGGAACACGGAACGGCTGCGGTTGCTGATCGAAGACATGCTGAGCGTTTCCCGCAACGGGCATGAACAAAGCCCGCTGCACCTGACCCCTGTCCGGCTGGCTCGGACTCTGGAGATCGTCACCGCCGCGCTCAGGCCGCTCGCGAAAGTGCAGAACGTCGCCATTGTGATGGCCCACTCCTCGGAGGATCAGGAAATCCTTGCCGATGAGGTTCAGCTGCAGCAGGTTTTCACGAATCTGGTCTCCAATGCCATCAAGTTCACCCCCGGCGGCGGACAGATCGATGTCGTCAGTCTGACGCGGGTGGATGCAGACGGCACTCGCTGGGCGACGGTCAGCGTCTCGGACAGCGGGATTGGGATCTCCAGCGACGAGATAGCCCACATCTTCACCCGTTTCTACCGCGCCTCGAACGCGATGTCCGGGGCGGTTCCGGGCACCGGACTTGGGCTCGCCATCACGCAGGACATCGTCCAACGCCACGGCGGCCGCATTGACGTAACCTCGGAGCTGGGCGTTGGCACCACTGTCACCGTGAACCTCCGCCTTGGAGCCCACGCGTCCGACGGAACCTGAACCCGGAAAGGAGGCACCAGATGTTCGCTGACGATGACCCCAGGCTCTCCCAGCTACTCGATGGCATCGTCCGGCTCGCCTCCGGAGACCTCCGGTCGCGGATAGAAGTATCGCCGGCCCGGGACGAGCTCGACGCCATCATCATGGGCACCAACCTCCTGGCCGAGGACCTGCAGATCATCTACGAAGAGCTTGAGCAGCGTGTTGAGGTCCGCACACAGCTGCTGCACGAAGCCCACCGCGAAATGCAGAAGATGGCCATGCAGGATCCCCTCACCGGCCTCGCGAACCGCTCAGCGCTTCTGTCCGCGCTGAAGTCCGCCCAGGACCACGACGGCGATCCCCTCAGCCAGCCCGTCATCCTCCTCCTTGACCTTGACGCCTTCAAATCCATCAACGACACCCTCGGCCACACTGCCGGCGATCAGGTCCTGATCACCGTGGCGCAACGCATCCGCAGCGCCGTCCGTACCAGCGACGTGGTTGCCCGGCTGGGCGGGGACGAGTTCGCCATCGTTATGCCGGCCACGGGCGCCGACCAGGCCGCCGTCGTAGGCCAGCGCATCTTGGCCGCCATCAAAGAACCCATTGACCTGCCTGACAGGACCGTCCGCTGCGGGGCGAGCGTAGGACTCAGCGTCGGGGCGGCCGGGCGGAGGGCCGAGGACCTGCTGATGGAGGCCGATGTGGCCATGTACGCCTCCAAAGCCGAGGGCCAGAACCGGCTCCACGTCTTCGAACCCGGGCTCCTGCTCATCCGGAGGCTCCGCAGCCAACTCCTTGAGGATCTCCGGGCCGCCATCAAGGGCAACGGCCTGGTGCTGCACTACCAGCCCGTGGTTGAACTGGGCACCGGGCGCATTGAAGGGGTGGAAGCCCTGATCCGCTGGGACCACCCCACCCGCGGGCGCATCATGCCGGACGAGTTCATCCCGCTGGCAGAAGATGCCGGCCTGATCTCCGAATTGGGCCTGTGGGTGCTCAACACGGCTGTAGGCCAGCTACGCACCTGGATTGATGCCGACCTGGTGGACAGCCGGTTTTCCGTCCGGATCAACATCTCCGCGACGGATCTGCAGAGCCTGCAGTTCATCGAGGACGTCCGCGCCGTGCTCAAGGAGACAGGCGTCCGTCCCGAGCAGGTTGTCCTGGAGCTGACCGAAGCGGCCATCGTCAGGGGCAACGACCTGGACCGGTATTCCCTGGGCGGGCTGCGCGGGCTGGGGGTCGGGATCGAGATCGACGACTTCGGTACGGGATACTCCTCCATCAGCTACCTGCGCCGGCTCCCCGTGGACCGGGTCAAAGTGGACCGGTCCCTGATCGAGGGCCTGGGCACAGACCCCAGCCAGCCGGCACTGGTGGCTGCCGTCCTGCAGTTGGTGCGCGCCTGCGGGCTCGAAGCCGTGTGGGAAGGCGTGGAAACGGCGGAACAGGCCGAGCACCTCCGGAACCTCGGGTGCCTCAGCGCACAGGGCTATTTCTTCAGCAAACCCGTCCCGCCCGAACGGATTCCTGCGCTGCTGGCCGAAACTTCTTCCGAAAGTAATAGAGGTTGATCGATTAAGGGCTGCGCTTTTGGATCATCCCGATATACCATCAAGTTGCGGTATCCGATTCTTCGAGGCCAGGAAGATCGGCATTAATCAGAAGTAGCGCATTCCGAAGGCAACTGGAAATTTGAAAATAAAGGCGCCAAGGAGCCATTACTTCGTCAACTGGGGGCGTTGCTAATGACGGTTCGGGTACAAGCTTGGGGAGTTATTGCGGCGGTTTTGGCGGATTCCGATCCTGCCGGCGCGGCAATACGTCAGCGCCTTAGCAACCGCTTGGGGGAAAACCCCGGCATGCCGGAACGGGCCCTGCTGGAATATCTTCTGGAACGCCGGCAACAGGACACCACAGACGCGGATACGCCCGACACCGCGCGCTTCCCGCAGCCTCCCAGCGCCATGCCGCCACAGGTGGCCGAGCAGCTGGATTCCCTGCGCAGCCTGTCGCGGATCAGCGCGCTGCTGGAAAACCAGATGTTGATGACCGCGTTCCAGCCCATCTACGGCCTCGAGTCCAAGGCCGTTGTGGGCGTAGAGGCGTTGTCGCGCTTTGTCAGCGACGACGGCGCCAGCGCGGAACTCTGGTTCGCCGAGGCGGCCGCCGTTGGATTGGGCGCCAACCTGGAATTCTCGGCCCTCGCGTCCGCAGCCGCAGCTGCCGCGAAGCTCCCCGAGCACCTCTTCGTCTCCCTGAACATCTCCCCCAGATCGTGCCTGGATCCCCGGCTGCCCGAATTGTTCGACCACATCGAGCTGCCAATAGACCGCATTGTGCTCGAATTGACGGACGGAATTCCGGACGAGGAATACTCGCATTTCGTTTCCGCAATTACGCCACTCCGGGAACGCGGGCTGCGCATAGCAATCGATGATTCACACCCCGGCGCGGGCGCCCTCAGCCGGATGCTCCATCTGCGGCCCGACTTCATCAAGCTGGGCAGGAACGTGATCAGCGGCGTGGACACGGATACGTCCCAGCACGCCCTGGCCGCTTGCCTGGTGGACTTCGCGGAGCAGATCGGCAGTATTCTGGTGGCCGAAGGTGTTGAAACCACCGAGGAACTGATGGTCCTCACGGAGTTGGGCTTCAGCGCCGGCCAGGGCTACCTGCTGGGCCGGCCCTCGGTGCAGCCGAAGGATTGGGCGGCATGGAATACGCCGCTAGACCCCGACGGGCTCCGCCGCCTCGCCGCCGCAGCCGATCACGGCACCCACGGTCCCGGCGTCTCCGACTGACGTAGACCGCGGGGGGGCTCGGCGGCTGCCGGCACGTTCGAAATTGCACACTCGACAACGGCACGCTCCAACCCGGGTCAGCTGCCGGGCCACTCGCCTCGCTCCTGCAGGACCTGCTTCAGCAGGTCCGCGCGGTCCGTCACGATCCCGTCCACGCCTAGGTCCAGCAGCCGGTGCATCTCGGCGGGCTGGTTGATGGTCCACACATGGACCACTAGGCCCAGTGCGTGCGCCCGCCGCACGTAGGCAGGCGTCACCACCCGGATCGCCCCGTAGCGGACCGGGACCTGCAGGGCCTGGACATCGCGCAACGGACCCCGCAGCACAAAGCGCAGCCACGCGGTCGGAAGCACCGGGCCCAACAGGACAAACAGCGCGTTCGTCACCATCCCTGCCGACGACGCCACGGGACGGCTCAGCAGCTTCAGCACCGCCCGGCGTCGGCGGTCTGAAAAACTGGCCACGAGGACTCGGTCATGCGCGCCGTGCCGTTCGATGCCGGCGGCCAGGCTTCGCACGGAGTTCCAGTCTTTGACGTCCAGGTTCAGCCGGGCGGCCGGGAAGGCCGTCAGCAGGTCATCGAAGAGCGGCACGGGCTCGCGCCCGCCGATCCGCGCGGTGGAAACCTCGGCGGCGGTCAGCTCGGAAATCCGGCCACGGCCGTCAGTGACCCGGTCCAGGGTGTCGTCGTGGAAGAGCAGCAGCACGCCGTCGGAGGTGGTGTGCACATCCGTCTCGAGGTACTCATAGCCAAGTTCGGCGGCGGCCCGGAAGGCGGCCATCGAGTTCTCCAGCCCCTCCCGCGAGAATCCGCGGTGGGCCATGGCGATGGGACGCGAGGGACGGGCAGCACCGCCGGAAGCATCAAAAAACGGCTCAGTCACGTTTGTGAGCGTACCGGAGCCGCTGGGCTATGCGTCCTGCGGCACAATCTCCACGCCGTCACTGCAGTGCAGCAGCGTGCGGCCATGGCCGTCGTCCAGATCCACCCACACAGCCGTGTGGTCCCACGTGATGGCGTCCACGAACCCGCTCGTTTCGTATCCCGGGGCGCGGCGGACGCGCACGCGGTCGCCCTCTTTCAGTGCCTTCCAGTGCGCAGCCGGCTCTGCCGGGCGCAGCGGCGCTTCGGCCGCGCGTTGGTTGCCGTTCCTTGCCATGACTTCCCCTTTAGCCGCGGATGTGTATCCGTAGCCCACGGTAGGCGGCAAACGTGAACGGAAGGTGAGCGGAAGCTGTGAATTCCGGCTACAGAGCAGGGATCAGGACAGCTCTACGCCCAGCGCCGCGAGCCTGGCCTCGAGAACCTGGGCCACGCCGTCGTCGTCAAAGTGGGGTGCCTGCTGCCCGGCGGCGCTGATGGCGTCCGGATGGCCGCTGGCCATGGCGTACCCGTGGCCTGCCCAGCGCAGCATCTCGACGTCGTTGGGCATGTCCCCGAACGCCACGACGTCGGCCGCGTCAATGGACAGGGAGTTGGCGTATTCGGCCAGGGTGACGGCCTTGTTGACGCCGGGGAGGGACAGTTCCAGCATCGCCACGGTGGGCGCGGAGTGCGTGGCGGACGCCAGATGGGCGACGGCGGGCCGCACCGCGGCCAGGAAGTCGTCCGCGGTGCCATCCCTGACAATCGCCAGGAACTTCACGACGGCGTCGTCCGGGGTGAGCGTTTCGGCCAGCGGCGCGGGGGTAAATTCGGCCAGCAGCTCGCTGGAACCGTTCTCGATGAAACCGGGCTCGAGATGGAATCCGGTCAACGTTTCCGCGGCGAAGAGAGCGGCCGGGCGCAGTTCCTTGATGATCCGCCGCAGTTCCAGCACAGCGTCCATGCCCAGCGTCCGGGCGGAAACCAGCCGGTCCGCTTCGAGGTCCCACACCACGGCGCCGTTGGAGCAGATGACCGTGCCGGTGTGGCCAAGCTGTTCCTCCAGCGGGTGGAGCCAGCGCGGCGGGCGGCCGGTGACAAAAACGAGCTCGATGCCGGCGTCCCGGCAGGCGTGGAAGGCCCGGACGGTGCGGTCACTGATCTTTCCGTCGTGCCCAAGAATCGTTCCGTCAATATCACTTGCTACCAGCCGCATCCTGCCAGTCTACGTGGGGCACGGGGCTCCCGGGGCCGTGAAGCTTCGTCCCCGGCGGCTGGCCCGTTGGAGTCGCCCGGCGACGTTTTTGGACGCCGCGCTACGTTCTGCTGAGCCTGCGCGTCCTTGCGTGAACGTCCGTGTCCGGTGCCGTTGTGGGGCGTGGGGGCCGTCCGTAACCTCATCTTCAACATCTCCGCAAGCAAAGGAAAAACCGTGACAACTCCCCCGGATAACACTCCGCAAAACCAACCGGCCGCCACCCGCATCGTGGCCGGCATTCTGGCCTTGGTCGGCGGCGGCGTGGCCGTGGCATCGGCTTTCTCCGACAACATCGCCGGCACCTCCGCAGCGTCCTCTGCCGCCCCGGCCGGCAACCCGGCGGCAGAGCTTAAGCTCGGCTATTTCGGCAACGTGACGCACGCACCCGCGTTGGTGGGTCTCAGCCAGGGCTACATCGCCAAGGAACTGGGCGATACCAAACTGAGCACGCAGGTCTTCAACGCCGGGCCCGCCGCGATCGAGGCGCTGAACGCCGGAGCCATCGACGCCACCTACATCGGCCCGAACCCGGCCATCAACTCGTTCGTCAAGAGCGGCGGGGAGTCCATCAGCATTATTGCCGGAGCGGCCGCCGGCGGTGCGCAGCTGGTGGTCAAGCCGGAAATCAACTCCGCCGCGGACCTGAAGGGCAAGACGCTCGCCTCGTCGCAGCTCGGCGGCACGCAGGACGTGGCGCTCCGCGCCTGGCTCGCCGCCCAGGGCTACAAAACCAACGTGGACGGCAGCGGCGACGTGGCCATCAACCCCACCGAAAACGCCCAGACGCTGAAACTGTTCCAGGACGGAAAGCTCGACGGCGCGTGGTTGCCTGAGCCGTGGGCGTCCCGCCTGGTGCTGACCGCCGGGGCCAAGGTCCTGGTGGACGAAAAGGACCTCTGGGACGGCTCTCTCTCCGGCAAGGCGGGCGAGTTCCCCACCACCATCCTGATTGTGAACAAGAAGTTCGCCGCCGAGCACCCGGACACCGTAACGGCGCTGCTCAAGGGCCACGCCAAGTCCGTTGACTGGCTGAACAGCGCGGCTGCAGCCGAGAAGGCCAGCGTCATCAACGCTGCCCTCAAGGAAGCGGCCGGCGCCGAACTCAAGGCCGACGTGATCGAGCGGTCCCTGAAGAACATCGTGTTCACGGTGGATCCGCTCGCGGGAACCTACCCCAAGCTCCTCAAGGACGGCGTGGAAGCAGGCACCACCAAGCAGGCGGACATCAACGGCATCTTCGACCTGACGGCCCTGAACGAGGTGACCGGGCAGCAGACGTCCGCCGCCGGACTCGGCAAGGAGTAAGCCAGACTTCATCGATTGCTCCGTAACCGCCCTTTTGACCCCTCAAAACGGCGGTTACGGAGCAATGGATGAGGCCAGAACCCAGCTACTCGGCCGGGGCAGCGGTCAACCCGCGTACACGCAGGGTTCCTTTTCGAGCCGACCGGCCGGGTCGATAATGACCGGATGGTTCGCTTCACCGCCACTGTTCAGCTGCGCGGGGCCAATCCCTTTGTGGACGTCCCCACGACAGCTGCGGCTGAACTGCTACCTCTCGCGGAGCATGGCCGGATCAGGGTGACCGGCACGCTCAGGGGTGCGGAGTTCAACGCCACGGTGATGCCGGGCAGGTCCGGCCGGCACGTCCTGTATCTTTCGGGCGGCCTGCGGACGGCAACGGGCGTGCGCGTCGGGGAAAAGGTCACCGTGGACGTTCTAGCGCTCAACGCCGACGAGTTCATCCCGCCCGGGGATTTGGCTGCCGCCCTGGACGCGGCCGTGGGAGCGGCGGATAAGTGGGGCCAGCTGCCCGTTTCGCACCGGCGGGAGCTGACGCGCTTCCTCGAGGACGCGCGAACACCGTCGACGCGGGCGCGCCGCGTTGAACAGCTCGTGGCCCAGGTGCTCGGCGCGGACGTCCCGCCGCCGGGCCGGCGCACTGGCCGCGCCTTGTGGACCTGCCCGTCTTGCGGGCGGCAGTTTGTCACGCGGAACATGAACCATTCCTGCTCACAGCACACCCTCGGCGAGCCGTTCCGCGACAGGCCAGAAAGCATCCACCGGCTGTTCGAGCTGGTGCGCCGGACGGTTGAGGCGATCGGCCCGGTGAAGCCGGTTCCGTACCGGGACCGCGTCGCCTTTATGGTTCGGGTCTGGTTCGCCGGGGTCAAACCTGCGAACAAGTGGCTCGATGTGGAGTTCTGGCTCACGCGCCGGATTGAGTCGCCCAGATTCCGAAGGATCGAAACACTAGCCCCGTACACGCATCTCTACACGGTGCGGGTAACCGGGCCATCCGATATCGACGGCGAACTTGCCGCCTGGCTCCGCGAAGCCTACGCGGTGGGCTGCCAGGAGCATCTACAGGGCCTAACACCCTGAAGATTACGCGCCTTGACCGCGCGTCGCAGCGAACAAGGGATGGATCCCTAACTGGCAGCTTCCTCCCGGTTCCTTCATCCAAGCCTTCGAGAGGTTCTCCTACCCTAGAACGGCAACATACTGCCGGCTGGAGGCACTCTTGGCGGATCTGGCCGGAGTGTCCGAGCGGACCGTTCGTGCCTACGCACCCTGATAGTATTCCAATATTCATTGGAATACTGGAGGTCGAAAGTGAACCGGGACGCCTACGCGCACGTGGCGCGCATTGGAAAGGCCATCAGCAGCGGAAACCGGCTCGAACTCCTCGAGCTGTTGGCGCAGGCTGAGCAGTCCGTTGACAGCCTGTCCCGCTTGTCCGGCATGGGGGTGACGACCGTTTCTGCCCACCTGCAAGTACTGAAGGGTGCCGGCCTGGTGCGGACGCGCAGGGATGGCACCAGGATCCATTACAGGCTGGTAGGTCCGGAGGTCGCTGGATTGTTCGTGGCGATGAAGAACATGGCGGCCCGGGTCCTCCCCGGCCTCTCCACCATCGACGGTGAGAAGGACTCCGGCAGCGGCCGCGATGACTCCGTGCCGCTTATCCGCACCATCGAGGAAATCCGCGAGGCGTACATGCTTGATGTCCGCCCCGCGCACGAATACCAGGCAGGCCACTACCCGGGAGCGGCATCGATTCCCCTGGACGAGCTGGCCTCCCGGATCGGGGAAGTTCCGCGGGATCGGAGGGTCATCGTCTATTGCCGGGGCGAATTCTGCCTGCTCGCCCGTGATGCGGCACGTCTGATGCGCGGGCGGGGCATCGACGCGTACGCCATGGATGAAGGCGTCCTGGAATGGCGCGCCAGCGGCGACGTCGACCTGACCGCCACGGCATAGGCCCCGGCTGTGCAGCAGATCCCGGAAAAACTGGTCCAGTCCTACTCCTTTTCCCCAGAGCGCCGCCATGCGCTCTATCGGCGCACCCTCGCCGTCGTCATCATTTCCCAGATTTTCGGAGGGGCCGGTCTCGCCGCCGGCGTCACCGTCGGCGCCCTTCTGGCCCAGCAGATGCTCGGCACCGCAGGGCTGGCAGGCATCCCGGCGGCACTATTCACGCTCGGTTCAGCCGGGGCGGCCTTCCTGGTCGGACGGATTTCCCAGCGCCGGGGCCGCCGTGCCGGCCTGGCCTCGGGATTCATCGCCGGCGGCATCGGAGCAGCCGGCGTCGTCCTGGCCGCGGTATCGGACAGCGTGGTCCTGTTATTCATTGCCCTTCTCGTCTACGGTGCCGGAACGGCCACCAACCTGCAGGCACGGTACGCCGGAACCGACCTCGCACCACCCCAGCGGCGCGCCACCGCAGTCAGTCTGGCCATGGTGTCCACAACACTCGGCGCCGTTGCCGGACCGAACCTGGTCACCCCGATGGGCGCATTCGCCACAGCCTTGGGCATCCCGGCCCTGGCCGGACCGTTCCTGCTCGCCTCAGTCGCCTACGCCTTCGCGGGCCTGGTGTTGTATTTCTGGCTGCGGCCCGACCCGCTCCTACTGGCTACCGCGATCAGTGCCCAGGACCGGGCGGAGACTGCCCCGGCCACCGATTCGCCGTCCACCCCGGAACCGCCGGGGAACAACCGCGGTGTCGCCGTCGGCACCACCGTCATGGTCCTCACCCAGATTGCGATGGTCGCCATCATGACCATGACCCCGGTCCACATGCAGTCGCACGGTCACGGCCTGACCGAAGTCGGAGTTGTGATCGGCATCCATATCGGCTTCATGTACCTGCCCTCGCTGATCACCGGCGTCCTCGTCGACCGGCTCGGCCGGGTCCCCATCGCCGTCGCCGCGGGCGTGACGCTCCTGGCAGCCGGAATCGTTGCGGCAACGGCCCCTGCGCAATCCATGGGGCAACTGATGATCGCACTCGCGCTGCTCGGACTGGGCTGGAACTTCGGCCTGATCAGCGGCACGGCCCTCATCGTCGACGCCACCCCGCTCGAAACCAGGGCCAAGATACAAGGCTCCATTGATGTCCTTATCGCCCTTGCCGGCGCAGCAGGCGGCGCCCTGTCCGGAGTCGTCGTCGCCGGCACCAGCTACGCCGTTCTGTCCCTGGCCGGAGGCGTCCTGTCCCTCCTTCTGATTCCCGTCGTGGTCTGGTCACAACGTACAACACACCGTAAATGAGTGCCCCGCCGATTTCGGACGCGGCGGCTATCCCGGTGCGCCGGACTTGCGCGGCGCGCCAGCCTCGACGGGCAGCCCGGCCTCAGCCCACTCGGGATAGCCCTCCTCGAGCCTGACGGCAGGCATACCCTGTTCCCGCAGCGTCCGCACCGCCTCGTCGGCGAACACGCAGTACTGTCCGCGGCAGTACGCCACGATGATGCGGCCGTGCGGCAGGTCCTTCATCCGCCCCGCCAGCTCTCCGACAGGAACCGAAACCGCGCCCGGGATGTGGCCAGAGCGGAATTCGCGCTCAGGCCGCACATCGAGAACTACGACATCTCCGGCGGCCATTCGGTTGGTCAGCTCAGTCCGGGTCAGGGAGTCCAAGGCCGCCCTGTCCCCCAGGTAGGCCTCGGCGAGTTCGTCGAGTTCTGCGACATGCTCGGATGCAACCTCCCGCACGGCCGCCCAGAGTCGCGTGACCGCGGTGCCGCTGAGGCGGTAATGGATCCGCGTTCCTTCGCGACGGGTGCGCACCAGACCTGCCCGCAGGAGCTGCTGAAGATGCTGCGAAGTATTGGCGATGCTCTGCCCGATTTCCTCGGCAATTTCGTCCACAGGGCGCTCACCCTGGGCTAGGACATCCACTATCTCGGCGCGCCGACCACTGCCAAGGACCTTAGCCACGGAAGCAAATGCATCAAACAGCTTGTCCTTTGCCGGCCTGTCACTCATGCCCGATCCTCCGCAAATCATATTCAAGTACTTGACAAGATATACCCACCGGGTGTGGTATTCAAGTATTCACTTGAATACTACCGGGGCCGCCCCACGGACCCCGGGACAACCCGGAAAAGAGGCGAATTGCGATGGAATCGACAGCGACCATCCGCAATGGCATTGACGTCGACCAGCTACTGGGGACCATCGATGCGATCCAGGCAGATCCCACCCAGGGCAGCTTTACGTTCAGAGCCACCAGCACCTGGCGTGGCGGCACCCACAACTCGGGAAAGATCCTGGGATTCACCCATGCGGGGGAACCCGACACCACGCGGACCGGAGACTTCACGATCGAGGGTGACGAACCTCCCGTGCTCCTCGGAAACAACGCCGGACCCAACGCCGTCGAACTGCTGCTGCAGGCCCTGGGCTTCTGCTACGCCGTCGGATACGCGGCCAATGCGGCCGCCCAGGGTATAGAGATCAGTTCACTGGAGTTCCACGTCGAAGGGGATCTGGATGTTCGGCCCTTCCTCGGCCTCGAAGGACCTCGGCCCGGATTCACCGCCATCCGTGCGCAGGCACGGGTCTCCAGCCCGAATGCCACCCCGGAGCAGCTTCAGTCCCTGTGCCGGTATGTCCAGGACACGTCACCGGTCCGCGACTGCCTGGCCAATCCGGTTCCGGTTGAAACCACCCTCAAAATCGTATGAAACACGGGTAGAGCCATGGACATGGGAACAGTTGAAGTTGATCGAAGCGAGCTTGAGGACAAGGTCAAGCAGGTCTATCGGGCGGTGGCCCGAAACCCCGCTGGCAAGTACCACTTCAAGATGGGACGCGGTCTTGCGGAGCAGCTGGGCTACCCGACCTGGCTGCTGGACGCGATCCCTGCCGCCGCCGTCGAGTCCTTCGCCGGGGTGGGATATTTTTTCGACCTGGCGGACCTCAGGCCCGGAGAAAAAATCCTGGACCTGGGCTCAGGTTCGGGGATGGACGTCTTCGCCGCCGCCGTCACGGTGGGATCCGGCGGGCAGGTGGTGGGCCTTGACATGACCGAGGAGCAGCTGGAGAAGGCCGACGGCCTGCGGAAAGAGGGCGGCTTTCCCCAGGTCGCCTTCGCGAACGGGTACATCGAAGAACTCCCCTTCGACGATGCCAGCTTCGACTGCATCATCTCCAACGGCGTCATCAACCTGTCCGCGGACAAAGCCGCTGTCTTCCGCGAAGCGGCACGCGTGCTGCGCCCCGGAGGACGCCTGGCGGTTGCCGATATCGTCACCGAAAGGCCGCTGACCCAACAGATTGTCTGCAACATAGATCTCTGGGCCGCCTGCATCGGTGGCGCCACGCAGGAAGACACCTACCAGGAATTGATCGCCGGCAGCGGGTTCGCGCTGGAAACGCTCCGGACGAATCCGTATGAGTTCCTCTCCGACAGCGCCCGTGCGGCGACCACGAAATACGGCGTCAGGAGCCTCTCGATCCTGGCGCATGCCGGCTGACCTGCGGAACGGGCCGCACCAGCCGGACCTTGGCCGCCGGCAAGGGAACCGTGCAGGGATTGCCAGAGTCAGCCAGGATGCGCTTCGCCTCCGGCGGGGAGGCGCGGTGATCGCGCGCCCTACTCCAGTGCCTCGCGCCGCCTCCGGTATTCGTCGTCGTCGATTTCCCCGCGCGCATACCGCTCATCGAGGATGCGGCGGGCAGTGCCGGGATGGTTGTACGGCACGCGTCCGCCAGGCCGAGCGAGGGAGCGATGCTGCAACACCTCCTGGTGAGCTGGGGGAGGTACTAAGCTTGCATACTCCCGGCGCTGTACAGGTGTTTGGCTGCGACCTTGGCAGATGAACGAGACCACCCGGCAGACGAAGGCGTGCGGGGTGAGCTGGATCAGGACCGGTTGCTCGGGGGCCCTGACCTCACGCGCTGGCACAGTGGTCGATGCGGTCCAATGGATCAGCCGGCGGATGGGCCCGCACGGTGCTCTGATCCTGATCCTGGCTGCCGGCGCGGCGATCACGGCAGGGCTGACCTCGACCTTTGCGAACGTGTATGAGTCCGTCGCCGCGGCTCACGGTGTCGCCGGACTGGACCACCCCGTTCTCGCGGCAGGCGATGCGAACCAGAGGCCGAGCGGAGTACTATTAGTGCACAAACGCGCACATATGCACTTACGGAAGGCGGTCTGATGCTGTCGGTTCTGCGGAATATAACCTACAGGCGGCTGTTCGCCGCCCAGATCGTGGCCCTGGTCGGGACCGGCCTGCTGACCGTTGCCCTGGGGCTCTTGGCGTACGATCTGGCGGGGCAGAACGCGGGGGCGGTCCTGGGTACTGCGTTGACGATCAAGATGCTGGCCTACGTGGGTCTGGCGCCGGTAATTACGGCCCTGGTGGCACGGCTGCCAAAGAAACCGGTGCTGATCGGCGCCGACCTGATCCGGGCCGGGATGGCCTTGTGCCTGCCGTTCATCACGGAGACGTGGCAGATCTACGTGGTGATCTTCCTGCTGCAGTCAGCCTCAGCCATTTTTACCCCCGCTTTCCAGTCGTTGATCCCCACCATCCTGAAAGACCAACGGGATTACACGCACGCCCTGTCGCTGTCCCGGCTCGCCTATGACATGGAGGCACTCGTCAGCCCGGCCGCGGCTGCGCTGCTGCTGACCGCGCTCAGCTATAACAGCCTGTTCCTGGGCACTGTTGCCGGATTCCTGTTCTCGGCATTCATAGTTGCCTTCACGGTTCTGCCCCGGGTCGCTGCATCTCCGGGTCCGGAAGGGTCCCTGTGGCACCGGACCACCCTGGGCGCGAGGATCTTTTGGCGCGACCGGAGGCTGCGGTCCCTGCTGGCCCTGAACCTGGTCGTTGCCGCCCCGACCGCCCTGGTGCTGGTCAATACCGTGATCTACGTCCGCGACGTTCTGCACCGCCCCGACACTGATCTGGCGCTGGCGCTGGCATGCTTCGGCATTGGGTCGATGGCCGTCGCTTTGTCTGCGCCACAGATCCTGGACCGTTTCGGGGACCGCGCTGTCATGCTCACCGGCGCCGCCGTGATCCCGATGGCTCTCGCCGGCGCCACAGCCGTGACGTTCCTGGGTTCCCCCGACGCCGGATGGTGGCTGCTGCTCGCATTATGGGTGTTGCTCGGGGCCGCTAATTCAACCATCCTCACCCCGTCGTCACGGCTCCTGCGCGATGCCTCCGATGAGCACACCCGCCCTTACGTCTTCACGGCGCAGTTCTCCCTCTCGCACGCCTGCTACATCCTGACGTACCCCCTCGCGGGCTGGATCGGCGCGCAGGCCGGACTAGGCTGGGCCGCACTGGCCTTGGCAACCATTGCGATAATCGGCAGTACAGGAGCATTCCTGTCCTGGCCACGGCAACCACGTGGGCCGGTCCCCGCATCCACCACCCCAAAGGACCCCGTTGAGCACAGCCGATAAACAGCCCTCCCTGGTCCATTCGGTCACCCCGGGACCGGAACATCTGGCAGCGGCCAGCGAAACCCTGCGGATGCTCGCCGAACCCACCCGCCTGCACCTGCTCTGGCAGCTCTCCGCCGGCCCGCGGACCGTCACGGAACTGACCGAAGCATCAGGGGTGCCCCGCACCGTGGCCAGCCAGCACCTCGCCAAACTCCGGCTCAGCGGCCTCGTCGACACCCGCAAGTCCGGCCGGCACATCATCTACTCACTGCGTGACGGACACCTCATCAGGCTCATCCACGAAGCCATCAACCATGCAGACCACATGGTCACCGGGGAAGCCAGCCACAACTGACTCTCCCGCACATGCCACGATGGGTCGGTGACCATCGCAAAAACCATCGTCCTGTTCATCCTGGCCGCGGCCGCCGAAATCGGCGGCGCCTGGCTCGTCTGGCAATCCGTGCGCGAAGGCAAGGAATGGTGGTGGGCCGGGCTCGGCGTCCTCGCCCTGGGCATCTACGGTTTCGCCGCAACCCTACAGCCGGACGCCCACTTCGGCCGGATCCTCGCCGCCTACGGAGGCGTGTTCGTCGCCGGCTCCCTGGCCTGGGGAATGATCTTCGACGGCTTCCGGCCCGACCGCTGGGACGTCACCGGATCTATCATCTGCCTGCTGGGCGTTGCGGTCATCATGTTTGCCCCACGCAGTGCCGTCTGAACGAGCGGCACAGGAGTGCACCCGTCCAGCAGGTTGGTGACACCTGCTAATGGATGGCTTTCGTCCGCGATGGCGGGGATTGATCAGAGTTCAGCGCGCTCCTAGACGGCGACGACCCAGATGGCGTCCGAGGCTGACACTCCGAGGTCGATATCCCGCTCGGGTTCGTGCACCCGGACAGTGGTCACATCGGCGTACGGGCGGCGCTCCCTGACAGTAAGCCTGGTGTCGGGCGCGAGACCAAGCTCAGTGAAGTAGCGCAGCATCTGCGGATCCGCATCCGAAATGCGGGTGATGGCCACGGTGTCGCCCGTGACCGCGGCGGAGAGCTGGGTTCCGGCCGGCACCTTTGGCTGGCCATCGGGGCTGGGGATGGGATCCCCGTGCGGATCCCGGGTGGGACGGCCAAGCTTCAGGTCCATCCGTTCGACCAGCTTGTCCGACACGGCGTGTTCCAGGACCTCAGCCTCATCGTGGACCTCATCCCATCCATACCCCAGCACCTCCACAAGGAAAGTCTCAAGGAGGCGGTGCCGGCGGACCATGGCCACCGCATGGTCACGGCCGGCGTCCGTCAGCTCGATACTCCTGTACGGCGCATGGGTAACCAGCCCTTGCTGGGCGAGCTTCTTGAGCCCGTCCGACACCGTGGAGGGCCGCACACCGAGCCGCTCGGCCATGACGCTGACGGTAATGGGAGTGGCGGTCCACTCCGTGGCGGACCAGATCAGCTTCAGGTAGTCCTGCGCTGACGGGGACAAATCGGAGACGGGCATGACGTCAATGGTATCAAGCCCAGGCCAGATGTTAGGCTTATCGAAGAATTTTGTTTCCCACTGAAGTGAAAGAGAGTCGGCGTGCCGAAAACGTTGTCGGAGAAGCTTCCCAGCAGGCGGTCCATGCTGTCCGGCGCTGCCGTCCTTGCCGCCGTACCGGCCTTCACCGCGATTCAAGCCCAGGCCTCCAGCGGGCACGACCAGCACAGCGGCAGCGGTGCCGGGAGCTCCAGCGGCGCCGCGGCGCCGTCGAACGCGCGTGCGACGGCGGGAGGCGGGTCAGGCGGAACAGTCCAACCGGCCACGACAAACCATGCCGGTCATGCCGGCTTCGCCGGCGGATCGGTGCCGCCGGATCGCGCCGGCATCGACCCCACCGCGATCCTGCGCGATTTCGACCGCGGGAAAACCAGCACCCTGCCGGACGGGCGGACCCTGCGCGAGTGGGACATCGTCGCCGTGGACAAGGACTTCGAGATCGCCCCCGGAGTAACATTCCCGGGCTGGAGCTACAACGGCCGGATCCCCGGCCCCACACTGTGGGCGCGGGAAGGGGACCTGCTGCGGATCCATTTCACCAACGCCGGCGCGCACCCGCACACCATGCACTTCCACGGTGTGCACCGGGCCGAAATGGACGGCACTCCTGGGATCGGCGCCGGTTCGATCGCCCCGGGGCAAAGCTTCACGTACGAGTTCGACGCCACCCCCTTCGGCACCCACCTGTACCACTGCCACCAATCCCCGCTGGCCCCGCACATTGCCAAGGGCCTCTATGGCGGCTTCATCATCGAGCCCAAGGAGGGGCGCCCTCCGGCGGATGACGAGATGGTCATGGTCATGAACGGCTACAACACCGACGGCGGGGATGACAACGAGTTCTACTCCGTCAACGGCCTGCCGTTCCACTTCATGGACTACCCCGTGCAGGTGAAGCAGAATGCGCTGGTGCGGATCCATCTGATCAACGTCCTGGAATACGACCCCATCAATTCCTTCCACGTCCACGGCAACTTCTTCCACTACTACCCCACCGGGACCATGCTCACGCCCAGCGAATTCACGGACACCATCTCCCAGGTGCAGGGCCAGCGGGGCATCGTGGAGATCCGCTTCCCATACCCGGGCAAATTCATGTTCCATGCCCACAAGACCGAGTTCGCGGAGCTTGGCTGGATGGGCTTCTTCGAAGTGAGCGCATCATGAGCCTGGACGAAAGGACGGCAGCCGAGCTGGCTGCCGCGCCGCACCGCCGCACTCCGGTCCCGCCATGGCTGCTCGGCATTGGGCCGCTGGTCCTGATCGCGATCCTGCTGGGCCTGTTTTGGCTCCTGAATGCCCCGGGTCTCAACAAACTCTCCGAGGGCGTTCCGCCCAAGGAAGAGGTCGCCGTCGAAGATATCCGCCTCACGCCCGGGCAGATCTCCATCACGGTCCGCAACGAAGGACCTGACCCGGTGTCCATCGCCCAGGTCAACGTCTCGGACTACTACGCCATGTTCACCCAGACCCGCGAGACCATGGCGCCGCTGGAGTCCACCACCCTCACCATCAGCTACCACTGGGTGGACGGAGACCCGTATGAAGTGGCACTGGTGACGTCGATAGGCGGGAAGATCCCCGCCGATATCGAGGCAGCTGCGCTGAGTCCGGAACGCGGCGGCTCGTTCTTTGCCCTCATGACGCTCCTGGGCGTGTATGTGGGAGTCATACCGGTAGCTCTGGGGATGCTCTGGATGCCGTTCGTGCGCCGTGCGCCTGCCTCCTGGGTCCGGGTCCTGCTGGGCGTCACAGTGGGCCTGCTCGCTTTTCTGGCCATCGATGCCACCCTCGAAGCCGTGGAACTCGTGGCCGGCAGCGGCGCGTTCGGCGGCCCGATGGTTGTGTTCCTCGGCGCGGCGGTGGCCTACCTGGTTCTGGAGGGAACAGACGCGTGGATGCGCCGGCACCAGAAGCTCAGTGCCGCGGCCCAGCCGGCAGCCCTGCCCCCGGGGCGCCTCGCGCTCCTAATCGCGATCGGCATCGGACTTCACAACTTCGGCGAGGGACTCGCGATCGGGTCCGCTTACGCCGTCGGTTCCCTCGCCTTGGGCGCGTCGCTGATCATCGGTTTCGCCATCCACAACACCACCGAGGGCCTGGCGATCGTCACACCGTTGGCCAAGCAGCCGCCAAACCTGGCCCGCCTCGCGGCACTGGGACTCATCGCCGGCGCGCCGGCCATCGCCGGAGCCATCATCGGAGCTACTGTCTATCAGCCGGCACTCTCCGCTTTCCTGCTCGGCATCGGAGCCGGGGCCGTGGCACAGGTGGCAGTCAAGCTGCTCCCGATGCTCAAAGACAGCGCCGGGAAGACGTTCACGGCGGCCACCACGTCCGGGATCATTCTGGGCCTGGCGGTGATGTTCGCCACCGGGCTTCTGGTGCAGGCCTAAGCCCAATGCCGTTTACTTAGCTCAGGTGTGTTAATCTTTTGGCGTGGCGCGTAGTGTGGATGGGTGACCCCGGAGGGTCCTGAACGGTTGACTGACCATATTTCTCTTGGTGTGTTGACGCGGGTTTTCCCGGCAGATGTGGTGGATGCGGTGATCGGGCGTACCGGGGCCCTGGAGCAGCGGAACCGTTTGCTGCCCTCGCGGTTGATGGTCTATTACGTGATGGCCTTGGCGTTGTTCTCCAACGGATCCTACGAGGAAGTTATGCGCTCGTTGCTGGCGGGGATGGAATGGCTGAGCGGCCGGTTCCGGGAGTGGGTGATGCCGACCAAAGCGGCGATTTACAAGGCGCGGAACCGGTTGGGTTCCGCGGTCATGCTGGAGTTGTTCGCCGAGGTCGCCAAGCCGTTCGCGGCCCCGGACGGGCCCGGGTTCTACAAGGAATGGCGGCTGGTCTCCGTGGACGGGACCACCCTGGACCTGGCCGACACCCCCGCGAACGAGCGCGCCTATGGCCGGCCGGGGACGAACACGGACTTCAAAAGCGCCTTCCCCCAGGCGAGGGTGCTGGGACTGGTCGAATGCGGCACCCATGCGGTCTTCTCCGCGGTGGCCTCCCGGTACGACACCTCCGAACATGACCTGTATCCGGCCCTGCTGGCGGACCTGGCCAAAGACATGCTGGCCATGGCCGACCGCGGGTTCTTTTCCTATACGGCATGGAAGGACAGTGCCGCGACAGGGGCCGCGTTGTTGTGGCGGATGAGGACCAACAGCGCACTGCCGTCGCTGGAGGACTACGGCGACGGCTCATACCTCTCAAAGATCTATCCCTCCAGCAAGGACCGGGCCAAGGACACCAACGGCATCCCGGTCCGCGTCATCGAATACGAAGTCACCACCGAGAGCAAAGCCACCCTGGGGAACGAGGCCGTTGCCGGGGATGAGGTAAGCAAGTTCCTGTTGATCACCACGATCCTGGACCCGGCCGCCGCACCGGCCGAAGACCTGGCCCGGCTGTACGCCAGGCGCTGGGAAATAGAGTCCAGCTTCGATGAACTCAAAACCCACCAGCGCGGCCCCGGCATCGTGCTGCGTTCCAAAACACCAGACGGGGTGCTCCAGGAAATCTACGGCCACCTCTGCGCCCACTACGCGATCCGGTCCATCATCGGCACCGTCGCCGCAGAATTCGACGAAGACCCCCTGCAGTTCTCTTTCACAAGGACCCTCCGGGCAGCTCGGCGATCCCTCGCCGCGCGCCCGGCTTTTTCCCCCTCAGAAGCTGGCTGAAGCCTTCGCCATCTTCTGCCGGGAAATCCTCCACGAGCTCCTGCCCCCACGCCGGCAACGGACCGTCCCCCGCGCCGTCAAACGCAAAATGTCCAACTGGCCACTCAAGAAAACACCCAAAATCACAAAGTAAACGGCATTGGGCCTAAGCCTTCTTCATTCCACAGCGGGTGCCTGTCAGCGGCCTGCCTGACCAAGCTACAGACGAGCGAAGCGCGACGTTCCCGCAAAGGTACGACCGGTGATGAGGGAACTGTCCGACAGCTACGCTGATCAGGTGCACTGGTCCCAACCTCAAGAATCCCGCTCCGACCAATACTCCATCCCTGAGCATCGGCCTAGCCAACTTCAATTACCTACAGCCCCTGCGACCGGGGCCGGATTTCCGGACGGGAGGAGCCAGGAGTGACGTACCGGTTCCTCTTCACGCGTCGCTGGGTGGGCTATCTGATTCTGGCCGCGATCGTCGCCGCAGCCTGCGCAGGCCTGAGCAAATGGCAGATGGACCGCCGCAACCAGGCCGTCAGCGAAATCCAGCGCGTCCAGCAGAACTACGACAAGAGCCCCATATCCTTCGACGACGCGCGGCAGTATTTCGAAACCGCCGAGCCTGAGGCGAAATGGACCACCGTCTCGATCACTGGCCAGTACGTGGCGCAGGATCAGCGGGTTGTCCGGAACAGGCCGAACAATGCCGCTCCCGGCTATGAGGTGCTCGTCCCGTTCCGGCTGGCGTCCGGCGAGACCATAGTGGTCAACAGGGGTTGGCTGCCGATTGGCAACGCGAGGCCCGGGTACCCCGACGTTGTCCCCAATCCTCCGGCGGGGAATGTGGAGGCAGTCGTTCGGATCAAGCCGTCCGAACCGGAAATGGATGGTCGATCTGCCCCGAAGGGACAGTTGGCCAGCATTGCCCTGTCCGAGTATGCCCGGCAGGTGGAATACCCGCTGATGACCGGGAGCTACGGCCTGATGGCCACAGAGTCCCCCAGTCCCGCCGTGGCTGCCCAGCAGCTGTCCCTGCCGCCGGTGCAGGAAGGATCCAATCTTTCCTATGCGCTGCAGTGGCTAACCTTCGGGATTCTGGCGTTCGTGGGTTTCGGATACACGGCACGACAGCAGGCCCGGATTGCCCGGGAAGAACGCGAAGACCAGGAGGAGAGTGGTCCGTCCGAAAGTGTTTTGCGGGCGCGCCGGGAGGCTCGGGCGCGGAAGCGGAACAGTTCCGATGAGGAAGAAGACGCCCTCCTGGACCGCATGGGTATCTGAAACCCTGTCTGCATGACGGAGCCGTCCGGTTCTTTTACATTGATACATTCTGCGATGTACTCTGGGTGGATGGAAACCCTTATGCACGCCCCGGTGCTCGCGCGGTTCGGTTACGCGGCCTCGGATCCGACCAGGGCCAGGGTCCTGCTGGCCCTGGCAGATGAGCCCGCCTACCCCTCCGACCTGGCTGACTCCCTCGGCGTCTCACGGCAGAGCATGTCCAATCATCTGACCTGCCTTCGGGGCTGCGGCCTGGTGGTGGCTGTTCCGGATGGCCGGCGCACCCGGTACGAACTTGCAGATGCTGCTCTGGGCCACGCCATCAGGGACCTGATCGGGGTCGTGCTGGCCGTTGACCCGGCCTGCTGCGCACCGGACGGGACGTGCGTGGCATGACCGCCGCACTCCAACTCGCACCCGGAACCCAGCGCCGCGCCGTTCTGAGCCGGCGGATCCGGCTGTTCGCGGCCGCGACCATCACGTACAACGTCATCGAAGCCGTCGTGGCCCTGTGGGCAGGGAACGTGGCGGACTCTTCGGCACTGATCGGCTTCGGCCTGGACTCGGTCATCGAAGTCCTGTCCGCCCTCGCCCTGTCCTGGCAGTTCTCCGCGAAGGATCCTGAGCGCCGCGAACACGTGACCCTGCGGATCATCGCCCTCTCCTTCTTCGCCCTGGCCCTCTTCGTCACGGCGGACTCGGTCCGGTCCCTGACCGGCGGGGGTGAAGCCCAGCACTCGACCCCCGGCATCGTGATCGCGGCCCTGTCCCTGGCGATCATGCCGGTTCTGTCCTGGCTGCAGCGCCGTGCCGGCCGGGAACTGGGCTCGAAGACCGCCGTGGCCGATTCCAAACAGACCCTCCTGTGCACCTATCTTTCCGCGGTCCTGCTCGTGGGGCTGGTGCTCAACAGCACGCTGGGCTGGTGGTGGGCCGACGCCGGCGCCGCCCTGGTCATCGCCGCGATCGCCGTCCGCGAAGGCGTCAACGCCTGGAAGGGCGAGGTCTGCTGCACCGTGCCGCACGCCGCCGCCGGGAACGAGGAAGCAGCCGCGGACGACTGCAGCACCCCCTCCCGCACCGGCGCCCTCGAGGAACAGGGCGCCGCTGATGCCCCCGTCGTATCAACGGCCGGCGTCCCGGCTGCCGCGTCTACCGACACGGCATGCTGCGAAGGCTGCGGCTCCGGGCACGGACCGGTACCCGGGCCATTGGACTTGTCCTTGCCGCTGGTCCGCCGGCACGGGGGCGCCAGTTGAGCGTCCTGGCAACGAAGCGCTTCCCGGCCGCCCGGCTGGTGCTGGGATTCAGCGCCGCCGCCCTGATGGTGTTGGACCTGTTGGTCAAGGCCGCTGTGGCGCAGCTCCTGGCCCACGGCAGCCACGGCTCGGCGTTGGACTTCGGCCTGTTCAACGTCCGGGTTGACTACAACACCGGTGTGGCCTTCAGCCTCGGCGCGTCACTGCCGCCGTGGACAGTTGCCGCCGGCACCGCCGTGCTCGTCGCCGCTCTGGCCGCCGTCTTGGCCCGGTCCGCGCCGCGATTGACAGCACTTTCCCTCTCCGGTGCGGCGCTCCTGCTAGGTGGCGCGCTGGGAAACCTGGTGGACCGCCTGGACGGGGCAGGGGTCGTGGATTACCTCCACACGGGCTGGTTCCCAACCTTCAACCTCGCGGATGTATTCGTCGGCGGCGGAGCCGGGCTGCTGTTCATCGGATCCCTGCGTGCCCCCTCCGCAACACGCGAAGACGCCTAACCGGATGGGCATTGGTGAATACTTTGCCTCGATGGTGCCCTCCGGGGCGCTGATCCTGGCGTTGCCGCTGGCCGCCGTGGCGGGCCTGGTGTCTTTCCTGTCGCCCTGCATCCTTCCGCTGGTCCCCGGCTACCTGGGCTTCGTCTCCGGACTGACCGACCCCACCCAGCCGCGGAACAGGCGGCGCGTCCTGACCGGCGTCGCACTTTTCATCCTCGGCTTCGGCGCCGTGTTCACCCTCTACGGGGCGGCGTTCGGGACCATCGGCTCGTGGCTGGTCCGCTGGCAGGACCCCCTGATGAGGGGCCTGGGCATCGTCGTGATGCTCATGGGGCTGGTGCTGCTGGGCCGGTTTTCCTGGCTCCAGCAGACCCGAAAGTTCCGGGCCCCCGGCCGCGGCGGCCTGGCCGGCGCCCCCGTGCTCGGTGTCGTCTTCGGCCTCGGGTGGACACCCTGCATGGGCCCCACCCTCGCTGCCGTGCTCAGCCTGAGCGTCACCGCCGGAAGCGCCTGGCGCGGAGCGCTGCTGGCGTTCGTCTACTGCCTGGGCCTGGGCATCCCCTTCGTCCTCGTGGCCCTGGGCCTGAACTGGGTGTCAAAGGTCCTGAACGTCGTGCGGAAACACATCCGAGCCATCAATATAGGCGGCGCCGTCATGCTCATCGCCCTGGGTGTCCTCATGGTCTCCGGACTCTGGGTGCAATGGATCTACCAGCTGCAGAACCTGGCCGGGACCTTCCTGATGCCCGTGTAGGCCACAGCCCTTCGTTGTGGCCGGCAGGTTCTGTCGGACCTGTTGTTACATCCAGCTCTGCGGATTGACCGTCTGGCCGTTGAAGAGCACCTCGAAGTGCAGGTGGCAGCCGGTGGAGTTTCCCGTGGTGCCGGCCGCAGCCAGGCGCTGGCCCGCGGCCACGGACGCGCCCACGCTTGTCTCTATGGAGGCGAGGTGGTTGTAGGTGCTCTTCAGTCCGTTGCCGTGGTCCACCACGATCCGGTTTCCTCCGCCGTAGGCGGACCATCCGGCCTCGACGACGGTGCCGGACCCGGCGGCGAACACGGCAGTCTGGCAGGACGCGACCAAGTCAAGGCCGGTGTGGAGTTCACCGGATCCTCCGGTGATCGGGCTGGTCCGGAATCCGAACTGCGACGACACCGACATGCTGGCCAAAGGAGCCGCCAGCTTGGCCGAGGACACCGTGGCAGCAGGGACAGAGGCAACCGGGGTCCTACCCTGTGGCGCTGCGGATGCTGCCGCCACGGCTTCCGGGGCAGTGGGAGCCGGCGCGGTCTCCACCTGCGGCCGGTCAAAAACGATGGCCGCTTCCGGCGGGGCCTGGACGGCGGGACCGGCGGCCAGGGCCTGTGGGGCTATGGCTGCGGGTGGGGGGCCGGTCGTTCCGGCATGGGCGGCGGTGATTCCGGCGCCGATCAGTACAGCTGCGCTGATCGTGGCAGCCACGGGCAGGTGCTGGCGCAGGCCTGCCGAGGACTCGGCGGCGCGCGTGCGGAGAGCCGTGGATGCGGAACGGAGGGAACGGGATGGCGCCGGGCGACGATGACGGCCGCGGGCAGTAGGGGGAAGCACTGAGGGATCCTTTCAGCGCCTGCGAAGTTAGCTGTCGGGTTCGGGCAAGGAAAAGCCCGGCCGGAACCAGTGGCCCCCACCGGGCGGTCATCTGGTTTCCGGCTTCACCCCAAGGCAGCGAAGCTGCCGAAATATGGGTTCTCCGCCCCCGCCGGTCAAGACTCGTGGTTGGGACCGCCGGCGGGGCTGGGCGTACGGTCACAAAAGCATTAATACAGAGATGCCTGTATCAAACGTACCCCGGGCAGGGCAATCGTTACAATTTTGTGATTGAACCTGCGGGGCCGGAGCTCGGTCTCCCCGGCTTGGAAAGCCGACTTTTGCATCCCATAGAATGAATGTTTGTGAATATCTTCAGACGTTCAGAAGAGACAGTCAAGCTCCCGCGTTGACTCATCAAAGATGCCCGCGTAGCTGCTATCGAAGAATCATTTGGTAATGCCCGCGTAGCGGCGCGTCTGCTGGGGTGGTATCCGCTG
>NZ_JBSRZM010000031.1:0-43170 GCF_054057635.1 Arthrobacter sp. UYNi723
ACACCGCTGGCCACTCGCCCCTGCCCATAAACAAGTCACACCATTTGCGAAAGAAAACCCGGTCCAACGCTTGACAAAAAACATAGGGCCACCCCCCCCCCCCCCCCCCGGGTTCCCGGTGCCCTGCGTCGTGACGTAGAAGCCGACGCCGATCACGATGCACAGCGCGGTTATCTCCACGAGGGTGAGCACCACGTTGAACTTCACGCTCTCCCCCACGCCGCGAAATGCCCCCGCGCAGGACGTTTAAGGATCCACCTGTGCTGCACCTTGCCGCCGCCTTTAATCCAACAAATGGATGTAATTAGCCTCTGACCTGCGCAAACGTCAACAACCTTGACAGAATCTTGAGGAATTACGCAGGTGTAAGTTGCGTCTCGTCGGGAAAAGTGGTTCTTGCCAGCCCGCGTGAGTCTGGCATTCACGGTCGACCCACTGGGGGGCGGCTGGCCCACCTGGGGGTGGGCAACGTCGAAAAGGATTCTTCTCATGGGCATCAGCTTGAAAACCACTTCCGGCAAGATTCTGGCTTCCGTCGCACTGGTGGGCACCGCCGCCGCAGTCGCAGGCATGGGCACCTACGGCGCATTCACGGGAACCACAACACAGGTCGATGAGCAGGTCACTGCTGGCACCGTCGATATCGACCTGACCGATCCGGGGACCCTGAGTGTCGCCGTCACCGGCCTGCTGCCCGGTGACTCCGTCGAAAAGTTCGCCACACTGAAGAACACTGGCAACTCCAACCTGAACACCGTGACGCTCACCACAGCGCCCACCGTCGCCTCAAAGCTCACCACGGAGACAACTAACGGCCTGCAGTTGACCATCGAGTCCTGCACCGTCGCTTGGACAGTCGTGGCTGCCGCGGAAGACACTTGCTCGGGGATCAAGTCCACCATTTTGGCTAAGAGCGCGATCATCGGCTCGGGCACCGCACTTACCGGCCTATCATCCATTACGTCTGGTGCTGAGGACAAGCTCAAGATCACTACCTCCCTGCCCTCTACGGCAGACGACACCTTCCAGGGCCTGACCAGCACCATCGGCTTCACGTTCGACGCGACGCAGCGCACGGGCCAAGTCAAGTAGCCGTCAGTCCTGTGGGTTGGGGGCAGTCACGAACCCGGCACCGCCAACCAATAGCCAGAAGCACCAACAGACCGTCCTCAAGGCTGGATAGCGATGAGCGCAGTAACTGAAATTCCGACAGCGGCACGCAGCGCCGCCCAGGTAACTGAGCTGTCCCAGCGCCCCCGCACCCCCCGCGGCAGCGCTGGGACCTTCATCTCCGCACGGGCTGCGTCGCGCGTCAAAACCGGCTTTCGCCGCGGGGCCAACGTCCTCACAACGACGATGCTCGTCGTGGCAGTGTCTGCGTTCCTTTTCCTCGCTGTTGGTCCCCGGGCCCTGGGTTATCAGACGTCCACGATGCTCACCGGCTCGATGTCCCCACTGATCCACGCGGGCGACGTTGTGGTCACGGTCCCCACCGCAGTCGGTGAAATCGTAGTGGGCGACGTCATCACTTATCTCATTCCTGTGGAGAACCATCGGGTGGAAACCCACCGCGTCACGCAGATACTCACAAATGCGGACGGGACGACGGCTGTGCGGACCAAAGGTGACGCCAACAAAGGCGTAGATCCATGGACCGCAACGCTCAACGGAGCGACCGTTGACCGGCACGTCCTCACGGTCCCCTACGTGGGTCAAGTCATTCGCACTTTGCGCCAGCCGGTAGTCCTGAACACCCTCATGTACGGCGCACCGGCCGTGCTGGTGATTGGATTGCTGGCGTCCATCTGGCGCAAGGATCCGGAACCAGCAGTCAGTGGGTAGCCGCACTTCGGCTGCCGGCAGGGTGGTGCGCGCCATCGGCGTGACGCTCGTCGTCGTTCTGGGCCTGATTCTCGCCCCCGCAGCAAGCGCCTCCTTCAGGTCCGCCAGCCAAGCGTCAACAGGCTTTTCTACGGCCACCCTAAACACGCCGACGACTTCCACGATTTCGCTGAATGCCAGCTGCAGCCAGAACAAGAGGACGCTCACTGTCACCTTGGCCGTCACGGGCTCGCTGCCGTACGCGAACGCACTACGGGTCACGGCGGACGCCGGTGGAACCGTGTCCTCGAAGGATCAAGCGCTGACATACAACGGAAATCAGGTATTTACGGCAAACTCGGGCGGTCAGACAGTCGTGTTCAAGCTCGAAATCCGAGCAATCTACAAAGTAGACGCCACTCACGCTTGGAGCAGTCCGCCGCTGCTTCGCACATACACCTGCAGCTGATCAGCCCGCCCTCAACTAAGATTCGACAACCCAGGGCGCCAGCATAGCTAGATCGAGAGATCTTCGTGCAACTGCTCCGCGACCACTTTGCTTCTCAGTGGGGGCGCTGACCGTTAGTAATTCCGCCGGTGCCTCAGCCGCGGAAGCACACCCGCGAACACACCGGCCGCGGCGAACCCCAGGAGGCCGGTGGCCGAGACCCCGGCGCCGAGGTTGGCCAGCGCCGTCACCCCGGAGAGCAGCACGGGCCCGCCTGTGGATCCCGCATCGGCGATGAACCGCCACAGCCCCAGAAACTGGCCGCGGCCGCGGTCGGGCGAGAAGTCTGCGCCGAGGGTCATGATCAGTCCGGAGCTGATGCCGTTGCCGAAGCCGATCAGCAGCGAGGCCAGCAGCAGCCCGCCAAAGGACGCAGACAAAGGGATGAGCAGCATCGCGATGCCCATGATGATGGTGGACGGGATGGCCACGAACAGCCTGCCGCGGCGGTCCATCACCTTGCCGGCCGGGTAAAACACCAGCATGTCGATCGCCCCGGACAGTCCGTAAATCACGGACGCCTGGGCCGGATCCATGCCCAGATGGTCCGCCCACAGCGGGATGACCACCTGGCGGGACGCGCGCAGCGCGCTGAGCAGCAGGACCCCCAAACCCAGCGTCAGGAACACGCGGGCATGCGAAACCGCCACATTCCGCAGCGTCGGCTCCGGACCCTTGTGGCCGCCGTCGGGCGCTGGCGGGACCACCAGGTCCGGGATGGTGACCGCCAAAACGGCGGCGGCCGCCATGCCCACCACCCCCACCCAGTACGCTCCGGCGATCCCGGCGAACTGCATCACCCCGGCACCAATGAACGGCCCGATGAAGACGCCGATCCGGCTGACCCCGCCCAGCGTCGACAGCGCCCGCGCCCGGAACTGGACGGGCACGGCCTCGGTGAGGTACTTCTGCCGCGCCAGGCTGAAGACGCTGGCGGCCATCCCGACGACGGCCATCGCCACCGCGAGCAGCCACAGTCCGTTGGGAATCATGGATGACATGGCGGCGGCCGCGAGCGCCAGGGCACCCACCGCAGCGGCGCCGACGATGGACCAGCGTTCGCCGAACTTGAGCGTGATGAGGGAGGCCGGCAGGTTGAAAAACCACGAGCCGAGCCCGATCAGCGTGACGATCAGCGCCGACACCGCTACTGAGGCGCCGAGGTCACGGGCGGAGAGGACCACCACCGGGAGGACCGCGCCTTCGCCGATGCAGAACAGCAGGGCCGGCCCGAAGGCGGGTATGGCGATGCTTCGGAAGTTGAACGGCTGTGGGGTTCCTGGCGAAGTCATCAGATTTATCCTATGCCGCCGGAAATTCGCCAGCCTTCAGGGGGTCACAAGCGGCCCTGCGAGGACTAACGTTTGCCTTGTGGGGCGCTTCCGCCTGCCCCTCTCAGCCAAGGAGGTCTCATGGGTGAAGTGTGGATCCGCACCATCAACAACGGTTTGGTCCGGGCCGACAAAGTCACGGAAATCGCATCCACCCGGGGGTCCCTGCATGAGGACCAGGGTTTTGCGCTGAAGGTCATCGTGGACGGCAAGGCCCACGTCGTAATTGACGACGGCGGTCTTCCGGGCACGCTTCCCGAACGGCTGGAGCACGCGCAGCATCTGGAGGATGCCCTGCTGTTCGCCCTAGACGAGGCCCGCGAAGCCGACGCATCCATGGTGGTCTTCTTCGATCCGGAGAACGACCGCTGGGCACTCGCCGCCGCGGCGGAATTGGCCGGCGGGATTCCCGCCGTCGGATAACCATCGACGGCGGCCCTCGACTACAGCGCAAACGGACAGTTAAGCCCCTTGTCCACGCGCGAACAGCTAGCTCGCGAACAGGCAGCAAATGACGCCAAATCCGGGATTTGAGGTCATTAGCTGCCGGTTCGCGCGGGGTGTTGCGGGTTGTCGCGCCGGCGTTCGCGCTAAATGAAGCGTGGGTCAGGCGGCGGCGTGGCTGAACTCGGCGGCTTTGGCGGTGACGCGGCGGGGCGGGAGGATGCTCAGCGTGCAGTGCGTCTGCTGAGGGTCAATCCTGGCGGGCAGGTGATGGGTCTCGGAGCAGGCCTGAAGCTGCCGCAGGGCTTCGGGATCCACGCGGGCGTTACGCACGTCCAATTCCAGGTCCAGGTTGTGCTTCAATGCGTTGGCGCGTTTCACCACCACGTAGAGGGCCTGGATGCTGTGAACGGTGACGTGGCCCTTGGCGAGGACCTGGGCCTTCGCGTGGTCGAGATCTATACGGACGAGAATGCTGAGCTTTTCGGACAAGATGATCATGCCTTCCTTGCTTGGCTGCGACGCTGCAGCCGGGGAGGCCGCGACGCTGCGGCCAATGGCCGCGCCTCTGCAGCCTCATCCAGAGTAGGCAACGAATGTGATGTGCGCAACATTTGAGCTCAGATATGTCGCGCACACCCCAAGCGCCTACCCGGCCATCCGCGGCGGGACACCCCCACTTCAACCACTAGACAATTTTTGTCACACGCAATTCACCGGGACTTCTGACGGATCCCGTGGTTGAGCATGCGGCCGGTAGTTGAGCCCGCCAGGTGGTTGAGCCTGTCGAAACCCCGGCCACTCCCTCAGTTCAGGGTGATGTGGCGTGCGTGCAGGTGTGCCTAAAGGCTTTGGTGCTTCACCTGCAGCCGGGCGAAACGTGGGATTAGAGCGACATCACGGCCTACCGCCCGGATGACGTTCATGGCGATGACGATGGAGACGGGCTCGCCGTGTTCAAGCCTGACAACGGTTCCCCGCGTGACCCCCAATTTCTCGGCGACGTACTGCTGGGTAAGTCCTGCTTCCTTGCGGGCGTCGGCGATCGACCGGCCAAGGGATGCGGCGTCGACTGCCCTGAAGAAACTGGTCGCCTCGGAATGTTCCATATAACGATCATATGGCTCCCCGGCCGGAATGTTCGATATAACGAACACGCTGGATCGGGACTCCTGACGGCTCCGGTGGTTGAGCCTGTCGAAACCGACTTCACCCCGGCTTTCAGCGAATGCCGGATCCCTTGTTCAGGATCTTCCGCAGCGATTCACGCAGGAGGCCGAATCCGGAGACGGGCGCGACAACGGCGACCTTCCGGCTGACACCGTCTGGGTCCAAGTCACCGATCACTGCGGCGAGCTTCAGGATCTCTCGTTCGGTAGGCCGTGCCCGCCCGCGCCGCCGTACTGTTCGGTAATTACCCCGCTCCATGGTCCGAGACTAGGGGTGTACAGCACACGCGCACACGAGTAGCGGCTACCTGTCTTCAGTGTGGCCGACCGCGGGCCGTAGGATCTGAGCATGTACATTGCCGTTCCAGGAGGTACCGGGACCGTTGGCCAACATGTCGTCGCTATTGCCAGGGACCGCGGACACCGGGTCACCAGCCTGACGCGATCAGAAGGCGTGGACCTATTCACCGGCCGCGGGCTGCACGAAGCCCTGCAGGGTGTGGACACCGTTATTGATGTCTCCGGAATCCAGACGATTTCCACCAGGAAAGCCGTGGACTTTTTCACCGCCGCCACCCGGAACCTGCTCGCAGCTGAGGTAGCGGTTCAGTCCAAGCACCATATTGCGCTCTCGATCGTAGGCATCGACAGAGCCGTTTCGGGGCTGTACGCCGGGAAGCTCGCGCAGGAGGATGCCGTCCGGCACGGAGAGGTGCCGTGGACCGTCCTGCGGTCCACTCAGTTCCACGAGTTTGTGCCCATGGCCATCAACGCCGCGTCGATTGGCCCGGTGGTCCTGGTTCCTCAGATGATCACTCAGCCGGTCGCAGCGCGGGAAGTGGCTGCGGCGTTGGTGGACGCAGCCGAGCAGGGACCCCGCGGACGGGTTGCTGATCTTGGCGGGCCCCGTCGGGAGCAGCTCGCGGACCTGGTCCGCAAATACTTGCGAAAATCCGGGCAGCGGAAGCTGGTCGTGAAGGTACCGGCACCCGGCCTCATGGGTCAAGCCATGCGTCGCGGTGACCTGGTCCCGGCGGCAGGATCCGCCGTCGGGCTCCAGACGTTTCACGAGTGGCTGGAAACCAGTCTTCCGATCCACTAGTGGCGCTGCCTATGACGCATGACCGCCGCCGCGAGCCCCATGGTACCCATAAGGGACCCGAGGATGATTGCCAGGCCTGTGAGGTATTCAAGAATGGTCATCGTTGACTCACCTTTCATATGGCTGATGCGCTGACGCTAGTGATCGATGCTCAGGATCAGCCAAAGATGGCCGGGTGCGTTCACTCAAGATTGTTGCCCACCCAAAAGTAGGTAGCGCTAAGTGTCGTTTTGAGCCCTCATAACGACAGTTAGCGCTACCTAGTTGGGGAGGCGGGGGGAAGGGGGAAGCTACCGGTACCCGTCCACGATCGACGCCGCGATTTCCTTGTACGCCCGCCGTGTCTCGGGCTTCAGCACGTCCAGGGTGACCAGGTCGCCGTCGGCCACGCCGCGGTCGTGCGGGACGGCGATGAGCTGGCGGCAGATCCCGGCCAAGTGCTCCTCGATGGCGTCCTTGTCCACGCGGGAGGAGACCTCGTCCTTGTCCGTGATGACCACCACGGCGTTCCGGGCCAGGTCCTCGTACCCGTGGCTCGCCAGCCAGTGCAGAGTGCTGCGGGCACGCTTGGCCCCGCTCACCGCATACCCGGCGGCGATGATCAGGTTGTCCGCCGACTGCAGGATCCCGCTCATCGCGTTGTGCGTCACGCCGGTGCCGCAGTCGGTCAGGGCCACGGAGTAGTAGTTGGAGATGAGCTTGCGGATCCGCAGGTACTCGGCGGCCGTGAGCGAGTCGGAGACCTCCGGGTCCTGCTCCCCCGCGATCAGGTGCAGCCGGCCGGCGTGGTGCATGTACCGGGCCAGCCCGGTGAGCGAGTCAACGCCGTCGATGTTCGCCAGCAGGTCCGTGATGGTGCGCGGGCTGGCCTGCTGGTAGATGCCCTCGCCGAGGGCGCGCTCCACGAGGTCGCCGGAGTCCGGGTTGGCGTCGATGGCGCAGGGCGGGTCGCCGCGGAATTCGGCCAGCGTCAGGCCCACGCCCACCGTGGTGGAGGTTTTGCCGATGCCGCCCTTGAGGCTCAGCACCGCGGTGTTGTAGCTGCCCTGCAGCTGGCGGGAGATGCGGCGGCCCAGCTCGTCTTCCTCGCGTTGCTTGGCGCTGGGGCCCATGTTCCAGGCCCCGCCCGTGAGCGAGTAGAGGGCGCCGCGGACGCCGCCTACCGGCCGGGGCTTCTGCTCTTTGACGAACAGGCCCGGGGAGCTGATGAAGTCGGGCATGGGGCTGTCGGCGATGATGTCCGCGGTGGTGGGGCGGATGCGCCGGAACGCCGGTGACGGCTCCGGTGCTTCCTCAGGAACGTACGACGACGGCGGCGCGGCTTCGTCGCCGTCGTACGCCAATGCGGGGGTGCCAAAGTCCGGCTCGGCCGGCTGCCCGTCCTGCGGCGTCACCTGAGGCAGCGGGGTCACCGGCGGCCTGGCGGGCCGGCGGGTGGGCGCGGGGACAGAGGTGATGGGGGCAGAGGTGATGGGAGCAGAGGGTGCGGGACTGGCTTGGTCGGCGGCGGCCGCCGCCTCCGCCCAGGAACTGCGGCGCGGAACCGGGGTGCCGGCGTCGGGGGTGCTCGAAAGATCTGGCGTTACGGCTGGCATGGTTCCTGTCTGGGCGTCCTGCAGGGCACCGTCGGCGCGACGGAGGTCACGGCGTCGCCGGGGCGGTTGCGGTAGCCCTGCATCTTCTGCGATGGGGCGTGCGTTCTGATCCGCCGGATCGGGCATGTCTGTCCCCCCAGGACTTTCGGCACAAGGTTCTGCGGCACTTTACGGACTGATTCAATCTGTAAGTCTAGGCGCTGGGGCGGAATTGCGAGGTCAGCCGCGGGTGAGCGCGGCAATCACGACGGCGCCGGTGAGGACCAGAAGCACGGCCAGGATGGCGTAGGCCTGCCATTTGGGGCGGCCCTTATGCGGGTTGATATCGATGTAGGGCATGGCTAGCTGGGGTTACTCCTCGTGGCGGTCACCCGCACTGCGCGTCGCTTCCGGCGCAGCACGTGGTACATCACATAAAAGGGAACCACGAGTGTGCCCAACAGCGCGCACAGCGCCAGGACATAGTCAATGAGAGCCACACCGATCTCCGAACGTTAGCAGTGATCCCCCATGCGATCAGAGGTCACCCTATCGGTCCGTCACGGGATTGACAAATCGCGTCAACGGCGCGGCGCGCTGGGCATGCTTCCGGTCATCAGATGGATCCCTCCGGACAAGATTGGTTTCCGTCTCGCAGCTGTTCCTAACGGCCGGCGCCGGACGAGACGGCCACCAGAATGAAGATCAGCAGCCAGAAAATTCCGACGAAGTGCTGGCGTTGTAAGGGCTATATCGTTCCGGGCATCAGAAAGCCGGAGATCATCATCGCGAGCTGATCTCCGGCTTTCTGCACGGGATGCGTCTAGAGCTATTCCCCAGCGCTCCTCCTAGCTAGGCCGCAACGAAGAGTCGAATGGCTCGCTGCGGATTGATGGCGGATCCGTCAGCCATCTCGAAGAAGTAACTACACTGCCATTGCTGGGATTTTTTCGCCTGCCGAATCGTCGTTGCTGACCATGGCGGATAGACGCGGAATCCTCGCTTGCCTCCGGCGCCGCCCACGGACACGACGCCATGCTTGACGAGCGCCGCCTTCGGAAACGCGAATGCTCCGACTCGGGAATCCTCCCGCACGCAGACCACCAGCATGTCGGGGTCCTCCTCCGCAGGCAGAGGTTCGGTCGACCCGCCGGGAGAGCGCCGCCACACCGTCACGAACAATCCCACCTTCGTCGGGGTCAGCTTGCCGACCCGGAACCGAACCGGAGACCGACCGATTTCCGAGATCGCGGCGCCGTACTCAGCGTTGTCGGCCTCGACTTTGGCGGGCGAACAGACGAGGGCGAGGCCGCCGAGAACCCTCATCACCATGGCGACATCCGGATGGACCTGAACAGCAGACATAGAACTCCCATCGAAACGAATCCCCGACAGGAGCGACGGGGCAGTGCGCGAAGAGCTCAGCCCTCACTACACCGACGATATCCGCACGTGCACGTCTTCCGGGTCTAACCACGGGGCATGCCTCGGGCTGGACCTCCAAAATGTCCACCGCCCACGCGACCTGGCGTTCGACGCTGACCTGCACCAACGCTGTTTGAGGGCAGATATTCCGGGGCTCTGGTCCACCTCGGTGCTGTGTACCCCCGGGGGTTCCTTTGTGTGTAGGGCTCAGCCGGCGCTTCCGTCACACGAGGCAATGCCGTGTTGGTCGGGCCTGGAATCGCCCGTTGACCTGGGGCCCGCACGCCCCGGTTACTCTCGCATGTCCACAACGAGGGCCGTGGCCGCGCTTTCCCGGACGGCGGCGATGGCCGCCTTGACGGCCATGATGCTGTCCAGAGCCTGGGAAACTGCCACCACCGTACCGTTATCGGCCCGAAGCTGGAATTTGAAAGGCAAGGTCTCGTCGGGGTCGTCGAACACTTCAAATCTGGCCGTCACTCCACGTCCTCCGCTGTCAGCCGGCTCCTCATTGAGCACCCGCGCACTTACCGGTCGTTCGGTAGGTGCGCTCGACACCCCACACTAGCCGCCCGGTCAGGTGTTGAACATCCCTGTGCGCAGCCGGCGTGCCTTGATGGGACGGTTCGACGGGCCGCGGTGCACGGTTCCGTCCCGCGGCCCCTGTCCTTCGTCTGCCGGCGGGGCGTACCCTGAACGCACACCGGGTACCGGCGCGACGCCGAGGCCCTCAATACGCGTTCACTCGGGAAGGCAGCATTCATGGGGATGAACATCAAAGACCAGTGGGACCGGCTCGATCACGCCACACAGCAGTGGCTCATCGACCACCCGGGATGCCTGATCCTGCCGCGCACGATCACAGCGACCATCTGCAAGGAGACCGGCGGAACCGACGAGGGTGACCGGCACGGCGAGACGGTGCTCTCCCAGGACGACCGTGACTTCATCCAGGCCAAGGCACACGAGGCCCGGACCGATCCCCCGGAGTACCGGTTCTTTGACTCCGTACAACCGTGAACAGCGGGGCACTTTGCGCCATCCCGGGTACCGCCCGTGCCCCGGAAGAGAGCGGAGCCCGGCTCCGCGGCACCTCCGCATAAATCGCGGATGGCACGGGCTGCGTCCAGGATCCGGCGGGCCAGGATGATGCAGTAGTCATCGCTGAGCAAGGCGGCGGTGGCGGCCGCGGAGCCCCGTTCAGAATCGTGCGGGGCGGTCAGCCGACCGCAGGCCGGCCTGGAGGGCTGACCGCCCGCGGGGACCGTGGGCTAATTCCGGTGCCGGTGCGGCGAGCCAATTGGGCAAAGGGGCTACCAGCCGGTAACGTTCGTCGGGCGCCAGCGGTGCAGCCGTTCGGGCCCGGATCCCGGGCAGATCATTCATGGACGGCGCAGGTTAGACCGCATCAGCGGATATTCGTGAACCATCACCGGATATCTGTGCGCCATGGACAGGCCGGGGACCACGTCGCAAGGGTGCCCCGGCGGGGTCCTTCTGTCTGATCACGACTTCCTGAAAGAAGCTGCCATGAACGATTCCACCATGCCCGCCAAGAAGAACCGCCGCATCGCTCCGCTGGCTCTCATCGCCGCCGCCGCCGGCGCGGGACTGCTGTCCCTGACACTGACCGGGACGCTCTCCGGTTTCGCCGCCAGCATCACGAACAGCGCCAACACCGCCGGCTCCGGCACCCTGGTGATGCAGGAACAATCCACCGGCACCACCCCCGTCACCTGCACGTCCAATTCCGGCGCCGGCGGCGTCGGAGCGAACACCGCGACCTGCGCGACGATCAACAAGTTCGGCGGCAGCACGGTTCTGGTGCCCGGCAACGTCGTCAGCACCGACATCACGATCAAAAACATCGGCACGGCCAACGCCGGCACCTTCACCCTGACCCCCGGCGCAGCGTGTGCCCAGTCCAACAACGGCGCCGTCAACGGCACCGCGACGGACCTGTGCGCGAAGCTCAAGGTCGTCATCACCGCCGGCGGCACGTCCATCTTCAACGGCACCGCCGCGACCCTCGCCGGGGCGCCCGCGATCAGCATCACCCCGGCCCCGGCCGCCGGCGTGGACGTCCCGGTCACCATCAAGGTCACCCTCGACACGACGGCAGACAACACCTACCAGGGCCTGGCCGCATCACTGCCGCTCACTTGGGCCTTCGCCAGCTAAAAACACACGGTGCGGTGCCTGTGCCGGATGACGTCATGCCGGCGCAGGCACCGCCCCGCGTCCCCGCACGGAAAGGAAACCCCATGGCGACTCCGGCATGGCGACGGGTCCGCGGCATGGCCTTGCCCGCCGCCGCCCTGCTGGCAGCGGGGCTCGTAATCGTGGCGGTCCTGTTCTTTCTGGCCGGCTGGCGCTGGTTCGTTGTCTCCACCCCCTCCATGGGCCAGAGCTCACCCGTCGGTTCCCTGGTCCTGTCCGAACCCGTGCCCGCGTCCGCGCTGCACACCGGGGAAGTCATCACCTTCACCCCGCCCGGGCGGCCCGGAACGGTCTACACCCACCGCATCGCCGGGATCGACGAGGCCGGGGGCATCACCACCCGCGGGGACATCAACGGAACCGACGACCCCTGGGTCCTGACCCCGCAGAATATTCTCGGGGTGGCCACGCTCCTGCCCGGCTGGGGATGGCTGGTTAAGGCCGTGCCCCTGCTGCTGGCCGGAGGCCTGACCGTGTGGGCCGTGACCAGGTACTGGATCCGCGGGCCGTGGCAGGGACCCGTCCGGCTCTTCGGCGCCTGCGCCGTCGTTTCCCTCACAGTCATCCTGCTCCGTCCCTTCATCGGCCTCACCCTGCTCGGAGTCACCACGGACGAATCGGGGACGCGGGCCAGTGTCGCCTCCACCGGCCTGCTGCCGATCACGGTCCGGGCCGAGCACGGCACCACGGCAGAGCTGTCCAGCGGCCAGGTCAGCGAACTCACCGCCACCGACGGCGAGGGCTACTACCACCTCTCCTCCTCCGCCGACCTGCCCTGGTGGGGATGGATCATCACCGCCCTGCTCTGCCTGCTGCCCGTCTTCTGGGTCCTCGGACGGGGCCTGCGCTCCGGCGGCCCTCAGGAAACACCGGCCCGGGTGCCCGGATGACCACGGAACAGGGCGGACCCCGGCTCCGCCCGGCCCTTCCTGCCGCCGCCCTCGCCCTGGCCCTGGTGATCGGCCTGGCCGCGCTGGCCACCCCTCCCACCTCCGGCGGCTATCTGGCCCGGATCACGAACAGCACCAACACCGCAGGCACGGCCCCCTACTTCACCTGCCAAGGCGCCATGGCAGCGGACAAGGCCGCGGCAATTTTCGCCTACCGCCTCGCCGAACCCTCCGGCTCCGCCGTGGCGGCGGACTTCTCCGGCAAAAACAACCCCGGCACCTACCGCGGCACCATGAGCTCCGACACCACCTCAGCGAACCGGCCATGCACCCCCCGGGACGCCGGCGGATCCTACGCCCTGACCGGCACCTCAACGTACGTGTCGGCAGGAGGCGCCATCGCCCGGGCCTCCACGAACACCTTCACCCTGGAGGTCTGGTTCAGGACAAGCACCGCCGGCGGGCGGCTGATCGGCTGGGGCAACACCGCCACCGGAACCTCAACCGCCTATGACCGGCACATCTTCATGAACAACGCCGGCCAGCTCGTCTTCGGCGTCTACCCCGGCACCGTGAAAGTCATCACCAGCCCCGGCAGCTACAACGACGGGGCACCCCACCACGTCGCAGCAACCCTGTCTCCGGCCGGGATGGAACTCTATGTCGACGGCCAGCTCGCCGCGCAGGATCCGTCTGCGACCACGGGCGAAACTGTCAAAGGCTTCTGGCGCATCGGCTACAACAACCTCGCCGGCTGGGGCCCCAACGAACCGTCCAACCATGCCTTCACAGGCAGGATGAGGTACGCCGCCGCCTACTCCACCGCACTCACCGCCGCCCAAATCGGAACACACTACAACGCCGGACGCCCCTGACGACGGTGCCGAGTGAATGTTATCGCCGTCGCCCTCGCCCGGCGATAGGATGAAAGTGTCCCGCCGGCATGGGCTGGCAGACCGGCCATGGATAGGAGCCATCATGGGTTTAGGTGACAAGATCAGGCACACCGCCGAGAAAGCCGGCGGCAAGGGCAAGGAAGCCGCAGGAAAGGCCACCGGCAACGAAAGCCTCAAAGCCGAAGGCAAGACCGACCAGACGAAGGCCGGCCTGAAGCAGGCCGGGGAAAAAATCAAAGACGCCTTCAAGAAACACTGACCCGAAACCCGGGGCCCGGAGCCTTCCCAGCCCTGGCCCCGGGACCCGCCCGTCATGTCCACGGGAACCAAAAGAGGGGACCACCTCATGAATGCTGAACCGATTCCGACGCCGGAGCCGGTGCACGGCCCCGGGCCCGCTCCGGCCGTTGCGAAGCGGCCGGCAGTAACCCGCGCAGGCATGATCTGGGTGGCCACCGTGGCCGCCCTGATGCTGCTGATCCTGCTCATCGCCTTCATCGTGCAGAACCAGGACAACGTCAGGGTCAGGTTCTTTGGCCTGGACGGGACAATTTCCCTGGGCATGGCCCTGTTTATCGCCGCCGTCAGCGGCGGGGTCCTGGTCGCCGTGGCAGGCGCCGGGCGGATCATCCAACTCAGATCCCACCACCGCCACGAACAGATCCCACCGCAAACAGCCTGAGAGCGACCCTCAGTGCGAATTCAGGTTGCCTGTTCCCTCGCGCCCCTGCCCGCGCGCTCCTCATACACAACGCGTCGCCTAGAATTCGGCCATTTCACTTCCTTGCTTCTCTCGGCGTCCCGACAGAACCAAGGAATTGAGAAGGCGCCCTAGCAGCTGTTCCGGCGCTTCCCGACTGGCTATTCTTCGAACTGCCGGCTGATGAAGCCTGACATGCCGGGGATGGCACGCCTCGTGGATACCTAATCTGCGCCGATGCCCGAAGAGTAGGGCAGCAGCCGCTCACCGGTTGAGCGCGAGCACCACCACCGCTGCCGTGGCCACTGCCAGGCGATCGCCGCGATCGAGCACCCCAGCGGCCGGGGTCCGTTGAGCCCTTCGGCCATGGCTGCGGCTGTGGCAGACCCGGACAGGCATGTTGTTGTGGCCACCGTTGACCGTGCCGTTGTTGGTTGGGGAAAAGCGCACTGCTGGGACCACGACGACGGGCCGGCACCTTCCGGGCATTACCTCGGCGGCGTGACGGTCCTGCCGGCGTGGCGCAGGCGCGGGGTGGGTGCGGCGCTGACGGAGGCTCGGTTGCGGTGGGTCTGGGCCCGGGCGTCGGAGGCCTGGTACGTGGTCAATGCGGACAACCTCGTGTCCATCGAGCTGCACCGCCGCTGGAATTTCACCGAGGCGGCGCGCGGGCCACGGTTCCACACCACCAAATTCACGGGCGGGCTGGGCCTTCTGATGTGTGCCGCGGCGCCCGGAACGCCATCGCCACAGACCGTACGCGGCGGTAGAATCCTTGGCGCCCTGAACGTGGCCACCCCCAACGGGGTGATCGGTGTCGGTTCCAGCCTTGCCTCGCTCTGGGTGATCGCCACGATGATCCCCACGCTCGCCGTCGGCGTCCGCCGCCTCCGTGATGCCGGCCGCCGGTGGACGGAGCTCTTCCGGCTGCTTATCCCGATCGCTGGCCTGATCGTTATGGCGATTCGTATGTCGGAGCCGTCCAAGCCGTAGCGCCGCGGAAGGCTCCCGGTTACATGACAAAGACAGGCTCGTAGTGCTCCACGGTGGGAAACGGCGAGTAGAAATGGTGCAGGAGCGCACGCCATTCCTGATACCCGGCGGATCCCCGGAAACCCTCGGTATGGTCCTCCAGCCGCGCCCATTCCACCAGCAGCAAGTACGTGGCCGGGTTCTCGATGCAACGGGACAGCGTGAGGCCCTGGAATCCTGGCATGGAACCAATGATGGATTTCGCTTTGCCAAAAGAAGTCTCGAATTCCTCCTCCATGCCGGGCCGGACGGAGAGCAATGCATGTTCGGTGATCACCCAACAATCATGCCTGAGGTCTCGCCGGACGGGGCTCAGGTGAGGCACGGTCCGCGGGACGGGCCATTGGACTTCGCGGGAGGCATGCTAAGTGCAACCATTTGCAATCAGGACCGTTCCGCGTTTCCAAAACCTAGTGCAGCGGCCGGGTCTCCTGCAGGCGCTTGATGAACCAGCGTGACTGCTCCGGGCCGTAGGGCAGCACGGGGATGGCTTTGGTGGCGTCGGTGGGGGTTTCGCGGATGGACTGCTGGGCCTGCCGGACCGCGGTGGTCATGGTGTTGGCCATGGTCTTGACGAACTGGTCGCTGCAGGGCTGGCCGTGGCCGGGGATCAGGAACTCGTACCGGTGGCGCAGCGCGGAGATGTGGCGCAGGCTGTCGGCCCATTCCTCCGGGTAGGAGTCCTCGAAGGACGGGTGCGCGCCCTGCTCCACGAGGTCGCCCACAAAGAGGGTGGTTGGGGTGCCCACCAGGAGGTCGCCGTCGGTGTGGCCGCGGCCCAGGTAGAAGAGGGTCACGGTGATTCCGCCCAGGTCCACCAGCACGGGCTGGTCCTTGACGATGGCGTTGGGCACCACGAGTTCCACATTCTCACCCTCGCCTGTGGACATCTCCGGCTCCAGCGTTCCCACAAACCGGCGCTGCAGGTCCCCGTGGTCGTCGATCTCCTGGGCGCAGTTTTCGTGCGCCCAGAACTCGGTGGCGCCGTCGGATGCGAGGACAGCGTTGCCGAAGAAGTGGTCGTAGTGCGCGTGCGTATTCACCACGACGAGCGGCAGGTCTGTCTTCTCCCGCACCGCATCCAGGATCTCGCGCCCCTGCCGCGGCCCGCAGCCGGTATCGACCACCATGGCCCTCTCGGAGCCCACAATCAGGCCGGTGTTCAGCAGTGATCCTTCGGTGACCAGCACGTAGTTGTCCGCGCCGACGTCGAGCCATTCTGACATTGTTTCTCCGTACCTCCGGAAAGCGACTGCGTTCTTCTTGGCCCCGATTCTACCCGCGGGCCCTTGGAGTTTCCGGGATGCGGGACGCGGTCCGGGCCGCATGTGGAGATCCACATTCCTAGCCGGGATTTCGCCTTAAATCCATCGAACTGCGTAACATCTCGCTATGCAGACAAAACAACACGCGTGCTTCTGTGATCACTGCGGCAGGATCACGAACCACGTGACCCACTATGTAAAGGCCGACGGCGGTGGCCAGCTGATCGCGACGGTGCGGTGCGCTGAGCACGCGGAGGAAGCCGTCTGACGCTGAGGTGTACAGCTCGCCCAGGCACAGTCCATAGCGGACTAGACGGCCTCGCCTAGTCCGCTATAGACTTTTCTCGTGATGAAGCGCCGGGAACTCCTGAACCAGCTCAAGCAGACCGCAAAGGACCTCGACGTCGAGTACACCACCGAGGAAGGCGGCAGGCACACACGCGTGAACGTCGGCGATAATACGACGTTTGTGCCGCGCCACAATGAAATCGGCGAGAAGCTCGCCAAGCAAATCATGAAGCAGGCCAAGGGAGAGGACACCAAATGAAACTCGAAGTAACGGCCAGCCGGGACGGCCGGTTCTGGTACCTGGAATCCACCCAAATCGACGGGCTCACCACTCAGGCCCGCACGGTCGCCGAGATCCCCGAAATGGTCCGCGATCTTGCGGCCATGATCACGGGACGCCCCGAAACCGACTTCGACGTCGAAGTCACCTTCGACACGCCCGAAGTCGCAGCCCACCTCCGCCAAGCGCGTGAGCTAGCTGCCAGGTCCGATGAGCTGAAGGCGGCATCAGCCAACGAGCGCCACGAGGCGGCCATGGTCCTGAAGCGGCAAGGTGTCACCGTCCGCGACATCGGCGCGGTACTTGGCGTCTCACACCAGCGAGCGCAACAGCTCGTCACCCGCTGACCGCGCCACGACCGTTCGGCTCCGGACCATCATCCGCAAGAAGGCATGGGGCGCGGACGCCTCGATCTCTCAATTACCGATGCGACGAGGCGTTCCTGCGTCTTTTTGCCCTCTCTCGTTCGACGGCAGAGGGACAGCGCTTCCCCGCGTCCCGTTCACCTGCACTGAGTTTGTCCGCGTCGCCTCCCTACTGCGCCCGGCACCTGAAATGCCCTTCGACGAACCGCCCTCTTCTGATGTGCGGATGTACCCAGACTTCACCGGGCAGCCCTGCCGGGCCGCCTGCCGCAAGGTCGATGGTGGTTGGGCTGCACAGGTCCGTGGCGCGAGCCCGGCGCTCTCCCTCGAAGGCTTTCGCCATAAAGTCCAGCGCGTCGGGGCTGACACCGCATGCAAGTGCCTCCTCGCGCCCGTGCGAGACGGCCTCATCCACGATCCGGATTCGCTGGACCGCTTCATGCCGGGTCAGCCTGACCCACCTGGGCATCCCGGTCATCCGTCCTTGAGGTGGTTCCACTCGTTCATCCCTGGCCGCGGTGGTCGCTGCTTCGCATCCGTGCGGCCACGATGATGCCGGAGAGCGCAGTCAGGCCGGCGACGACGGCGACGGCTGCCGGGATGCCGTAGGCGTCGGCGATGAGGCCGGAGAGCAGGGCGCCGACGGCGAACCCGCCGTCGCGCCACAGCCGGTAGATGCCCACTGATCTGGCCCGCCATTCGGGGTGGGCGACATCGCCGATCGCTGCAAGCAGTGTGGGGTAGACCATGGCGGTGCCGGCACCGAGCAGGACGACGGCGGCAAGCCAGGTTCCGAAGTCATTTCCGAGGGCGACCATACCGAGCGCCAGGGCTTGGACGAGCATGCCTCCGGCGATCAGCGGTTTGCGCCCGATCCGGTCCGAGAGCGCGCCGGTGACCAGCTGCCCGGCGCCCCAGACGGCCGGGTAGACGGCGGCGAGGATGCCGATGCGTTCGATGCCGAGCCCTGCGGTGGCGAACAGGACAGGGAACAGTCCCCAGGCGAGGCCGTCGTTGAGGTTGTTCACCATCCCGGCTTGGCTGACGGAGGACAGTGATTTGTCCCGGAAACTGGTCAGAGTGAACACCTCACGGTTCCTCAGCCCGGCATGGCTGCCGGCGTGGACCGGGACGTGCACTGCGGCTTCGGCTTTGGCGTGGTGGTGTGTTTCGCGGATGGTCAGCACGGACAGGCCGAGGCCGACGGCGATGAAGGCTGCGCCGAGCAGGAAGGGCCCGGGGCGCAGTCCGTAGGTGGAGGCGATGTATCCGGTGGCCAGTGCGGTGCCTGCGACGCCGAGGTAGCCGGCTGCTTCGTTCAGCCCCATTGCCAGGCCGCGGCGTTCGGGGCCGACGAGGTCCATTTTCATCATCACGGTGGTGGACCAGGTCAGGCCCTGGCTGACGCCCAGAACCACGTTCGCGGCGACAATCCATTCCCAGGAGGGTCCGAAGATCAGCAGGAGGGGGACCGGGAGGGCGATGAGCCAGCCGGCGACCAGGACGGGTTTGCGGCCGTGGCGGTCGGAGAGGGTTCCGGCGAAGTAGTTGGTGGCGGCTTTGGCCAGACCGAACGCCAGGATGTAGGTCAGGGCGGAGGTGTACTCATCGAGGTGGAAGACCTGTCCGGCGAGCAGCGGCAGCACGGTGCGTTCCTGGCCGAGGGTGCCGCCGACCAGGGCGTTGACGGCGACGAGGAGCATGAACTGGGCCAGGTTCTGCCGCAGTCCCAGCGTGATGACCTCGGTTGTCCGAGGCTGCTGGCGGGAGGGTGTGTTGGCTAAGGCCATTGGCGGATCCTGTCAGTGTTAGGGGTGCCGGTATCGGGCTGACCCGACGGCGGGTTCCCTGTGGAGCCCGGCCGTTTACCCGCCCGTGTCGCTGGCCGGTCAGCGGGCTTGGACGGTGGCCATCATGCCTTGGTCTTCGTGGTCCAGAATGTGGCAGTGGATCACGGTGCGGCCGGCGAAGTCGTCGAAGGCCACCCGGACTTTCACTTGGCAGCGGGCGGGGACGTTGACCACGTCCTGCCATTTGGGCCCGGTCACGTCGCGGTCGCCGTCCTGGACGATCTGCATGGGCCACACATGCAGGTGGATGGGGTGGTCCATGGGGCTGGAGTTGGTCAGGGTCCACTCCTCCACGGTCCCGGCTGCGACCGTCTCGTCGAGCCGTTCGGGGTCGAACTCCCGTCCGTTGATGGTGAAGGCCATCATGGTGCCCTGTCCGCTGCCCATTCCCGCGCCCATGTTTCCATTCATGCCCATGGCGAAGTTCAGGGTGCGGGCGGCGGTGACCGGTTCGTTCCGTAGATCGCGCAGGGGCCGGCCCTCGGGCACGGGCCCGGGGTCAGTGCCCGCGCTTCCCGAGACGGCCAGGGTGAGCAGTTCGACCGGGCCGCCACCGGATTCGTTGTCGCCCCTCATGGCCCCGCCCATCATCGCGTTCATGCTGCCGCGGTCCAGGGCGGCAGCCGTGAGGGCGGCGGACCCGTCGCGGGTTTCCACGAGCAGCTCTACGCGGTTGCCGGGGGCGAGAACCACTTCGGTGACGTCTTCTGGGATCGGCAGGCGCCCGAGGTCCCTGCTGAGCAGCCGGACCTGCTGTCCGTCAAGTGCCAGGCGCAGGTACCGGGAGGGGCAGGCGTTGATGATCCGCCACCGCTCCCGTTCTCCGGGCGCGGCGCGCAGTTGCGGGCGGAGTTGCCCGTTGACCAGGACGATCTCTCCCTCACGTCCCATCATCTGCTGCATCTGGTCCACCTCGGCGAGATTGCCGGCAGCGTCGAGGGACAGGTCGGAGACCACCAGCACCCGCTCCCGGGTGACCGGAACCGGGTCGGGGTCCTCCACCACGATGGCCCCGTAGAGGCCGGCGGCGACCTGGTCGGCGGCGTGCCCGTGGCGGTGCGGGTGGTACCAGTAGGTACCAGGCGGGTGGTCCTCGGGCAGGGTGAACTCGTAGTCGAAGGACCCGCCCGGGTCAATGCTTACGAACGGGTTGTCGCTGTTGCCCTGTGGGGAGACGTGCAGTCCGTGCACGTGCAGGTTCGTGGGAGCCTGCAGCCCGTTGCGCAGTGTGACCCGGATCGTGTCGCCCGCGCGGACCCGCAGGGTCGGACCGGGCAGTGAGCCGTTGAACGCCTGGACGGAGGCATCCCGCCCGCCGACCCGGACCCGTGCCGGCGCGGCGGTCAGGTCCAGCTCCAGCACCCGGTCGCGGCTGGCCAGCACCTGGGGTTCGGTCAGGTCCTCACCCCCGGTGTATCCGGGTCCGTTGCCGGTGGTCAGCCACAGCCCGGCGCCGCCGGCAGCCGTAGCGCCGGCCCCGACCGCACCCAGTGCCAGCAGCTGGCGGCGTGTCAGCGGCCTCACCGGCCGTCCTCCTCCAGTATCCGTCGCCGTTCCTGGTATTCCTCGGTGCTGATCTCCCCGCGGGCGTAACGCTCCTCAAGGATCTCCCGGGCCCGGGCAGGGCCCGCACCCGTGCGCGGTGGTCCCTGCCCATCGGTGGGCGCGTTACCGCCGGCGTTGCGGGTGAAGGCTTTGACCAGCACCACGGCGAGCATGACCCCGCCTGCGATCAGCAGAAGCCAGAAGATCCACGCAAGCCCCATCCCGCCCATACAAAAGCCGTTCATCATCAAGGGGTTCCTTATCTCTTCTCGTACACGGCCAGGCCTTTCCTGACCGCGAGGGTTTTCCGGGCCGTGCGGTGCCGCTGGTTCTAGGCCCTGGCTGACTGGCCAGAGTTCTGCCAGGCGTCCCAGGCGGCGTAGCTGCCGTCGAGTTCGACGACGTCGTACCCGGCGCGGCGCAGGGCGCTGGCCGCCACGGAGTTCCGGACTCCGCTCTGGCAGTAGGTCACGATGGTGCCTTCGGCCGGAAGCTGGTCCAGGTGCCACATGACCCGGCCGCCGCTGAGCTGGCGGGAGCCGGGGACGTGCCCGGCGGTGTGCTCAGTACGGTTGCGGACATCCAGCACCACGGACGCGTCGAAGCCGGCCAGTTCTTCGGGCCGAATCAGCTTCGGAGTGCTCATGGGCAGCCCCTCGAGGGTGGTGACGTAGCCGGCGACGTTGTCGATGCCGACCCGGACGAGGTGGTCCCACATGTCCTGCGCGGTTTCCTGGTCGGAAGCCAGGAGCACCAGGGGGTTCTTGTTTGTCTCGGGGTTCACTACCCAGGCGCCGTAGCTTGCCACGGACTTCCCGGCCGGGACGTTCAGTGAGCGGGCGACGGTGCCCTCGTGGACCTCGGTGTTGGGGCGGGTGTCGATGAAGGTGACGGTGTCCTCGGCGAGGTCCTTCGCGACGTCGGCCGGGTCCAGTTCCTGAAGCGGGTCGCGTTCGCCCATGATGGCCGGGCCTTCACGGTTTTCGCGCTTCATCCGTCCGAAGTAAGCGTGGGCGTCGGGCTGGCCGTCGAGGAGTTCGTCGATGAAGCCCTGCTCGTCATTGGCGGCCAGGTACGGGCCCCACCAGGCGTAAAGGCGCTCGTAGCCGACGGTGGAGGAGGGGATGGCGCCGAGGGCCTTGCCGCAGGCGCTGCCGGCCCCGTGGGCAGGGTGCACCTGGACGTAGTCCGGCAGGGTGAGGAACTTGTCCCGCAGGCTGGCGAACAGCTGCTTGGCGCCCTCGAAGCGGGTGTCGATGCCGCCGGCTGCCTCGTCGAGCAGGTCCGGACGGCCCAGGTCGCCGGAGAAGACGAAGTCGCCGGAGAGCAGGTAGCCGGGCTGGTCGCTGAATGCGCCGTCGGTGACCAGGAACGACAGGTGCTCGGGGGTGTGGCCCGGGGTGTGTACGGCCTGGATGCTGATGTTGCCAATGGTGACGGTGTCGCCGTCATAGAGGCGTTCGCCGTCGAATCCGTATTGCCAGTCCGGACCGCCTTCGCCGGAGACATAGATTTTCGCGCCCGTGGCGGCCGCGAGTTCGCGGGTGCCGGAGAGGTAATCGGCGTGGATGTGGGTTTCGGTGACCGCCACGATCTTCATGCCGTTCTTCTTCGCCAGATCCTGGTAAACCGCGATGTCCCGGCGGCCGTCAACGACCACTGCGGTTCCGTTGGCCTGGCAGCCGATCAGGTAGCTGGCCTGGGCGAGGTCTTCGTCGTAAATACGCTCGATAAGCATTGGTGCTCTCCTTCATGAGGGGAAGTTTGGCGTCTGTTCCTGCATCAATTCTAATACCCCTGGGGGTATGTTGCAATGCTGGGTGTGCCAGCTGTCTTTCGTTGGGATGTTAGGGGTGGTGCTGCGCTGAGTCGGCGCGGAGCTTGTCCATGTCCAGGTTCTTTACGCCCAGAATGATTTCTTCGAGTCCGGTGGCGTTGAGCGCTCCGGGCTGGGAGAAGACCAGGGTTTTGTCCTTGAAAGCCATCAGGGTAGGGATGGAGGTGATGCCGGCCGCGGCGGCGAGGGCCTGTTCGGCTTCGGTGTCGACCTTGGCGAAGGTGATATCCGGGTGCCGTTCGGCGGCGGCACCGTAGGTGGGGGCGAACATGCGGCAGGGGCCGCACCAGGCTGCCCAAAAGTCAACGAAAACGATGTCGTTGTTCTCCAGGGTTTCGGCGAAGTTCTGTTCGGTGATATCGATGGTTGCCATGACGAAGTTCGTGTCCTTCCGGATGGTGTCTTGGAGAGTTGGATGCTGATCTTCAGCAGGAGGGTCAGGTGGTGGGGAGGCCTGCGCGGGTCCAGGCGATCATGCCGCCGGCCATGGTGTCGGCGGTGAAGCCGGCACCGTTGAGCGCGTCTGCGACGCGGGCGGACCGGTTGCCGCTGCGGCAGACAGCGATGACGGGGACCGTGGGGTCCAGCTCGGACAGTCGTGCCTGCAGCTGCCCCACGGGGATGTGCAGCGCTCCCGGGATCATGCCGTCGGCGACTTCAAAGTCCTCGCGGACATCGATGATCCGGTCAGTGGATCGGCGCTGGTCGGCTTCGTTGACGGTGATTTCAGTCATCGGTTTCTCCTTCGAATAGTTGGACTGTTGTCCTTAGCGGACGGGTTCCCCGGCCTGGCGCCAAGCGACCATGCCGCCGCGCAGGGAATATGCCTCATAGCCCTTTTCAGCAAGCAGGCGGGCGGCGGAAGCGGATCGGATCCCGGACTGGCACATGGCGATCACGGGGCGGGTGTTCTGGATTCCGGTCGTGCTGGTCTGGAGCCTGTCCAGCGGGACATGCTTGGCCTGCGGGGCCCGTCCGGAGCGCCATTCCTGGACGGTACGAACGTCGATCAGAGCCGCGCCCGAAGCCAGGAGTTCCTTGGCCTCAGCGACCGTGATGGTTTTGTAGGGCTTGCTGAATGCCTTCTTCAGGGAGCTGATGAGGCCCATGGTGTTCTCCTTTGTTTCGGAACGAGGGGTGGATTTCAGGCGGTAACGGTGCCCGCAGTGACCCAGGCTGCGACGGCAAAGATGAGCACGGCGAACGAGATGCGGATGTGCTGGTCGTTAAGGTGGCGGGCAAGGCGGGCAGCAACGAGGGATCCGAGGATCGCGGGGACCGCGAAGGACAGGACGCCGGGCCAGTCGATGGTAAATCCCGCGGCGTGGGCGCCGAAGCCCGCAGCCGAATTGATCACGATGATGGCCAGGGATGAACCCACGGCTTGTTTCATGCGCAGGCCCAGGAACAGTGTGAGGGCCGGGGTGATCAGGAAACCTCCACCCACTCCCAGCAGCCCAGTGAGGAACCCTACGAGGATCCCGACCCCCACGGCCTTGGGCGCGCAGGAGCGGAAGGCCCGGTTGGCGCCTGTGCTGCACGAGCCCTCGGTCTCCGCAGTACGCATAAGCATCCGGATCCCGGCGATCACCATGATGGCAGCGAAGGCAAGCATCAGGATGGTCGGATCCAGCAACCTGCCAACAGCTGCCCCGCCCCACGCAGCGGGGATGCCCGCAGCGCCAACAAGCAACACCACGGGCCAGTTGATGTCCTCACGCAGCCGGGGGATCAGCGCAGCCAGGGACGAGATGCCCACCACCAGCAGCGAGGTGGGAATGGCCTGCGCCGGGCTCATGCCCACGCCGTAGACCAGGGCAGGGACGGCGATGATGGAGCCGCCGCCACCGACGATTCCGAGAACGACCCCGACAATAAGCCCCAGTAACAGGGCCGCGATCATGCTGCCGGGGCCTGCCTGGCTTCGGCCACCGGAAGCTGCAGGATGGCGCTTTCGCGGGTGGGTTCCTTGGCGGCCCTGTTCCATGGCATCGCCGAGATGGCCTGGCCCATGGCACAGGTGTTGGTGGCCGCGGAGAAGGTCAGGCCTGCCCCGATGACGCCGGCAAGCATCCGGATCCTCGGCGAAACGAACTTACCCCCTGCAAGGCCCAGAACCACCAGGGACCCGGCGGCGAGTCGGACCTGCCGCTCCAGGTCCCAACGGTCCTTGCCCTTGACCACGTCGCCACCACTCGCTGCGAAGCCTGGGACGCCGCCGGTCAGGACGTAGGCCGTATCGATGCCGGAACCGGCGAGGCGCTGACGCGCCTGCTCGGCGCGGGCTCCGGACTGACAGACAAGGACGACGCGGCTGCCCAGGCGGGCGGCCAGTTCGTCGGTGTGTTCGGACAGCAACGGCAGCGGGACGTTATAGGAGCCCCGGATGTGCATCGACTCGAACTCAGCGGCAGAGCGCACGTCGATGACCACAAGGTCCTGATGCTCGGCGACCCAGCTGCGCAAGGTCTCCGGCGCCAGGGCGGTAATGGCGGTGGATGGGGAAAGGGAAGTCATGGGGGCCTCTCGAAAGGGGTCGTTGGTCGATACCCCACCCAGTATTGCAGATACCCTAGAGGGTATGCAAAACACCCTAGGGGGTATATAGTTGATGGCAAGACACCCACGCCTTTGGAGACTTCATGCAACTCGATCCGACAGAACTGACCCCGGTGGTCAACCGCCTCAAGCGCGCCCAGGGCCAGCTCGCAGCTGTCACCCGCATGCTGGAGGAGGGCAGGGACTGCAAGGACATCGTCACGCAGCTGGCTGCCGTCTCGAAGGCCCTGGACAGGGCCGGCTTCGCCATCATCGCCAGCGGCCTTGAGCAATGCATCGTCCGCGAAGACACCACCATGGACAAAAAAGAGCTGGAAAAGCTCTTCCTCTCCCTCGCCTGAAAAGCAGGGACCCCAAGACCCCGTGCCGGGGGAGCTTCCCCCAAGCTGCCCCGGCACGGCCCCGGCCTGAACCGGGCCGTATCTTTAACGACCTATGAGGAGCAGACTCATGAGCTACACCCACACAGTTACCGTCCCGCTGTCCTGGGAGGACGCTGTCCAGCGCACTCGTGAGGCGCTCGGTGAACAAGGCTTTGGCATCTTGACGGAGATTGACGTCCGCTCCACTTTTGAGACCAAACTCGGCACCGAGGCCGCCGACGCCGTCGGCGACTATGTAATCCTTGGGGCCTGCAACCCCACTTTGGCGAGCCGCGCCCTGGCGGCCGAGCCGGAGCTGGGCGCGCTCCTTCCCTGTAATGTCATTGTCCGACGAGGCAAGGACGCGCTCGAAACCACTGTCGAAGCCATAGACCCACAAACCATGGTCCAGCTCAGCGAAAATCCGGTCGTCCGGGAAGTCGCCGACGATGCCGATGCCCGACTCCGCAAGGCTCTCGCCGGGCTCAGCGATGCAAAAGACATCTCCAACTGACCAAAGTGTAGGCACTTGCAAAGTGCCAAAAAGTCTGTTCCCCGGTTTGAGCCTGCCCAAATAAGCCAGGTGACAGGGCGCGGGCCTTCGTATTCGACGTCGGCGGGCATGTTGATCACGCCGAAGGACAGTACGGATCCCATGGCCGCAGAACTACTTTGATCTGCCCCTCCGGGCCGCAGTTCGCATCCGAGAGGCTTGCGGGGCAGGGTCCATGTGAAACACAGGCCTTGCTTCCGGCATCCGCCGGGGCCCGTGTAGCAGTGAAGCAGCCCGCCGAATACTCCTATCATTTCCACGGCTGCATCGGTGAGGAAGAACCGGCCGTGGCCCGGGAGCTCGGCGATGGTCAGGGCGGATTGATGGCTTTCGTTTCCCGCCCACTGTTCAGAAGTCAGCTGAGCAGGCGCTTGCGCCCCACGGGCCGCGCGGCGGTTAGCGGGCAACGACGAGCACCGTTCCGACGTTGCGGATATTGGTCCGCACGGCGTTCTCGACCGAACGGTTGAGGCTGGCGAGCTCCGCCATGCTCCACCGCGGGTCGGCCGGGGTGGTGACTTCAACGTGGAGCCGGTGGCCGCTCCAGCGGAGGCGGACGGTTGAAGCCGGGGGCGTCACGGGCGCAATGGCGGCCTCGGTACGTTCCAGCAGGGCCGGATCGACGCCGTCCAGGAGCCTTCGGCCGATGTCCCTGGCGGTGCCCCACAGCAGGACGAAGATGGTGATCGAGATCAGGATGCCGATGATCGGGTCTGCCAAGGGGAAGCCGAGCCAGACACCGATCACACCCGCGACGACCGCCAGGGAGGTGAATCCGTCGGTCCGGGCATGGACACCGTCCGCGACCAGCCAGCCGAGGTTGTTCAAGGGCTGCGGCTGGAAGATGCGGATGACGGATTCAACCGCTGCCACGATGGCGGACAAGGCAACCATCGCGACGATGAACAAGCCCGCCAGGTCTTCACTGCGCCCAAAACCGTAGTTGTAGGTCCGCGTCGCCGCGCGGCGGCTCAGGACAAACGCCACCCACAGGGGCACTGCGGTCAGGGCATCGGAGAAGTTGTGAATCGTATCGGCCAGCAGGGCCACCGAGCCGCTGAAAAGAAACACCACCAGCTGCAAGAACGAGGTCACGGCCAGAACGGCCAAGGAAATCTTCAATGCCCGGATGCCCTTGACCGAAGACTCCATGGCCTCGTCCGCGGAATCGGCGGCATCATGGCTGTGCGGGACGAACAGGCCACGGAGAAACCCTCTCAGCCCCCAGGATGCTCGTGCCCGTGATCGTGGTGATGCCCGTGCCTGTAGTCATGATCATGGTCGTGATTGTCCGTCAGCGCCGTGGCTGTCGATGCCGTCACCTGTGCGTTTCATGCCGCGCCGCTTTCCGCCTGCGTGTGGTGGTGGCGGGGCGTGCCGCCCAGGGAATGTTCGGCCTGGTAGATGGCATCGGCCACCAACTGACGGGCGTGCTCATTTTCCAGCCGGTAATACACACGGGTGCCTTCGTGGCGCGTGGAAACCATTCGGGCCATCCGCATTTTCGCTAAGTGCTGGGACACGGCGGACTGGGGCTTACCCACCATCTCTGCAAGGTCGTTGACGGACATCTCACCGTCACGCAAAGCCAGGATCAGCCGGACGCGGGTCGCGTCCGCGAGCATGGCGAGCCCGAAGGTCGCAAGACGCCTTAGACCGGCTTTGCGCTCCGGAGAGGGGCTGCTCTAGGCTGCCCACACCCTCACGGAGTTGAAATCAGCGAGGTCCTTTACCACACGGCCACCGACTGGGAACTTTGCGCGGGGTGGCTATTGCGCTGGCAGGAAAATGCGGGCAGGTCAGGTCGAATGCATCAGCTCCGCCGCTGCCGGCCCTTCCCCACCTAGTCCAGGCACGGGGCCGCGTTGGTGCCGACTATCATGGGGTCCAGAACCAATACGGAAGGCCATCGAGTGCGGCAAACTCCAATAGGGCGAACTCCAATAGAAGGGGGAAAAGGCTCCGTCGAGCTCCGAGGCGACGGTATCGTCCATCTAATCTGGACGCCCCACGCCAAAATCGAGGTAGCCGACGCCAGGGCAGCGATGGCGATGGTCAACGAGGTCTGCAACGGCGTCGATCATCCCATGCTGGTCGATATGGCCGCTACGGAAACTGTCAGCCGCGAAGCGCGCGCGGTATGGTCCATCCCGTGCGCGGCTTCACAGATCGCCCTACTCGGTTCCAGCCCGGTAGATCGAGTCGTTGCTAACTTTTTCCTTGGCATCAACGCGCCCCATGCCCCCACGAAGTTCTTCACTTACAGGAGCGAAGCAATGAGCTGGCTGCTGGGAGACACTGCCCATTGATACAACTGAGGGTAGGGCCGTTCTGCTTGCAACTGGGACGAAACCTGGCAGCTGCGCGCACGTCAGGGCCAGGACGCTTCCCAGCCTGACGCCCGTGTCGCCGCGTTCAATGCGGCGCAGTGTGGGCATGGAGAGATTAGCCCGGTCCGCGGCCAGCTCCTGGCTGAGGCCAAGCACGATTCTCCATTGCTTCAGGTGCTCGCCCAACAGCTCTGCGGTTTCGTCCACCAAGGCCACCTATATGTCCGCGAGCACCGACCCCGGGTTCTCAATCGCGTCGGCCACGAACCGCAGGAACCCGGCTGCTGTGCCACCGTCGCACACCCGGTGATCGAACGTGAGCGTCAGTTCGGTGACTTTCCGGACGGCGAGTTCGCCCTCCACCACCCACGGCTTGTCGACGATCCGGCCAACTCCGAGGATGGCCACCTCGGGGTGGTTGATGATGGCTGCGGAACCGTCCACCCCGAAGACGCCGTAGTTGTTCAGCGTGAAGGTGCCGCTGCCCAGTTCCGCGGGCGTCGCTTTGCCGTCACGTACGACGGCGGTGAGCCGGCGGATCTCCGCGTCCAGTTCGCGGGCACTGAGTTTGTCCGCGTTGCGTACCGAGGGGACCATCAGTCCGCGGTCCGTCTGGGCCGCGAAGCCCAGGTTGATGCCGGCGAAGCCCACGATCTCCTGGGAGCCGTCGGCAGCAGTTTCGATGCGGGTGTTCAGGTCCGGGAATCGTTTTAACCCAGCAGTGACAAAACGTGCGATGAACGCGAGGAGCCCCGGCGTATTGTGCGGATCAGACTTTTTGAGGCCTGCCCGGAGTTCCACCAGCGCTGTGGCATCCACGTCCACCCAGACGGTGGCCTCAGGGATCTCCGCACGGCTGCGGGACATGTTGGCGGCCACGGCCTTGCGGACACCTTTGACGGGTGTCCGGGACGAGATGCCCAGTCCTGTGCGGGAATCGACAGCCCCCTTGGTTTCGACAGGCTCAACCACCGGGCGTTCGGTGGTTGAGCCTGCCGAAACCTCAACCGCCGGATGGATTATGGCTTCAACGTCCCGGCGCATAATCAGCCCACTGTCCCCGGACCCGTGAATGTTGCCCAGGTCCACGCCGTGTTCCCGTGCCATGCGCCGGACGAGCGGTGAAATGACGGCGCCGAGTTTGCCAGGGACCCTCGTCCGGAGGAGCGAGATGTCCACATCCGGGATTTCGACGGGCTCAACCACTGGATTGTCGTTGCTTGAGCCTGTCGAAACCACTGTTCGGGGGGCCCTGGTTCTCCGGGCAGCGCCACTGCCGCCGGGAGTCCCGTACCCGATCAGCACATTTCCGGACCCGGCCTTCTCTTCTTCACGGTACGTATCCGCTGCACCGGTTTCGGCAGGCTTGGTTTCGGCAGGCTCGACCACCGAGCCCACCGGAAGCACCGAGATGAGCGGTTTGCCGACATCCAGCGTCTGGCCGGGCTCGCCGTGGAGCACCGTCACAGTGCCGGCGTACGGGGACGGGACTTCCACCATGGACTTGGCCGTCTCCACTTCGGCGATCGGCTGGTCCACCCTGATCTCGTCCCCTACCGAAACGAGCCAGTTGACCAGTTCGGCTTCCGTCAGGCCCTCGCCGAGGTCAGGCAGCAGGAATACTTTCGTTTCACTCATGGTCAGTTCTCCCACTGGAGGTCGTCTACGGCGTCGAGGATGCGGTCCACGCCGGGCAGGTAGTAGTGCTCGAGCTTCGGCGCTGGGTACGGGACGTCAAATCCCGTCACGCGGCGGATGGGGGCGGCGAGATAGTGGAAGCAGCGTTCCTGGACGCGTGCCACGATCTCGGAGGACACGGACGCAAACCCGTGCGCTTCGGCGATCACCACGGCCCGGCCGGTCTTACGGACGGACGCGCACACAGTCTCGTCGTCGAAGGGAACGATGGAGCGGACGTCGATGACTTCCAGCGAGCGGCCCTCCTCGGCAGCTGCAGCGGCCGCCGCCAGCGCGGTGGGCACTGACGGGCCGTAGGCGATGAGCGTTGCGTCAGTCCCGGCACGGGCGACGGCGGCACGGCCCTCCGAAGACCTGCCCGCCTCGACGTTCAGGGCGTGCTGCGCCCGCAGATCCTCAAGGTCCACCAGGTCTTTCGACCAGTAGAGCTTCTTTGGTTCCATAAACATGACGGGGTCGTCCGAATCGATGGCTTCGCGGAGCATCCGGTACGAGTCGGCCACGGTGGCGGGCGTGAACACCTTCAGGCCCGCGGTGTGGGCGTAGTAGGACTCGGAGGAGTCGCAGTGGTGCTCCACTCCCCCGATCCCGCCGGCGTAGGGAACCCGGATCACCATGGGCAGTTTCACGGTGCCCCTGGTGCGGTTGTGCATCTTGGCCACGTGGCTGACGATCTGCTGGAACGCCGGATACGCGAACGCGTCGAACTGCATCTCCACCACCGGCCGCATCCCGTTCATGGCCATCCCCACGGCCATGCCCACAATGCCGGACTCGGCCAGCGGGGTGTCGAAGCAGCGCTGCTCCCCGAAGGTCTTGGTGAGGCCGTCCGTGATGCGGAAGACCCCGCCGAGGAGGCCCACGTCCTCGCCGAAGACCAGGACGGACGGATCGGCGTGCATCGCATCCGCCAAGGCGGTGTTGAGTGCCTTGGCCATGGTGACGGCCTGCGGTCCGCTGGCCTCAACAGTCGCCGCGGCGGACGCCGCCGCCCGGGCAGTTGCTGCGCTGACGTTGCCGTTGGCCTCGGACGAGGTGGTGATGGTCGGACTCATTTCGCAGACTCCTCTGAGGACGCTTCACGGGCAAGTTCGTCGGCCAGCATGGCGGACTGTTCTTTCAGCTGTGGTGTGGGCACCGAGAACACGTGCCGGAAGAGTTCCTGGGGGTCCACCGGAACGTCCTCACCCAACCCCTCGCGAAGTTGAGTGGCAACGTCCTCAGCGTGAGCGGCGATCCGCGCGGCGCCGTCGTCGTCCAGCAGTCCCCGCCCGGTGAGGTACGTCTTCATCCGGCTGATCGGATCCTTGGCCAGCCACTCGGCCACCTCGCTGTCCTGCCGGTAGCGGGTGGCGTCGTCGGCGTTGGTGTGTGCCTGCATCCGGTACGTGTGTGCCTCCACCAGGAGCGGTCCCGAGCCGGCCCGTGCGAGCTTCACGGCCCGGTCCAGCACGGCGAGGAGGGCCACAATGTCGTTGCCGTCCACCCGTTCGCCGGCCATGCCGTAGCCCACTGCCTTGTGGGCGAGCGACGGCGCCACGGACTGGTGCGCCAGCGGAACCGAGATGGCGTACTTGTTGTTCTGGACGAAGAAGACCACCGGCAGGTGGAAGACAGCGGCGAAGTTCAGGGCCTCATGGAAGTCGCCCTCGCTGGTGGCGCCGTCCCCGCACATCGCCAGGACCACTGTGTCTTCACCGCGGAGCTTTGCCGCGTGCGCAACACCCACGCCATGCAGCAGCTGGGTGGTGAGCGGCGTGCACTGGATGCCCACCTTGTGCCTGGCCGGATCGTAGCCGCTGTGCCAGTCACCGCGGAAGATGGTCATGGTCTCCACGGGATCAACTCCCCGTGCCATGACCGCCACGGCGTCCCGGTAGGTGGGGAACAGCCAGTCGCCGTCGGAGAGGCAGAGTGCCGCTGCCACCTGGCAGGCTTCCTGGCCATGGCTGGACGGGTACACGGCCATGCGCCCCTGGCGGACCAGTGCGGAGTTCTGGTCGTTGACCCGGCGTCCGACGACGAGCTGCTCGTAAGCGGCTAGCAGTTCCTCATCGCCGGGCAGCGGATACTCGTGGCCGGGTTCGGTGCCCTGCTCACTTTCTGCCATGAGCCGTCCGTCCGGATCCACCATCTGGATCTGGTGGCGGGCGGGCAGCATATAGTCCTCCACCGTGATGCCGAACTTGCGCACCGCTTCGGATACGGCATCTTCAGCCGGCAGGCGCTCGGCGTGGTCCGGCGCAGAGTGGTCCGCGGAGATCGTCATTGGTCCGTCCTTCTGTAGCCACTAGTCACCCCCAGTATCGCCCCAAGGGAAGTTTCGTATCCAGTACTTCGCAGAATCATGGAAGGTTCTGCAGAATGGACCTAGTCTGGAAGACGAATTGAAATGTGATCTGGACAACGAGCGGGAGCGGTGGACGAATTGGCACGACTTGACGGAGATTCCGGGGAGGTGCCCCTGGACGACGTCGATCGCAGGATCATCGCCGAACTTACCCGGGACGGGAGGATGTCCGTGACCCAGGTGGCCGAAAACGTCCACATCTCCCGCGCCCACGCGTACACCCGCATCGCCAGGCTCACCGGCGAAGGCGTGCTGACCAAATTCACGGCCCTGGTGGACCCCATCAAAGCCGGGTTGAAGTCCTCCGCCTACGTGACACTCAAAGTAAGCCAACACTCCTGGCGTGAACTGCGCGAGCAACTGCGCGCGATCCCGGAGGTCCATCACATCGCACTTGTGGGAGGTGACTTTGATGTGATCCTGCTGGTCCGCGCCATCGACAACACCGACCTGCGCCGGGTGATTTTCGACCAGCTGCAGGCTATGCCGGGCGTCCAGGACACGCAGACGTTTCTGGTGTTTGAGGATGTTGACACGCGCTGACGGGGTCCAAGAGGCATCGCCGCGTCCGCAGAAGGCGGCTCACTGAGTCAGCGTGGCCCAGGACTCCAGGAACTTCTCAGCAAGGTGCGCGTGGCCGGCGGTGTTCGGGTGCGCACCGTCAAAGTCGAATCCCGGGCTGTTGGCACCCGTGAACCAGCCGGCCTCATAGGCGTCGATGAACGGAGCACCGGCGGCTGCGGCCCCGGCGCGGACGGCGCTGTTCACACCCTGCAGTTCCTCCGCTAACGGCTGGGGGGCCGAGGGCCCAAGAACCACCACCTGGACGCCGGGCCACAACGTGCGGGCAGCCTCGACGGTCTGCGCCGTGGCGCTTTGGATTTCATCAGGGCTGGTGATCAGGGCGTCGTTCTGGCCGCCTTGCAGTATGAGGACGTTGGGGACGAAGCGCGGATCCGCAGCGGCTTCCCGCAACCGGACTTCGTACTCACGGACCCCGTTGTCCTGCGGACCACCGCCCCACGCGAAGCCGGTGCCGCCCTCCCCGTCGATGTTGGTGGGGTATCCGAGCGAGTCGGCAACAAGGTACGCCCACCCCTGATCTGGCCGGTCCGCGCCGTCGCCGGCAGTGTACGAATCGCCAAGAATCAGGAGGACGGGCCGGGCTGGAAGCTGGATTTTCAGCTGTTGGGCCGTTGCGGTCGCTGTGGGTGCCGGGGTTGCCGTGGCAGTCGGTGTGGGAGTCGCCGTGGCCACCTGAGAGCTTGCCGTCACAGGGCTGACTGCTTCGCCCGGGGCGCGGGGATTCGTCAGGGCGATGCCGGCTACCCCGAACGCCGCTACCGCCAGCAGAAAGAGTGCACCGTACTTGAACCATTCCTGCTTGGTCACGCTGTGTCTCCGCCGTTACTCGTCACCCGGCACATCTTACCGGCGTCGTCGCGGAGAGAGGGATGCCAGCGGCGGTCCGCTGATTGCCATCGTCCGGTGTATGGAGCACTCGGAGACGTCCGCCTGCAGCTGATGGGCGCTGCCCCATAGCAGGCTGCGGCGCAGACACAACAAGACGTTGCCCGACTAAGCCGATTCCAGCGGCGTTCCCTCGTGGCCCGCTCGTCGGGTGGAGGAAAGTATCTCTCATGAGAGGCGTAGCCCATACCGGAAGTCCGGCCACCAGTGCGATGCCGGGCGTCCAGGACACGCAGACTTTCTGGTATTTGAGGGTGTTGATACGCGTTAGGGCGTCAGACCTGCCGCGAAAGGCAATGTTTACCCATCTGAAACCTTCTGCTGCGTACTATTTGCCTATGGGGACTAAACAGCACACGACCTTTTGCGCCCTCTGCGCGAAATCAACCAACCACGTAACGGTGTATCAGAAGGCCGACGACGGCGGCCAGCTGATCGCGACGGTACGGTGCGCTGAGCACTCAGGTGACGCCGCTTGACATTACTTCCCGGATGCCCCGGCCATCGCCAGCTCCCGCGCGGGCACCGGAGCGGGACGGACGACGGCGGGCTCCAACCTTCTGGAGGCCCAGCGGCGGATGGGTGTTTCCACAAATCGGAATGACCCGTAGGCCATCACCACGGTCAGGGCTGCCGTCAGCGGTACGCGGATGGCGAGCGATGGGACCAGGGGAATCAGCAGGATAAAGACCGGCAAGTGCCAGAGGTACATCCCATAGGACAGGTCCCGGCCCGGGCGGGACAGCCACCGGTGGCCCAAGATCCTTGAGATGAAGCCGTCGGGCAGCAGGACAAGCCAGCCGATGGCCAACCCGGCCAGCAGCGCCAGGGCCGTCGGGCCCACGGTCCAGAAGACATCAAACCAGGCACCGGGCGTGGTCGGCTCTTTGAGCATGAACACGGCCAGCAACAGGGCGAGTCCAGCGAACGGGCCGCCATGGCGCACCCCGGCCTGCAGCGAGCCGTGGAGCCGCGAGCCCGGGCTGATGGACGACAACACCAGAGCCACGGCGCACCCCAGCAGCAACTCGTCAGCCCGTGTATCCGGCCCGTTGTAAATCCGGGCCAGCGATGCCCCGCCGGAGACCAGGAAGAAGCGTGAAACCAGGAACCCCGCCGCCAGGACGGCGGTGATCCAGGCGACCGTGCGGACCTTCCAGAACCTCAGCATCAGCAGGAGGAGCACTGGCCAGATCAGGTAGAACTGCTCCTCGACGGCGAGCGTCCAGGTTGGGCTCAGCGCGCCGCCGCCGGTCGAGGAACCGAAGGCTCCGAAGTTGGACAGGTTCATCAGGTAGCCAGCCGCCGGAATGGCGTCGGCTTCCTGACCGCCCCAGCCCGACGACGGAAAGATCAGGCCGACCACAACGACAACAGCGCACAGAACCAACAGCGCCGGCCAGAGCCGGGCGAGCCGTTTGGCGTAGAAGACGGCAACGCGCAGCCCGCCCGTGGAGCGGTACTCCTTCATGATCAGGAGCGTGATGACAAACCCGCTGAGCGTGAAGAAGACGTCCACGCCAATGGAGCCACCGGGGGCGAACCCCGTGACGGTGTGGAAGAGAAAAACGCCCGCTACCGCGACGGTGCGCAGCCCATCGAGTGCGTGCTGCCGCCCCGACACCAGCCCGAGTTCGGGCGCCGCCGGGCGTTCGCTCATGTTCAGGATTCCGCTACTTGACCAAAAATTCACCCACTAAGCATATATAACGTTTCCATAACCCCGCTGAGTGAGGGCTGGGCGCCGGCTGGGTGCGGGAGCATGTGCCACGCCGACTTTGCGGAAGCTAGCTCTTTAGGTCAGCATGGCCCAGGACTCCAGGAACTTCTCAGCAATCTGGGCGCGGCCGGCAGTATTCACGAGCGTGCTGTGAGAATAAAGCTCTGGGCTGTTAGCAACTGTGAGTCCCCAGCACGGGCTGCGCTGTATGCAGTTCCGCCACGAGCGGCTGTGGGGCGGATGGGCCAAGCACTGATATGTAGGAACGTTTGTCAAGAGGCAGTGGTGAGCGGCTCCCCGGCTTGATTGGGGGGCCGCTTTCCGTTGGGTGCTGTCCGGGTGTGGTGGGGCGTGCTGGCGAGTCTTGTGTTCGACTGCAGTGTCAGACTGATATTCGCGGGTTGGTTACCGCATGACGATTGTTCGGCTGGGGCGTATCGCTGTCTAGAATCGAGCGTCAACGGTGTGGCCCGTTTGCTCATAGTGCGGTCTCGAGTTAGCCCCGGAGTGCTGCCACGTCACGTCTGCGATGCACCAGGACGGCACGTTCATCAGGCCGCGTTCATACGGCCTCTTCGCCCGTGGTCGCCGTGTTGGAGGGGTGCGGCCAGAGACCAGCACCATCCGGCGAGTTCCCTGGCGATCGCGGTGTTGGCCGTGACGGACCTTTTCTTGCGGGCTTCGAATACTTCCCATTTGTGGTGGAGCCGGTGATTGCCTTCCAGCGCGCGGATCCGGGTGGCCGGGGCGACCAGCTCCAGCTGGCGCAGCAGCCGTTCCCCGGGCCGGGAGTAGGGGCGCTGATGCTGCGCTTCCAGCGCGCGGATCCGGGTGGCCGGGGCGACCAGGTCCAGCTGGCGCAGCAGCCGTTCCCCGGGCCGGGAGTAGGGGCGCTGATGCTGCCAGGCTGCCTCGATGAGGAGTTTGCGGGCGTATTTGCTGCCCGCTTTCGTGATGGGTCCCTGGTGCCGGGATTGGCCCGAGGACTGCTCGCTGGGCACCAGCCCCAGGTAGGAGCCGATGGACGAGCCGGTGAAGCGGGTCCAGTCCCCGATCTCCACGGCGAGTCCGAACCCGGTCGTGGTCTGGATGCCGCGCAGGCACATCAGTGCGTCGATCACCTGCGTGTACTGGCAGTCCTTGGCAATCGCCGCGACGCGCTGGTCAATGCGCTTCAGCTGCGCTGCGAGCAGTTCGGCCTGCTCCACATCGGTCTCGTAGGTGAACTGCAACACCGGGGAGTCAAAATGCTGCCGGTGCAGCCACAGCACATGTTCCTTCGTCCACTTGCTGTCCTTCGGGTACCTGATGCCATGCCGGAGCAGGATCGCGTTCACCCGCTGGCGGGCATGGGCGAGATTCCTTGCCGCCGTGGCCCGCAGCCGGGACAGGTCCCGCAGGTCTTCCTGATCCCGTGTCGGGACCCGCACCTGCGTGACCTGACCAAGGGCGAGCATCTCGGCGAGCAGGCGGGCGTCGCGCTTGTCCGTTTTGACCTTGTCGCCCGGGGCGCGGAGCAGCTTCGAGGACGCCGCGACCACGCAGTCGATGCCGGCCTCGCGCAGGTACCGGGCCAGGACGTATCCGGTGGGGCCGGATTCATACACCGCCTTCACCGGGGGTTCGCGGCGGCGGATCCACTCCAGCACCACCGCCGGGTCGGAGTCCATTTTCGCCTGCACCAGCTCGCCGGTATCCGGGCTCAGCGCGCAAGCAACAACAGAAATCGCGTGAACATCGAGCCCGATGAAAGTATGCTCAAACATAGCCGGGACCTCCCAAAACTCACATGTGGCACTACCATTGCAACGCTCCACGGGCCAACAATCCAAGAGCACCGTCCATGGCAACCCACGGACCCTGTGACACAGAAGGCCCCGGCCTTCACGTCACCGTCCTCGCCTCTTCCCCTGCCCGTCCGGACAAAGGCCGATTCCGCCGGGCCACAGGCCCCGCAGCGCCGCCCCGGCACCACGGATACGCGTCATGTCAGGCCGGCGCTGCGCGGCCGCCCGGCGACAATGGGCCCGATCCGGACGGGCAGGGAACTGAACGCCCCTCACTTCATATCGTCTAAAGCCGCAGCGACGAGGCTCGGGCATTGTCGCCCCAAATGTGCTGACCCAGGCTTCGAAGCGAAAGCCCCGAATCAGAAGTGGTTACGGATGTGACCGACGTCCGCGTGGGCGACCAAAAGCTCTACCTCACACCGGTCATGGATCTCGTCAACCGGCAGGTCATTTCCTGCTCGATCGGCGCGTCACCGAATCTGAACCTCACCAACGCTTCGATGCGCGAGGCTCTCGACTGCCTCGAGCTTGGTCAGCAATTGCTGCATTCGGGCCACGGTTCCGGTGGTGGAGCCAAGGGAAGGCAACGGCGGCGAGTGTGGTCTCATTCAGGTCGTCAGTTTGGGGATCCTTTACGTCGGCGCGGCTTGCTTCTCGAAATCCAGAAGCAGGTGCCGAACACAGCCCAGTTCAGGGCCAGAATGGATATGACCAACCAGAACCCCTCCCCGACTCCGGCGTGGTAGGCGGTGAATATGACAAACAGCGTGGTGGCAACGGCGAGGCTAGCCAGCGAGAGATAGGCCCACCACGGGACGCGTCGAGAGCCGATCAGCTTGGCAGTGCGGCGACCCACGACATCGATGCTCATTGCGCAATCATACGGCCAGCTTTGGGCCAATGAGACAGGATTCTTTAACTTCAGCCTTGGGTGGGGCACGAACTTGAAAAACCTAGGCAGGCACTACTGCGACGTCGCGTCGCACAGCCTTGGGATGTCAGCCCGGGGTTTTCATGAGGGTGGCGCCCACTGGGTGTGGCAAAGCGACGAAAGGTGCTTCTGAGCTGGGAAAATAGTGTTGTTGACGCACTCTTCTACCGGCCGGCAGGAGCACCTTTCTGATGTCCAAGAATACCGGAATTTTTCCCGTCCCTTCCTGTCGCCACGACGGGGCAGCAACTGGTCTCCCACGCCGGACTGACGTGGTGACGTCCCTTGTTGACGCGCTTGGGTTCCGGGGCTTGTGGAGGACCGGTTGGGCCAGTTTGTCCCGTCCGGGCCCCGGCATCGGCCGGGCACCATCCTGGGCTCGTTGGCGGTCATGCTCGCCGGCGGCGGAGAGCACGTCTCCGATCTGGACATCCTGGGACCGGTGCCGGTGTCTTCGGGAACGTTGCTTCGAACGCGAAGATCTCGCGGTTCTTCGAGCGGACCGTGACCAACCCGGATCTCTTCAGTTACGGGTTCAGAACGTTGACGCGGGAGTTGCGTTTGCGGGCGACTTGTACGGCCGACCATCGTCGGAAGTCGTGGGACTCGACGCGGCGGGACTCAGAACAAAATGAGTCATCTGCGCCGTCCGGCAGTAGGAAACGGCATCACGAGGACTGTCCAAGGGAGAGCTTCACGGCGACACCGACACGATCAAGAAAGATTCCTAATGCCTGAAGTGCGAGCGTCGAGTTGGACCGACTGAGGCCCCAACCTTTCGCCCGCCGGCTACATGTTGGCCACTACCGACCCAGGTTTTGGATAGCGTCAGCGACGAATGTCAAGAATCCTCCGGCAGTCGAACCATCACAATCCGAGTGATCATACGTCGGTGTCACTATCGCGACCCTGCGGATCGCTAGACAACCATCCACCACCGAATGTCGGTGCTCCAGCCCATGCCACGTATGACCCCCTGGAGTGGTTGATGAACACAGCCAAATCATCCACTCCGAAGAATCCATAATTGTCGAACCGGCGCGCGTCGGTGCTTGTGGTCACATGCGGCGAGTACAATTGGCAAGACCGCACGAATATAGCCGTTCTGGGGGCGTGCCACTGGCGGCCTCTTGCAATCGACCCAGGGGGACCCCGATTTGGACCTAAGCGACTACTTGCGCATCCTACGCCGCAATTGGATTCTTATCGTCGCCTCAACGCTGCTGGGGATCTTGCTCGGAGGAGCGGCATCGGTATTATCGAAACCCATATACACCTCCGATACTCAGCTTTTTGTCGCTATTCAAGGCTCCGGGTCGGTCCAGGAGTTGCAGCAAGGCAATACATTCAGCCAGGCAAGGGTTCAGTCGTACGTTAAGACCGTCGAAACCCCCGTGGTCCTGCAACCAGCGATAGATGCTTTGGGCCTGCCGGTAACCGCCGACGAACTATCGCAAAGAGTCCAAGCCACGTCGGACCTCAATACAGTCCTTATTAATATTAGCGTTCAAGACAGTTCCCCCGTTCGGTCGGCGGCCATCGCCCAAGAGGTTGCGAGAAGTCTGATCCGAGCTGTCGAAGACTTGGAGACTCCGAAAAGCGGTGGGTCATCCCCAGTCAGCCTCTCTATTATCAAACCTGCAATTGCTCCGGCGAGCCCATCAGCTCCAAACACCCGACTTAACCTACTTTTGGGTGTAATTGCGGGCCTCGCCATGGGCGCCGCAGCGACTGCGCTTAGGACCATGTTGGACAGCCGGATAAGGGGTGAAGCCGATCTCAGGCATATTACGGACTCGCCTTTGCTGGGTGGTATTTCGTTTGACCCGGACGCAACGAAGAAACCCCTTCTCACGCAAGCAGCCCCGCAGAGCCCAAGAGCCGAATCATTTCGCCAGCTGAGAACGAACCTCCAGTTTGCAAACGTGTCTGGAGAAGCTAGAACTGTTCTTATAACCTCGTCAGTCCCGGGCGAAGGAAAAAGTACGACTGCCACGAATCTTGCAATCGCGCTTGCCCAAGCTGGCCAGACTGTTTGTCTTGTAGATGCAGATCTGCGTCGGCCAATGATAAACGAGTACCTTGGCCTCGATCGGAATGCGGGATTGACGACAGTCCTGGTAGGCGCGGCGGATGTCAACGACGTCCTGCAGCCTTGGGGCGACGACAAATTGTTTGTACTCGCGTCTGGACAGATCCCACCTAATCCGAGTGAGCTGTTAGGGTCCGGCGAGATGAAGCAATTGATACTGCGACTAGAAAGCGCGTTCGATAGCGTAATCATTGATGCGCCACCGCTCTTGCCGGTGACAGATGCCGCAGTACTCTCACAGCACGTGGGGGGAGTTGTGGTCGTTGTAGGATCTCAAAGGATCAAGCAAAAAGACTTGCAAAAATCACTAAATGCGCTGGACATGGTCAAGTCAAATGTATTGGGCATAATATTGAACAGAATCCCCAATAGCGGCCCTGACGCTTATGCCTACAGTTATTACAGCCACGATACTGAACATGAGTCCGCCACCAAACGTAATTCTAAGAGGAATCGTCCGGGGACGGGTGGCGGGGACATATTGACTTCTCGTGAGATCTCGTCTGCCTACGATCCCGAAGCGATGGGCTCCCCGGAGCGGGATCCAAGTGTATTCCAATCCAGTCGATTCGACCGCATTTGATCCGGTCAACCGAAAACTAGTAAAGCGCAACAGCCGCATCTAGCCATGTTTTGGAGAATTTAACTAACCGTGATCCCAGTGAACAGCTCTGATTGGTCCCCAAGACTTTCCCCTATCTATCTTAGGCTCAGCACTTAGCAACGGATGCCAATAAATCCTGAATGAGGTCCAAAATTGCCCGGAAATCTTATGATGCAGTGGCATGTAGCGCAGGTGCTGAATACTGAGGTTGTTGCGGCCCCCGGCCCGGTGGTACCGATTTGGTTTTCGATCATAGTCGGGATAGCCGCGCTTATCTTAGGGTATCTGTTCTGCCGAGGGTCCATCTCGAGAGTTGCAGTACTATCGCTGTTGTCAGTCGCTCTCATTCCGCTGCTGCCAGGATTCACAGAGCAGCGCCAGCCGCAGATCATAGCACTCATCCTGGTCACCGGATCGCTGCTCTGCAGTGCTTTTGTGACCGCCAAAGAACGACATGTAAGCCCGAAGCTGGCATTCGTTTGGCTTACCACTATAAGTACGCTTTCTTTCTTGACCGTCGGCGTGATTGAGACTGACATTTTCAGGCTCCTGGTCGGGCTACTCACGGCGACGGTAATGGCTCTCGCTATTATGATAGGCAGCGCCGCTTCTCCGCGCGAGCTGGCAACTATTCGTACAATGCTGTCATTCCTAGCGTGCGTTGCCGCCATCATCGCTATAGCAGAGTTCGTCACTAAGAGGCCATTCTATTTATATACCGAGTTCCAAGTACCCGGGACTACCTACGGAGTATTTCGTGCGTCAGCCTTCCTAGGCCACCCTCTAGTTCTCTGCGTTCTACTAACCTGCGTTGCGGTCTTGAATCTTTCTGGTCCGGCGCACGGCTCCAGAGGCGGAAAGATCTTTCAAGTCCTAAGCATTGCTCTTCCATTGGCGGGTGCCAGTGCATCGGTTTCAAGGAGCATCTACATGTTCGTGGCAGCTGGCCTTCTCGGAATATTGCTAGCTCGGGCGGACAGCGACCGTTCAAAGTTTTTAGCCTTCGCACTTGCGGCAGCAGGCGCCGTTGGCAGCATTGCTATGTACTTCGGTGAAGGGTTTGGACAGCGTTTTGGTGAGCTTTCCGCTCAGGATCAAAGAATTCGCTTAGGCGGTTTTGATACGGTTATGCAGATTACGACAGGTCACGAAATAGTGCTTGGAGCAGGACCGAAGGCTGTGGCCAAAGCGTTCTCAAACAACGTCGAAGGCGTAATCTACGGCACCGTCGACAACCAGTTTTTCACTATGTATGCGGAGTTCGGCCTGATCGGCCTCGCACTAATGGTGGGAATGTTCCTATCGCTGATCCAGGGAATAAGATCGCCGACTTTAGGCTCTTGGCACCGGGCCTTCGTATTGGGTGCCATTCCTTGTGCAGTCGGGTTCTTCCTCATGGAACCCGTCGCGTGGCCGCTTCTTTCGATGGTATTTGGCATCGGAGTGGGCGCAGCCCGCACTTCCCATAAGATTGCCGACACCCGGTTGGGGACCCCATCGCCCAAGGAAGCCCCGCGGAATCATGTCCAGATGCGCGCGTAGCCTCCTTCTTGGAATCATCGGGACAGTGCGCGTGGCGTCCTTCGGTTTGCCGCTTTCGGCTGGTCGAGAGCATCAGTAACTCGGCCGTGAGTGCCTGGATCTGTCGCTGTATGGCCCCGCGTACAGGGCTCTTCAAGGTTCCCGGGGAATGGTCTGCTGAGATGATTGCTCATGCTGCCATCCGGGCTGCACTTCTCAAGAGAATAGGCGATTTGTAATTGGTTGGGTTGCGGTAGCCGCGGGCGGTGCGTTTGATGTGCTTTATCGCGGTGTTGTTGGCTTCTACCTTGGCTGTTGTAGCGCCGGTGACGATGAGGACTTCGATCTCGGCCCACCAGCGGCACACTGTCCGGTAGAGCCTGTTCGTCTCGGGCATCGCGGCGCGTTCCACCAGGTCCGCGAGGGCAGACTTCGCGGCGTCTGCGGCTTCGAGGGACCCGGTGGAGAGCAGGGTGCGGAGTTGTTCCTTGACGTGCCAGGCGGCCTGGAGGCTGCCGGTCGGATCGTCGGCGGCGAACACGCCCGCAAGCCGGTGCTCAGGACTCTGGACACAGCGATTTAGTTTATGAGTGACGTTTCTTTGTTTTTGATCTCGAATCGTAGGATCCGGTCCGTGCCCGGGTAACG
>NZ_JBSRZM010000032.1:0-41574 GCF_054057635.1 Arthrobacter sp. UYNi723
AACGATTCGGCCGCGGCCTGGCCATCCTTCAGGATGGCCGCGGCCCGGGAAATCTCGTCGCGGGAGAGCGGATCGAGAGGGTGTGCTACCCCAACAACAGTTTCGGTTTCAATGTCGATAGACATACTTTTCTCCTTGATTCTCTTTGAGGATGAGATCCCTACGGCCTGATAGGCGAATTGCCCCGTAAGGCCTGGAATATGCCGAAAGTTTTCCTGGGCATAGCTGATTACTAATTTCTTGATCTGCTACGGACCGTTTGCAAACCCGATCCGTTATTTTCATCGTGTCAGCCGATCTCTGTTCCGAACCTACTGAACATGACGCTGATCACTTGCATTCGGTCTGTGTAGAAAAAGCTACGTTATGCAATTCATCGAGGCGAGCCTTTTATGGATATTTACGTGAGAAATTCGCAGGGTTATTTTCCCATCGCAGTTAACATGTTGGAAACATACCGAAACATGATCGAAACCTGCGGAGCGGGATTCCAGCCGTCAACGCCGCGCCGGAACCGCTGTTACGGCCCTGCCTCTGAGCGTGGTTGGGGGGATTTTGCGGAAGGGTCGTTGGCCTCCGGCGGCGAGCCGTTCGGGCTTGCGATCCGCCGCAGGCCGCGGCCCACAGCCACAGCACCACCATCGGGGCACCCCGGTTGGTGCTCTCGGTTTCGACATGCGCAAGGCAGATGGCAGCCTCAGCGACGGACGCAGACGAGGTCCTGCATGCACGCCGGTCTGGACGAGCGGGCCGGCCCGTTTCGTCTTAAATGGACCGCACAGTCAACCGGGGAAGTGGAAGTCCTCGTTACTGGGCAGGGTCAACTTCTCTACTGGTTCGACGACGCAGAGACCGCACTCGAACTTGGGTAATGACCGGAGCCCGGTGACATGGCTGACCGGCTGTTGACCTTGAGTGAACAGCTACGCCGCTACCGGAGTCCGTGGCTGTGTGCCAGGGCGATAGCCTCGGTGCGTGAACCGACCTCGAGCTTCCTGAACAGGTTGCGCACATGGAACTTGACCGTGTTCTCGCTAATGCCCAGCGTGGAGGCGATGGTCCGGTTGCGGTGCCCGGCAACAAGGTGCTCAAGCACCTCGAGCTCCCGGGCAGCAAGATCCCAGCCGGCGACATCCCCCGCCGGGCGTGACGTTTGCAGGTCCAGGGGGAGGGTGACAAAAACGTCCGCACCCCAGCCCGGCATAACGTCGATCCGCAGTGTTCCGGTGAGCGCCTGGACCCTGCGGTCCAGGCGGGCGATGCTCGGCGCGTCGGCTTTGAGTGCACCCCGGCCGTCGTCGCGGACGTTGATCAGCAGGTTTTCGCCGTCGCAGTCCCATTGCGTCCGTACCCTGCTGACGTCCGGTTGTTCCGTCATGGCCAGCACAAGTCCGCGGACGATTGCCCGTGCCGCGTGGGCAACTTCGCCCGGCAGGGCTCGTCCGTTGAGCGGCGGTTCGATAAATTCGATCTCGATGCCGCTGTAGCGTGTGAGCGGCCGCAGGTCCTCCCGCAGGCGTTCGAAGGCCTTGGCGACGGGCTCTTTCACCAGGTCTGTTGTGCGATCACTGTGGGTCCGGAGCCCGATCAAAGCCTTGGCGGTGAGGTCGATAACGGTTGTGCGGGCCGCCGCATCGTCCAGAGAGGATGCACGAAGGGCTGCCAGAAGGGTCTCCAGGGTGGTGGAGTGCACATCGGTCAGTTCTGCTGTCACTCGAAGGCGTTCAGCGGATGCCGCCCGCGATTCGAGCAGGTACGACGGCGGCGCATCAGCCACCTTCTCCCGGATCCGCCGCGCAGTGAGGCGCCATAGATACGTCACCAGGTCCAGCCCGGCATTGCGCCCCGGATCGGCAGGGGGATCGGTGAGGACCAGGAGGGCGTTGCTCGAGGCGTGTTTCAGGGCGAGCACGGGGCGGGTCTTGCCGGCGAGCTCGGCTTCCCCGAACCAAGGTCCCTCATCCTTAAGGGTGCCACGGAGCGTGTCCAGCTCGGTGATGGAGACCCGGGAAATGATGTCTTCGTCGCCAGCCTTCTTCTGCGGGCGGCCTGTGCAGTCTTCCGTGAAGATCACAAGCGCGCTGCTTCCCATGTAGGGGAGCGTGGCATCACGCAGGCGCTCCGCTATCTGGGCCAGGGGGGCATCAGCCAATGCTGCCACACTCTGCAAAAGCGGCCACGGCAGGTCTGGTAGGGGCACAGTGAATTCTTTCAGGGATGGGTCCGGCGCTGCACTCATCTGGACAGCATACCCGTGCGGAAACGTCCTTCCAACCCAAAAGGGTAGTAAGAACCGTCAGAAAACAGTGTTACCCCTGCCCATTTGGTTCGCAATCATTGATATCAACCAGAAAGTATCCGTCCGGCCGCTCCAGGCCGACCAGATCCAAAAGGACAAACCGTGAACCCGACAACAAATGTGATGCTCGCCGGCACTGCAAACTCAGCAACACTCAACTGGACGCCCGAGGACGAGCGCGCCGTGGATACCGCCCGTGTATTGGCCGCGGACGCCGTGGAGAAGGTCGGTAACGGCCACCCCGGTACGGCCATGAGCCTGGCCCCGGCCGCGTACCTTCTTTTCCAGAAGCTGATGCGCCACGATCCCCGCGACCCGGACTGGCTGGGACGTGACCGTTTCATCCTGTCACCAGGCCACTCCTCCCTGACCCTTTACGTCCAGCTGTTCCTGTCCGGCTACGGCCTGGAACTGGACGACCTCAAGGCGCTGCGTACTTGGGATTCGCTGACTCCGGGCCACCCTGAGTACAAGCACACCGCCGGCGTGGAGATCACCACCGGTCCGCTGGGCCAGGGCCTGGCCTCCTCGGTGGGCTTCGCCTACTCGCAGCGCCGGATGCGCGGCCTGTTCGACGCCGACGCTGCCGAGGGCACGTCCCCGTTTGACCACACCATCTGGGTCATCGCCTCTGACGGCGACATTCAGGAAGGCGTGACCTCCGAGGCTTCATCGCTGGCCGGGCACCAGGAACTGGGCAACCTCGTGGTGGTCTACGATGAGAACCACATCTCCATCGAGGACGACACTGACATCTCCTTCACTGAGGATGTCCTGAAGCGCTACGAGGCCTACGGCTGGCACACCCAGCGCGTGGACTGGACCGAGACGGGCGAGTACGTAGAAGACGTCCAGGAGCTGTACTCGGCTCTGCTGGCCGCGAAGGCTGAGACGTCCAAGCCGTCCATCATCTCTCTGCGCACCATCATCGGCTACCCGGCGCCCAAGAAGCAGAACACCGGCAAGATCCACGGTTCAGCCCTGGGTGCTGACGAAGTTGCAGGCCTCAAGGAGGTCCTGGGCTTCGATCCGGCCAAGTCCTTCGAGGTGGACCAGGACGTACTGGCCCACGCCCGTGCCGTCGTCGACCGCGGCGCTGCCGCCCGCAGCGAATGGGATTCCTCATTTGAGGCGTGGCAGTCGGCCAACCCTGAGGGCGCCGCATTGCTGGAGCGGATCGAAGCCAAGACGCTTCCCGCCGGACTTGATGCAGTCCTGCCGGTCTTCGAAGCAGGCAAGGATGTCTCCACCCGTGCCGCGTCGGGCAAGGTCCTGAACGCGCTGGGCCCGGTCATGCCGGAGCTGTGGGGCGGTTCGGCTGACCTCGCCGAGTCCAACAACACCACCATCGAAGGCTCGGCCTCCTTCATCCCGGTCTCCCGCTCCACCGATGCCTGGAAGGGCAACCCTTACGGCCGTGTCCTGCACTTCGGCATCCGTGAGCACGCCGCGGCGTCGATCGTAAACGGTATTTCGCTGCACGGCCGGACCCGGGCGTTCTCCGGCACGTTCCTGATCTTCAGTGACTACCAGCGCCCGGCCATCCGCCTCTCGGCTCTGATGGGTGTCCCGTCCATCTACGTGTGGTCCCACGACTCCATCGGCCTGGGCGAGGACGGCCCCACCCACCAGCCGGTGGAGCAGCTCTCCACACTGCGCGCCATTGTGGGCCTGGACGTAGTCCGCCCCGGCGACGCCAACGAGGTGGGCATAGCCTGGAAGACCATGCTGGAGAACCACGAAAACCCGGCCGGCATCGTTCTGACCCGTCAGAACGTCCCCACCTTCGCCCGCGGTAACGGTGCAGCACAGGGTGACACCTTTGCTTCCCCGGCGGGTGTGGCCAAGGGCGGCTACGTCCTCGCCGAAGCGGCCAAGGACGGCGCAACCGTTCCGGCCGACGTGCTGCTGATCGCTACCGGCTCCGAGGTCCAGCTGGCCGTCCAGGCCCGCGAAGCCCTCCAGGTCGAAGGCATCGCCGCCCGCGTCATCTCCATGCCGTGTGTGGAGTGGTTCAACAAGCAGGACGCGGCCTACCGCGAATCCGTGCTCCCCGCAGCCGTCAAAGCCCGCGTCTCCGTCGAAGCCGGTCTGGCCCTGGGCTGGAGGGAATTCGTTGGCGATGCCGGCCGTTCCATCTCGCTCGAGCACTACGGCGCTTCGGCAGACTACAAACGCCTGTTCCAGGAGTTCGGCATCACCGCGGAGGCAGTTGCCGCCGCCGCCAAGGACTCCCTGGCCGCTGCCCGCAACTGATATTTACCTGCACTGCGGCCAGCGCCGCGGGACGGCCTCATGGGGGACGTCCCGCGGCGCGGCCGCGAACTGTCACCAGTCCACAATTTTTGAAGGAAGAAGCCATGACCAACGCAACCCCCACCGCCCAGCTGTCCGACGCCGGCGTGTCCATCTGGCTCGACGACCTTTCGCGTGAGCGTCTCGCAAGCGGCAGCCTGCAGAAGCTCATCGACGAAAAGAATGTGGTCGGCGTGACCACCAACCCGTCCATCTTCCAGGCCGCGATCACCTCCGGCTCCGACTATGACGCAAAGATCGCCGAACTTGCCGCGCAGGGTGCCGGCGTCGAGGAGACCATCTTCGAGATCACCACCACCGACGTCGCTGACGCCTGCGACCTGTTCGCTCCGATCGCCGCCGCCACCAAGGGTGTTGACGGACGCGTGTCCATCGAAGTTGACCCGCGCCTGGCCTGGGACACGACCGGCACCATCGCCGAAGCCAAGAACCTCTACAAAAAGGTGGACAAGGACAACGTCCACATCAAGATCCCCGCAACCCTCGAAGGCCTTGAGGCCATCACGGCAACCCTGGGCGAAGGCATCAGCGTTAACGTGACCCTGATCTTCTCCCTGGACCGCTACCGGGCCGTCATCAGCGCCTTCCAGTCCGGCCTGGAACTGGCCAAAGACAACGGCCACGACCTGTCCACGATCCACTCCGTGGCCTCGTTCTTCGTCTCCCGCGTGGACTCCGAGATCGACAAGCGCCTTGACGCCATCGGCACCGACGAAGCCAAGGCCCTCAAGGGCAAGGCCGGCGTAGCCAACGCCCGCCTGGCCTACCAGGTCTACGAGCAGCTCTTTTCCACCGATCGGTGGGAGGTCCTGGCCGAAGCCGGCGCACGTCCGCAGCGTCCCCTGTGGGCGTCCACCGGCGTCAAGGACCCGGCCTACCCCGACACCCTGTATGTCACGGGACTGGTTGCTGCCGACGTCGTCAACACCATGCCGGAGAAGACCCTGGACGCCACGTTCGACCACGGCGTGGTCACCGGGGACACCATCACCGGCGCCTATGCCGAGTCCAAGGCCGTGCTGTACGCACTGGACGCACTGGGTATTTCCTACAACGAGGTGGTTGCACTCCTCGAATCCGAGGGCCTGGAGAAGTTTGTAGCCAGCTGGAAGGAACTGCTGGCCGACGTCGAAGGTGCCCTTGCCGCTGCACGGAAGGCATCCTGATCCGAGCTCTGACAGCTACCGAAAGGCAGACACCATGTCCGCATCACCTCTGAAATGCTGCATCAACCCCAGCATCCTCTCGGCCGACTTCGCCAACCTCGAGGCCGAGCTTGCCCGCATCAGCAACGCCGATGCCGTGCACGTGGATGTTATGGACAACCTCTTTGTGCCAAACCTGACCATCGGCCTGCCTGTTGTGGAACGGCTGCAGAAGGTCAGCCCCGTCCCGTTGGACGCCCACCTGATGATCGCAAACGTGGACCGTTGGGCGCCGCAGTACGCCGACGCCGGCCTGAGCTCTGTGACGTTCCACGTGGAGGCATCAGATGCCCCCATCAAACTCGCCCGGGAACTCCGCGCCCGCGGAGCCAAGGCGGGCATGGCACTTCGCCCGGCCACTCCGGTGGAACCGTACCTGGACATGCTCTCCGAACTGGACATGCTGTTGATCATGACCGTTGAGCCGGGCTTCGGCGGCCAGGCATTCCTCGACGTCATGCTGCCCAAGATCCGCCGTGCCCGCGCGGCAGTGGACGGTTCGGGGGTGAACGTGGCCATCCAGGTGGACGGCGGCATCACAGAGGAAACCATCACCCGCGCCGCGGAGGCCGGTGCCAACGTCTTTGTGGCCGGATCCGCCGTATACGGCAGGCCGTCGCCTGAGGACGCCATCGAGTCGCTGCGCGCCAACGGGCAGCTCGCTTTCGGCTAACGACGCCGCACGACAACAACACCGCACCCCACCAGTCTGAAGGACCCCTCATGCGCGTTCACATCGCAACCGACCACGCGGGTATGGAGCTTAGCTCTCACCTCATCACCGCACTCTCAGCCAGTGGCTACGAGATGGTAGACCACGGGCCAGCGGCCTACGATGCCGAGGACGACTACCCGGCGTTCTGCATCAAGGCCGCGTCCGCCGTCGTGGCCGACCAGGCCGCCGGCGTTGACGCCCTCGGGATCGTGCTGGGGGGCTCAGGCAACGGCGAGCAGATCGCGGCGAACAAGGTCAAAGGCGTGCGCGCGGCCTTGGCATGGAATCTCGACACCGCCAAACTGGCCCGCGAACACAACAACGCCAACGTCGTGGCAGTGGGTGGCCGCCAGCACACCGTTCACGAGGCCACCGAACTGATCGAGGCGTTCCTAGCCGAACCGTATAGCAAGGCCGAACGCCACGAGCGCCGCATCGGCAAGATCGCCACCTACGAATCCACCGGCGAGGTTGCCGAGTAGGTTCATTTCACGGAGGCCCCGCGCAATCCTTACGAAGGACTGCGTGGGGCCTTGGGACTGTCTGGCACGTGCTTGTGGCAGGCGCGCCCAAAAACAAAATCCACTTGAGGAGTCAGCATGCCCATTGCAACCCCAGAGATCTACTCCGAGATGATCGATCGTGCCAAGGCAGGGGGCTTTGCGTTTCCGGCGGTCAATGTGACGTCGTCGCAGACCCTGAATGCGGCCATCCGCGGGTTCGCCGAGGCTGAGTCCGATGGCATTATCCAGGTTTCCACCGGTGGCGCAGCGTACTGGTCCGGTGCATCGGTGAAGGATATGGTGGCCGGTTCGCTCGGTTTCGCTGCCTTTGCCCGCGAGGTAACGAAGAATTACAACGTCAACATTGCGCTGCACACGGACCACTGCCCCAAGGACAAGCTGGACGGCTTTGTCCTGCCGTTGCTGGCAGCTTCGGAGGCTGAGGTCAAGGCCGGCCGGAACCCGATCTTCAACTCGCACATGTGGGACGGCTCGCACGAGGCCCTCGAAGACAACCTGCGCATTGCCCGCGAGCTGCTGGAGCGTTCCGCTGCGGCGAAGATGATGCTTGAGGTTGAAATCGGCACTGTCGGTGGCGAGGAAGACGGGGTGGAGAACGAGATCAACGAGAAGCTGTACACCACCACCGAAGATGCCCTGGCGACCATCGAGGCCCTGGGTACGGGCGAGAACGGCCGTTACCTGACGGCGCTGACGTTCGGTAACGTCCACGGTGTGTACAAGCCCGGCGGCGTGAAGCTGCGCCCGGAGCTGCTCAAGCAGATCCAGGCCGAGGTGGGCGCCAAGATCGGCAAGGAGAACCCGTTTGACCTCGTGTTCCACGGCGGTTCGGGCTCCAGTGACCAGGAAATCGCTGATGCCGTTTCCTATGGTGTGATCAAGATGAACATCGACACGGACACGCAGTACGCCTTTACCCGTCCGGTGGCCGGCCACATGCTCGCCAACTACGATGGCGTGCTGAAGATCGACGGCGAAATGGGCAACAAGAAGACCTACGACCCCCGCGTCTGGGGCGCCTCCGCGGAGGCCGGCATGGCTGCGCGCATCGTCGAGGCCGCCCGCCAGCTCGGCTCCCTCGGCAAGACGTTCTAGCCGAAGAGGGCTGGGAGCCAAGATCCCTCACTGCACTACGATCCGAACCCATAAACTGCGAACGGGCATGAAGCCGCACTGCCAGGGCAGAGAGCCTGAAAAAGGAGTATTCAATGAGCGAGAAATTGCGTTGGGGTGTCCTGGGCACCGCACGCGTCGTCCGCAAGACCATTCCCGCGTTGCAGGGAACAAAAAACGGTGTGGTGGTAGGTATTGGGTCCCGTACCGAGGAAAAGGCCAGGGAGTATGCCGATAGGCACGGCGTGCCCCAGGCGTTTGGTTCGTATGAGGCGCTGCTCGGTTCCCCGGACATTGACGCTGTTTACATTGCGCTGCCGAACGCGCTGCACCTTGAGTGGATTCTTAAAGCCTTGGACGCGGGCAAGCACGTCCTCTGTGAGAAGCCTTTGGCGATGAGCGCCGCCGAGTGCGGGGAGATTGCGCGCAAGGCCGACGAGACCGGGCTGAAAGTCTTTGAAGGCTTTATGTACCGTTTCCACCCGCGTTTCGAGAAGCTGCAGGAGTTGCTTGCAGCCAGTGCGGTGGGCACATTGACCTTTGTCCACGTTGCACACTCCTTCGATGCGGGCGGGGACGACAACATCCGCTGGTATGCGGGGCTCGGCGGCGGCGCACTTTTCGATGCTGGGTGCTACTGCGTCAACATGAGCCGGATGGTCACGGGGCAGGAGCCGGCTCATGTCGCCGCCTTTGGCAACTATCGCGACGCCAACGACGACGGTCGAATCGACACCAGCATTGCGGGTATGCTCCGCTTTGCCGGCGGCCAAACAGCGCTTTTTGATACGGGAGTGAACCTCGAGCGCCGCAACTTCTTGGAAATCACGGGCACCGGGGGCCGGCTCTACCTGGACAATCCTTTCGGGCTGCTGGAGGAGGATTCGGTCCTGGAGGAGCATCACTTCGGGCAGGAGACTGTCTATCACCACGTCAAGGGCGAAAACCACTTCGTCCGAATGGGGGAACACTTCGCCGACACCGTCCTGAGCGGTACAGCGCTGCGCTACGACCTCACGGACGCGGCAAAAAACGCCCGCGTGCTGGAAGCTCTCGACCAGGCAGCGAGGAATCAAGAGGAGGCGTGACCCAGAGCAGCAAGCGCACCACAGACTCAACTCCCGCGACCTACGCAGGAACCCTAGTTACCAAAGGACCCACTATGGCGTCTCATGACCACTTCGCACGGTTTAACCGGCGCGTAGAAGAGCACCCGTCGGAGCTGCGCAGCACAACTGGCGGGGGGCGTACCGTGACTGCCCTGCACTGCACTGCCGTACTGTTCGACTGCGACGGGGTGCTCGTCGATTCGGACACCGCCGTTGTGCGTTCCTGGACCCGATGGGCGCACGAGATGAACCTGGACCCAGAAGAAGTCCTCCCTACCGTTTATGGACGACGATCGGTCGATACCGTCGCACAATTCATCTCCCCGTCGAAGCGCCCAGCCGCTGTGGAACTGATCGACGCACTGGAAATAGAAGACGCAGCTACCGCCACAGAGATCCCCGGCGCCGCCGAGCTCCTGGCAGCAATACCCGCTGGCCGGTGGGCTGTAGTGACCTCCGCGTCACGCGACCTGGCCCACGCCCGTCTGTCCGCCGCCGGGCTCACCGCGCCCGAGGTACGGATAACGGCCGACGACGTCAGACACGGCAAACCGCACCCCGAAGGCTACCTTGCCGCAGCACAACGTCTTGGCGTGCCGGCAGATCAGTGCGTCGTGGTGGAAGACGCCCCGGCCGGCATTCGCGCGGCACGCGCCGCTCAGGTGGGACACGTCCTTGGCGTCGGCAGCCGTGATATCGGCGAACATCAGCCGGACGCCGTAGTCCCTGATCTGCGGTCCGTGCACTGGACCGGTGCTGGCCTCGAAATCCAGCAAGCAAACAAATATTAGGTACACGCCAGCCTGACGTCCGGCCCGTGATGGACGCCCAGAAGAATCCTGCTGACCAGCGAGGGGCCTGCACTCGTATCGGTGCGCAGCTGGGTATCCCGGCCGACACGATCCGCGGCTGGTTCCGGACGGAAGAGAGCGATCAGTGCGTGCGTCCTGGCACCACCACCGATGACGCCACCCCGTTGGCCGAGTTGGAGCGCGAGGTTAGCTGAGTTGCGGCGGGCGAACGTGATCCGGAGATCAGCGTCGGCTTTCTTCGCGGCGGAGCTCGATCGCCATCAAGACGATGATCGCTTTCATCGACCAGCACAAGGAAGAGGCGGGGTCGAGCCGATCTGCAAGCAGCTGCCGATCGCCCCCTCCACCTACTCCGCAGCGAAGACACGCCCCGAGTCCAAACCGGCCGTCAGCGACGCTGTGATGACGGAGACGATCATCAAGGTGCACAGCGAAAACTACAGTGTCTACGGGGCCAGGAAAGTATACGCAGGTCGCAGGGTGGCTCGCTGCACCGTGGGCCCGCTGGTAGTGGGTGAGGATGGCCCGGAGGTGCTCGACCGCCGGCGTCTTGGGAAGATCATCGAAAGCTTGGTGCGAGAGCTCGATCTCTCGGTCAGCGATTAGGCGTTTTAGCCGCAGGTCGGGCAAGTCATTCGGCCTCAGAAGCTCCGTCAGATTGGTGGTGAGTACACAGGTGATGCAATGACCGCCGCGGAAGCGCTCGGCCTCGCGGCCGAAGTTGTCACAGGTGAGGTCCGTCGTGATGCTGGCGCACTCGCGACAGGTGTCCTCGCCTGCATCGGTCCGGCATGGAAGCATCCTGTCGGCACCGCAGAGCGGGCATTGACCGTATCGGTGTGTTGCGTTCGTGAAGCAGATGCCGCAGATGCGTCCGTCTGGCCAGCGGACCCGGATCTTGCCGGTGGCCTTCCCGCAGCGGTCGCAGCCCTCGCTCGTTCTGTTTGAGCGGGGATGACCGCGTGGCTTGGACTCACTGCTCATCGGGACGGGTAATGCGCGCCCGGACCGGGCGGTAGCCCTCCGTCAGGGGGCGTCCGTGCCGTCGCCGACCACGGTTCGACGGCGCTGCGTGCGGGTGTCCGTTGCGGTGTAGGTGAGGATTTTGTTGGCCTCGACCTTGAAAATGTCGCAGAGTGCTACCAGGACCTGGAACGAGATGCGGTCCGGGTTCTGGCCGACGAGCCGGTAGGTCTGCGACTCTGAGAGTGTGATGCCGCGCTCCCGAAGTGGGGTGAACCGTCATTGAGCCTGAAGGGACGTGTACGAATTCATTGGTTTCAAGGACCCAGCGGGAGGGCCCTTGGTGCATTCCAAAATGCCTGATTCGGCACCTTTCTCGTCCTCCACAGATGGCTTCCGCGAGTGTCCATCTGCTGTCCGGTCGCTTCAGGGCAAGTACCCCGATCGTCCAGTCCGTGACGTTCGCCGCAGTCGCTTCTCACATCGCACCGATATGCCATCGAGGTGTGGCGGTGGAGATGCCAGGGCTCAGAGCTCGGCGTATTTGAAGGAGTGTGACTCCAGGCCTTCGGGGTTGGGGCCGTAAATGGTGACCATCCGCGCGTAGACGGGTGCCCAGTAACGGCCTGCTCGTCCGGGATTTACGCGTGCAGAATCTCCCGGCCTCAGGATGACAGTCTCGCCTTCGCTCTGGATATGAAGTTCGCCCTCCAGTACAAAGTTCGTCTCTGAATGGGGGTGGAAGTCCTCCCAGGCGCATGCGTCCAGTTCCCACTCGGAAAGTATAAAGTCGTCCCATGGGCCTTCAGGATGAGAATTTATGAACCTGCAGCGCAATCCCTGCCATTTGTCCTGCATGGCTTCCAGGGACTTCGCTGGCCAGAAATCGATCGCTTCGCCCGTTGTCACTGTCGGGAGCTGAGGAGTGGTTGTAACCATATCTTTTCACCGTTTCTTTAATAGGGAATCTGCTTCTGGAATACCTTGTTGAATGTGAAGAACTTTGTACCAACGTGACGCAGGCCACTGGTGTCAAAACTGTGACATGAACTTGCGTTCAAGTCAACGGTTCACCGCGAAGGTGGTAATCTTTCTCGGGCTCCCGATAGGCTTACGAAAGCCCGCCGGTTGGCCGAAACGGGAGACTGGAGAGTGAGCTATGCGGTTACCCGCACGAGAACGAAAAGAACAGCTGATTGCAGCGACGATTGAAATTATGCGTCGTGAGGGCGTTCAGTCGGTGACCATGCGGGCGATCGCCAAAGAGGCTAATGCCCCCTTGGCTACGGCACATTATTGCTTCAGCAATAAAGAAGAGCTCATGGATGCGGCCGCCGAGGCTTGGTTTGAGAACTTGAGCCGCTTTTCCAGCGGTGCCCCGGTCCACTTGGGACTTCGGAAGGCCGTGGAACACGTAGCTGAGGGCTACTGGCGTGCCCTGGAGGAAGAGCCCGCAAGCATACTTGCTGAAATTGAACTCATTTTGTGGGCCACGCGCAATGCCGATGTCAGCCCGTTGGCCACTAAGATTTATCCCGCCTATGAAGTGGAGCTGGGAAATATATTCTCCTCCGCCGCCCAAAGCAGCGGGGAACGGTGCCTCATATCCTTCCCTTCGCTGGTAAGGGCTTTTTTGATGATCTACGATGGAGCGGCCATTCAGTACCTGACCGACCCGAAGGGTACTGATTCACGAGCGCTGTTCTCGATGATGGTTGATGCACTGCTGAACAAGGCCGGCGTCTAAGCCCCTCCGCCGCCAGGACATTCAGGACTGTTCAGCTTTGGCCTGCAGCCGCTTTCACACTCAGCAGCCATACGCGACGCGGGATTCTCCCCGTGCACTTAAGGGTCGTGATCAGAATCATGTTGAGGAGCGTCTTCCTGAATCACTGATGCTCGACTGCTGTGGATGCATGCCAGGCGCGAACAGTTAGAGACTTTGTGGTCCTGGCGCACCAAAGAGCGGTCCGCTCGGGAAGAGCTGTCCGGAACGTCCTTTCCGACGTGTTCATGGCACTGGGTGTAGCGGGCCGCGAACGGCGTGGACATGATGCGGTTGGCGAGCGAACGTGGTGGGCAACAAAGTTGCCCACCACGTTCATGGTTATTTCGGAGTCACCGAGCGGACCTGCTGTTGCGTGTGGCCATTGAGGAACTGGATGGCTTCATCACGAACGTCCCCATCCGTGTCCTGCGCCGCAGGCTCCGCCTATGCGAGGGTACCGGTGGTCGGCGGTGCGGGCTGGGTGATGAGGGTGGGGTGGTCGTACTCGTTCGAGTAGGCCAGGAAGCTGTGGTGGGCTTCGTAACGGATCAGTATGTCCTCCATGATCTGCTGCTGTGTCACGCCCATCAGGTCATAGCCCTCGGAGCCGGTCTGCGAGAACACTTCCACGCGGTAGTAGACATCGGTTTCATGGTTCTTATGCCTGCCAAATTTCGGTATTGAGGCCTCTACGGCCTGTATCTGATAGTGGAAGTCGCGGTGGTCCGGGATGGTGACCACGATCACATGGCTGGGGACGTCCGTGTGTTCGTTCGGGAGGGTGTGCAGGGTTGCCTCATGGCCCTGTTTCGTGAACTCCTCGAGGGCTTCGGCCAGCGCCGGTTGCGCTGTGGCTTCAATAAACGCCGACACGTCGTTCTTGGACGGGTAGGAGCGTACCCGTGCCAGCCGCTGGCCCCAGGTGCGGTCCGCCACGTTACCGCCGTGCACCGCCATCGACTGCCGCCGCAGCGCCCGGCCCTCACGATCGGCCTTCTCCATCCGCAAGGCCTTTGTGAAGGAGGCCATGACCAGCCAGGCGATGATCGTCACCGGGAGACCGAAGATCAGCGTGGCGTACTCCATGGTGGTCACGCCGCCGGCGACCAGCATCGCGATGGTCAGCATCGCGGTAACCAGGGCCCAGAAGATCCGGAGCCACTTGGCGCCATCCTGGGTCGCATTGGTGATGTGGGAAGAGAAGTTGGACATCATCATGGCGCCTGAGTTGGCGCTGGTGAGGTAGAACAGCATGCCGGACAACGTGCCCAGTCCGATCAGGAGAGGCGCCCCGGGGAACATGCCCAGCAGCGCGTACCAGCCCTCTTGCGGGCTGGTAACGGCCAGCTTTGCGAACGCCTCGTTCCCGTTCAGGACCTCGTACAGGGCACTGTTACCGAAGATGCTCACGACCGCGAAGTCGCACAGCACGGGGAAGGTGATGGCGGCGATGACGAACTCGCGCAGGGTCCGGCCACGCGAGATACGGGCGAGGAACAGGCCCACGAACGGTCCCCAGGCAAGCCAGAAGGCCCAGAAGAACAGGGTCCAGCCGCCCATCCACTCCGAACCGCCTTCCTGGTACGCGAACGTCTGGAGGGTGCGTTCGGGGAAGGTGAAGACGAAGCGGCCGATGTTCTCCACCAGGGAGTTGAGCAGGAAGGAGGTCTGGCCGGTCACCAAGATGTACAGCAGCAGGGCCGCCGCGCTCCAGATGTTCAGCTCCGCGACCCAGCGGATCGCTTTGTCAACGCCGGAGGTGCATGCGGCGATGGTGAGTATGACGGCGACAATCACCAGCGCGATCTGCAGGGCCAGGCCCTGCTCCAGGCCGAACATGATGGCGATTCCGACGTTGAGCAGCACCACGCCGATTCCCATGGCCGTGGCGACGCCGAAAACCGTGGCCACCAGGGTGATGATGTCGATGGTGTCGCCGAGCCCGCCCTTGACGCGTTTGCCGAGCAGTGGATAGAGGGCTGCGCGGATGGACAGCGGAGTGCCCCACCGGTAGGCGAAGTAGCCCATGGCCATGCCGAGGAGCGCATACATGGCCCAGCCGGCCACGCCGTAGTGGAACATGGTCCACACCACGGCTTCGTGGGCCGCCTCCGCCGTCTCGCCTGCGCCCGCCGGCGGTTTCATGTACTGCGTAATGGGTTCGGTCACGGAGTAGAACAGCATGTCGATGCCCACACCGGCGGCGAACAGGTAGGCCACCCAGGTGAAAAGCTTGTACTGCGGCCGGGAGTGGTCCGGGCCCATCCGGACCGAGCCAACCTTGGACAGCGCCACCCACAGCACAAACCCGATGACGACAGTGACGGTGAGCACGTAGAACCAGCCGAGGTTCTGCGCGATCCAGGACATCACCGTCTTCATGGTGGACTGGGCGCCGGCAGGCACCAGCATCGTCCAGATAGTGAAAGCAATAATAATGGCTGACGCGATGATAAAGACCCGCCAGTTGACCTTAGGCGCGGGTTCCTCAGTGAGTTCGGGGGGCGCGGTGTCAGGTTTTTTATCGATATTAATGATGCTCAAATGTCCAACTCCAATTCGTGGTTCAGGCCGCGCGGAACGCAGCACATCATGGTGGTGTTCGCGGTCTCTTACTGATCGGTCGGATAGACGTCCGGGTGCAGGGGTGCCCGACGAAGTACTGAGAGGAAACGTTCCCCGCAGATGCCGCTGGGGCAGATATCGTGATGCTTTTTCCTGCGTTTTGTAGGATGCTGCGAAAGATTTATCGAAGAACTGTTCATCACTTGTGTGGGGACTGCGCTGACGATCACCTCTGAAGCCCGGTCAGGGCTCCCGGAGAAGATTGCTGCGAACCATGCATCCTCTGATTCCCAGAGGGCCAGCCGGGCTCTGCTTTGAGTCCGGCTGGTGTGATGCCAGTCACGCTGGTCGTCCACATACTGTGACAGGAACGAATGTTCAAGTCAAGGGTTCAACTGAAGATTTCGCGAACCCATTTCCCGACCCAACTCATTTTCAATGGATCTAGCATGAACGCTTGACCTGAACAATTGTTCATGTAGTGTGTATCGCAGCACGGTGATCTACCTCACTATCACGCGATGTAACTGACGTTCACCGGGCGCGTCTAAATAGAAGATTTCCGACTCTTGAAACGGTTGAAGCCATGAATGATGCAGGCACCATTCAGTCCCCGCCAGTGACGACGGGAAATGCAGTGGACTTCTGGGCGGCAAAGCCCTTGGAGGCCTTGGGCGGTGAATACGGGCGACTACGCTGCCGGTTTATCAATTCCCATCCGGTGGGCAGCTGGGACGACTTTATCCTCTCGGAATGGACGCTGGAGTCCTGTGCCTGGGAGGACTTTCACCCGCACAGCGAAACAGCTTTCGTCCTGGAGGGCGAACTCCATATTGAGAGCAAGGGCAAGACTGTCATCCTGAGGCCGGGCGATTCGGCACGCGTCAACCCGGGCAGCTTGGGCCGGTACTGGGCACCCGTCTATGCGCGGATGATCACCATTTACGGCCCCAACCCCGAAGGCCTGGAATCACACTCCTTCGCGTACTCCGAGCTCTGATCCCGACATTCCCCTGATGACGGGACGACCCGGGCACCGCCGAAACCCTTCAACGCCCGGGCCTCAGCGCGATCCGGACCGCAACGAAGCAAAACCTCTGTCACCAGTAAAAGTCCCATAACTTTTTGAAAGGCAAGACAAATGACACAACAGAGAACCTCCATCTCCGCCGCCCTCATCCGCGACGCGAAGAACGCTACGGATCTGGACGATTGGGGCCCCTGCCCTGAAGCGACCGGACCGCAGACGATGGACACCCGTGGAATCTATCTGTGGAAAGACGGGAAAGGTGCCGAATCCGGCATCTGGGAATGCACTGCAGGACCCTCCCGCTGGGTACTCGAAACGAACGAATTTGTGCACGTCCTCTCAGGCTCCATGACCATCACGCCCGACGGCGGCGAGCCCGAGCTCGTGGGTCCCGGCGACACGATCTTCATCCCCCGCGGCTGGAGCGGCAACTGGGAGCTTCACGAGACACTGCGCAAGCTCTACGTGATCTTCTAATCACGGATAAAAGCTATCAACAGAGAACCAGTCCATAGATGGACGGTTCTGGCAAAGATAACCAGTTCTGACAAAGACAAGTCAGAATTTCGTAACACTATCCACAGGAGAGATCATGGAAACCACAACACTCGGAACATTCACCAAGGCCGGATCCATCCACAAAGTGGAAAACGGCTTCATCGGACTGCCGTCAATGAACGTCCCGGGCGTCGACGCCGCCATCGGCGACTCCCTCACCCACCCCAACGGTTCGGTCATGAGCTCCGGATTCTTCGAGCTCAAGGCCTCCGAGCCGCTGGTCTACACGTACACCTGCGACGAAATGAAGGTTGTCGTGAAAGGTGAATTCATCCTCACCGACCGGGCTACAGGAGAAGTGACCCACGCCAAGGAGCGCGACGTACTCTTCTTCCCCAAGGGAGCAGAAATCACCTTCGAGACCCCCGACTACGGCCTGGGCTTCTTCACTGCCCACGGCTCCATGTCCTAAGCGACTCCGTTCGTGGCCTCCCCCATCGGGCGGTAATGAATCAGATCACTGGAACCGCCACTTGCCCCTGCAGCAACAGCTAGCCAACACCCTGCTGCTGCTGCAGGGGCGAGGACGTCCCATGGCGCGCATCACGAGATCTTTCGAGAGCCCAAAGAAAACAATTGACTTGAACAACCGTTCATGTGCAAAATAGTCAGAACATAGTGGTCCATATCACAAGAAAGTATTGACATGAGTAGTCAGACAACCGAGTCCCTGGAAGTCCTCGTCAATAGGCCTGAGGAACTTTACGAGTTGCTTAACGAGGCAGAGGCCTTGCTCCGGCAAGCAGCAATGGCCCATGGGTCTGCCGGCATTCGGGTCACCCGGCATGACCCTGCCCGGTACACCTTCGAACTCAGCGACACGGTTCCGTTTGGCGAGACCTGGGAGCAGACAGCCCGGTGACCGTCGTCGCGGGCCTCGGTGCCGGATTGGTCCGTGGGGCAACAACGTCTTCCTCCTAGCGGACACGCCCGGGATCAGCCTGTGTCCCGTCCGCCCGTTGAGCCATCGTCATCGAACTCAAAACAGGCAAGTTTCAGCCTGAGTACGCTGGCTGACTTAACTTTCCCTCTCACGGGGATTGACGGAGGCACAGCCACGACCCATTTCACCGGCAACTGTTGCATTGAGAGGTTCCCGCCGTCCGCTTGAGTCAGTCCATTTGATGATGCGGCTAAACAAACAAGAAGGAAAATACTGTGACTTCAGGGATGAATCGAGTGGGAGGGTCCGGCTGGGTTGATGTCCAAGTTGGAGACAAGGTGCAGCTGGTCGGTAGCGGGCGCCCAGAGTATGTCGGACTAGTAGACGCCCGGACAGCGGACGGTGACATCATTTGGGTCCACGACCCTGTTGATGGCCGCCGCCTGTTCCACATTCAGGATGGCTACGAACTCCAGCTGGCCGCATCATGATCGAAGCCGTGTTCTGATGACTGTCACTACCGCTCAGGACCGGAAGTCGACCAGCTGCCAGGCCAGAAACGGAATGCCTCTTTCCGGAACAGAATGAATTATGGCGTATCGCCTAAGCTCAGGCAGCGTCCGTGCCTCTCAGTTTGGGTTTTACGGGATGATTTGACGCTGAAATTCGCGTCTGTTGTGCAGGAACTTATACCGCCATGGCAAATCATGCTCTCTGAGCTCAGCACATTCAGGCGATAGGTCGTTGCCTTGCAAGCGTGTGGTGTCACATACGGTATGAAGGGTTTGGGCAGCCAGTCGCTAATCCCAATCATGGCGATTCGGATGCTGGTAAAAATCGCATCTACTGAAACCGGATGGCCCTGTCTGCGGAAGCTCGTTCCAACAGTACTGTTCTCAGTCAGAGTAGTGAGGTCGTAGGTATCGCGTCCCCCCGTACCGAGGAAAAGGCCAGGTGAACCGTCCCGGGAATCATGCCGCCTGTTTGTTGGCGGCGTCGTCGGGTAACGGGCCGGTTTGTAGATCATAATATGTTTGCTCATATTCCTCTGGTGTCTGGTGATCCAGGGCGGAATGCAGGCGTTCGTTGTTGTACCAGTGGACCCACTCGAAGACGATCTCCATCACGTCGGTTTCGGTCTTCAACGCCCCGCTGCGGAACGGTGATTCCTTTGCGACGGCCTCGTTCTTGAACAGCCCCATCACGGTCTCGGCGGCGGCGTTGTCATAGGCGTCACCGACGCTGCCAATGGACGGCTGCAGGCCCTCCAAGGCCAGTGTGTCGGTGTAACGGATGGAGGTGTACTGGCTTCCCGCATCGGAGTTAAGCCGAATTCGGCTTAACGTCGATTATGCCGAGGAATCGGTTAAGCCGAGGTTGGCGTGTTTGGCCTTTTGATTCGGGGATCTCGGGCCTGTTACTCGGCTTAACGTTATGTGCTATTTCAGGGTGTAGAGGAGTTGAAGTTCATCTTCACTGAGCGCCTCGGTGCTCATGTCGCTGATTGCCGGGGTGGCGGCATTCATTGCTTCGCGCATCATGTCGAGGGTGGCGAAGGCGTAGAACGCCGAGGTGGTGCTCATGTTTTCGTGGCCGAGCAGTTGCATGATGATCGGTAACGGTATGCCTTGCTTGTAGAGGTCCATGGCTTTGGTCTTTCGCAGCATATGGCAGTGGAGGTTCTCCGGGATCGAAGGGCACTGTTCGCGGTGGAGGTTCCCGGCTTTGGTGAGTACCGCGGCGACGGTGTCGCTGGAAAGGGCGGTTGCTTGGCCGCGGTGGTAGCTGTAGAAGAGGGGACGTGTCGCCGACCGGGTTGCCCGTTGCGGGTGGAACTCCTCGAGATAGACCTTCAGGTGTTCGACGGTTTTCTCTCCCAGGGGCACGACGCGGCTCTTGTCCCGTTTCCCCGTGAGGGTCAGGTGGGCCGGTTTTGCCAGTGCCAGGTCATCAATGGTTAGCGCGGTGATTTCGCCAACGCGCGCGCCACTGTCGTAGAGCAGGATAAGCAACATGCGGTTCCGGCGTGATTTCAGGTCCTTGCCGTCGTGGGCGGCGAGTATCGCTGTCGTCTCGTTTTCTTCAAGGTACTCGATGCGTTTGCGCGGTGTTGCCGGTGCCTTGATGTTCTTGGCCGCTTGGTAGACCGCAACCAGAGTGATCTCTTCCGCGGAGGCGAAACTCAGGAAGGCCCTGACGGCGCTCAGGCGTAGGCCGATGGTTGCCGGCTCGTATTTCTTGGTTTGCCGCATCCATACCAGCCAGTCCTTGAGGGCTTGCCGGTCGAAGTGATCAAAACCGATGTCTTGCCGGCGGACCTGCTTCTGAGTGACCAGGTACTGGACGTAGCTCTCCAGGCTGATCCGGTATGCCTCAATGCTGCAGGGCGCCAGGGCCCTGACCTTGGGCAGGAAGTCGTGCAGGTAGTTCCGGGCGTAACTCCAGAAATCTGGGGTCGGTTCGTGCTTTGTGCGTTTCATTCGAATCCCACCTCGGGAAATACGCCTTGACTGTCGTGGGTGAGGGCTGCGTAGCCGTCCATGAAGTCCGGTGATGTGTGGATGTAGTAGTACGTGCTGTCCAGCGATGCGTGCCCCATGTATCGGGCGAGGTAGGGCAGCATCGCGTTGACGTCGGTGCCTTCGGCCATCCATCGTTCGATGTTGGCGTAAGCAAAATGATGCCGGAAGGAGTAGGGGCGGGGCTGGCTGCCACCAACGGCTCGCGGCAGCCTGGCTTGGTCCCAGATTCGGTTGAACATGACCCCGATCGAGACCGGTGGGACCGGGGCTGCGGTCGAGGAGACGAAGAACCCCGGACGCTGTTGCCCGAATCTCTTGCGGGATATCTGGTCGCAGTCTGCGAGGATATCGACGATCTGGCTGGTGATTGGCAGGCGTCGGCTTCTGTTGCCCTTGGACCACAGCACATCGATTTCCCCTTTGTCGAGGTCAACATCCCGGGGTTGCAGCCTGCGGGTTTCGCAGGTCCGAAGCCCGCACGAGTGCATCAGCGCAAAAAAGGCGACGGACTGCCATTTCCATGGCGAGGTGGTCTCCAACTCGGCAGCAGATTGGAAGAACCGAGAGATTTCTTCGCGGCTCAACAAGTAGGGCTGGGAGCGGCGGAATCCGCTCTTCCAGGACCCGGTGAGCACATACGCTTCCGGGTTGTCGTGGGTGCGCATCCAGCGGCCAAAATCCCTGATGTATGACATCCAAGACGGTGGAGAGCCCGGCTGGGAGGACTTCTTGAAGGTGACCCAGCCTTCGACGGCTTGCTGGTCAAAAGAGGTCACCCCGTGTTCCGTGCAGTACGCATCGAAGCTGCGCAGGTACCAGATGCGTGAGGTTCCGTAGCAGCCCATGCTCTGCTTGAAGGCGAGATACCGTGTCAGTTCCCGTGCGAACACGCTGGTGAACTCATACGTGCTCATCGTCCTGACCCCTCCACGGGACTTGACCCCGACAGGGGCAGGACGCATCCACGCAGTCGTTCCGTGTCAGCGTTCAGGTACACGTTGGTCGAGTCGCTATGGACATGGCCCAGGATCGCCGAGATCGTCGGCAACGCGGTGCCCGCCTGCAGCAACTTGGACGCCGCGTTGTAGCGAAGGGCACGTGATCCAACCTTCACATCCTCCACTCCGGAGGCACGAAAGACCTTGTTGATGATCACGTAAATCGTCGCGTGGTCAGCCAATGCAACATGCGGGGCCTTCAGCCGCAAAAAGACTTCCGGCTCTACGGATACCGGCCGCTCGTCAAGCACGTAGCGGGCAAGTTTCGCGAGAACGAGTGAAGGTAGCGGTAGGGTCAGCGGGTTGCCGGTCTTTTGCTGCACGAGCCCGATCGTGCCGCCGCGCCAGTCGATGTCCGCCAGCCGCAGGCTGCGGATATCGCACGCACGAAGGCCTGTGATCAGCGACAGCAGGACAATCGCCGCGTCCCGTGCTGACACCATTCCCTGCTGGCAGGCGTCAACAACGCTCCGTTCAACCTCGGAATCAAGCAGGGGAACAATCTCGTGGAGCCGCCTGGTCCGGGTCAGCGCCAGCGCATCGAGCAGGTCCGTTCGGGAGGTGTATTTCAGGAACGGGCGGAAACTGGCCACGGCCGACCACATGCTCGAGTCAGCCCACCGGTCACGAAGGGACTGAACAAATCCCAGGACACTGGACCCTGTAGCAGCATTCCACGAGGAAATCCCGCCCGCCTCCAGGAAATTCAGATACTCGCAGGCCAGTCCACCGAAACAGTTTTGTGTTGAACGCGCGAGGCCACGCTGCGCCATGTCCTGGGACCAGGAAGCCAGCAGCCCGGAGAATTCAGGATTGTTGGGTGCTGCCCTGTGCTGACCGCGGGGTCGTGTGGAGAGGTCCACCGTGCCGGTGAGCACGAACGAGTCGAACAACCACACCAGCCGGCTGTAATCAATATGGCGCTGGGCGCTGTAGCGCCCGGTGCGCGGGCTGGTCGTCATGGAGGCGAATTCCGCACCCAACCCGCTTGTTTAGATGCCATCCTGTTTCTCGGCCAGAACACCCAGCCACTTGATGGACTTGCGAATCTGGCCAATCGTGGAGTGCATGTAGCCAGCGTCTTCCAACGCTGCCACAACGGCATCTCCGATAGCCGTAACTGTCGTATCCACTGCCTTGTCCTTCCATTTAGGAGCATGGAAACAAGACAGGCTAAACACGAATATTAAGCCGAGGAACAGGCCCGAGATCCCCGAATCAAAAGGCCAAACACGCCAACCTCGGCTTAACCGATTCCTCGGCATAATCTGAGTGGTGAATCAGTCCCGCCGGTGCCGGTCGGCCGGTGTGTTCGCGCCGCCACAGGGCCATCCGCAGGCAGTGTTCGACGAACGCGGTGTCCTTGACGGTTGAGGTTTCCCACCCGACGATCGCCCGGGAGTACAGGTCGATGACCAGGGCGACGTAGACGAATCCGGAGTACACAGGGACGTACGTGAAATCAGTGACCCAGATCCGTTCGGGGCCGGGGCGGTGAAGTCCCTGTTCAGCAAGTCCCTTGCGCGGCGGCCGTCCTTGCCGGGGATGGTGGTGCGGGTCTTACGGCCTCTGATGAGGCCGTTCATGCCCTCTTCGCGCATGAGCCGGTCCACGGTGTGTTTGGAGGCTTCGGGGAAGCCGTTACGCCGCAGCCACTGCGTCATTTTCCGCCGCCCGTAGATGATCTCTGGCCGGGGGCGGCCCTTCGCATCGGGGACTTTCAGGCTACGGAGCGCGTCGGTGATGCGTGCGTCTTCGATGGTGCGCAGGGCTGGCAGGCGTTTCTTCCACGCCCGGTAGGTTCGTGCGGCGACCTGCACGCCCTGCTCCCGCAGGACGGCACAGATCGACTCGACCGCATAACCTTCAGCGCGCATTTCGTCGATGAATCGGCAGATCAGCGGCGGCGAGGGTCGAGCTCCCTCGCGAAGAAAATCGAGGCCTGTTTGAGGATCTCGTTGGACTCTTTCAAGTCCCTCACCTCAGCGCGGAGCCGCTTGATTTCCTCCAGCTCGTCACTGCTCGGTCCGGTCTTCTCACCGGCGTCGACCTGGGCCTGGACAACCCAGCGGCGCAGCGATTCAGGGCCGACCCCGAGCTTCGGCGCCAGTGCCTTGCACGCAGCATAAACAGACGGATATTCGGACAATCGATCCATGGTCATGCGCACTGCACGGTCACGGATTTCGGGCGGGAACTGCTTGGGCATAGTCACTATCTTTCTCACAGAAGATAGCGGCATCAAACCCGGGACGATTCAAGGGAGTACGCCGATAAGCACGGCGTGCCCCAGGCGTTTGGTTCGTATGAGGCGCTGCTCGGTTCCCCGGACATTGACGCTGTCTATATTGCCCTGCCGAACGCGCTGCACCTCGAGTGGATTCTTAAAGCCTTGGACGCGGGCAAGCACGTCCTCTGTGAGAAGCCTTTGGCGATGAGCGCCGCCGAGTGCGGGGAGATTGCGCGCAAGGCCGACGAGACCGGGCTCAAAGTCTTAGAAGGCTTTATGTACCGTTTCCACCCGCGTTTCGAAAAGCTGCAGGAGTTGCTTGCAGCCAGTGCGGTGGGCACATTGACCTTTGCCCACGTTGCACACTCCTTCGATGCGGGCGGGGACGACAACATCCGCTGGTATGCGGGGCTCGGCGGCGGCGCACTTTTCGATGCTGGGTGCTACTGCGTCAACATGAGCCGGATGGTCACGGGGCAGGAGCCGGCTCATGTCGCCGCCTTTGGCAACTATCGCGACGCCAACGACGACGGTCGAATCGACACCAGCGTTGCGGGTATGCTCCGCTTTGCCGGCGGCCAAACAGCGCTTTTTGATACGGGAGTGAACCTCGAGCGCCGCAACTTCTTGGAAATCACGGGCACCGGGGGCCGGCTCTACCTCGACAATCCTTTCGGGCTCCTGGAGGAGGATTCGGTCCTGGAGGAGCATCACTTCGGGCAGGACACGATTTATCACAAGACCAAGGGCGAAAACCACTTCGTCCGGATGGGCGAACACTTCGCCGACAGCGTCCTCAACGGAACCCCGCTCCGCTACGACCTCACGGACGCGGCAAACAACGCCCGGGTGTTGGAAGCTCTCGACCAGGCAGCGAGGAAGCAAGAAGGTAGCGTCTGAGCGGGGCCCCGTTCAGACGCCGGCAGGATCTCCGCGGTCAGCGAACCGATTTCCTCGGCCCGCTGGCCGCCGTGCGACCAGCCTGGGCAGCTCAGCCGAACAGGACTGCGGCTTCGTCGTAGCGGTTCTGCGGCACAGTCTTTAGCTGGCCCAGGGCTTCCTTGAAGCTCACCTGCTCGATGTCCGTGCCCTTCAGGGCAACCATGGTGCCCCAGAAGCCTTCCACCACAGAGTCGACGGCTGCCATGCCCAGTCGCGTGGCCAGGACTCGATCGAAGGCTGACGGCACGCCGCCGCGCTGGATATGGCCCAGAATGGTGGCACGCGTTTCGATGCCGGTCCGGGCTTCCAGTTCCGGGGCCAGCTGGTCCGCGATCCCACCGAGCCGGGGCCGCCCAAAGTTGTCCAGGCCACGCTCGGAGTGCGGGGATTCCATATGGTCCGGGACAAACCCTTCGGCAACCACCACCAGTGGTGCGCGGCCCCGAGCGTGGGCTTCCTTCACCCACTGGGCAATCTGCTCGACGCTGACCTTCTGCTCCGGAATGAGAATGGCATGGGCGCCTGCCGCCATGCCGGCGTGCAGGGCGATCCAGCCCACGTGACGGCCCATCACCTCCACGATCATGCACCGGTGGTGCGATTCGCCGGTAGTGCGCAGCCGGTCGAGGGCCTCGGTGGCGATCTGCACTGCGGTGTCGAAACCGAAGGTGTAGTCCGTGGCGTCAAGGTCGTTGTCCACGGTCTTCGGGACGCCCACAATCTTCAACCCGGCGTCGGTAAGGCGCTTCGCCGCAGCCAGGGTTCCCTCACCGCCGATGGCGATGATGGCGTCGATGCCCAATCGCTTCATGTGCGCCTTGATGACCTCGGGCCCGCCGCCGTTCTCAAACGGGTTGGTGCGGGAGGTGCCAAGGATGGTTCCGCCCTGCTTCGCGATGCCCCGGACCAAAGTGCGGGGAATATCGATGATGTCGCCCTCAACCACACCGCGCCAGCCGTCCAGGAAACCCACGAATTCGTGACCGTGGATGGTAATGCCCTTCAAGACGGCGCCGCGGATAACGGCGTTTAAGCCGGGGCAGTCGCCACCGCTGGTGAGGATTCCAATTTTCATGTTTCGGCTCAAATCATAGGAGAAGGTTTACAGCAGGGCACCTGAATGCCTTTTGATGGTGCGGCACGTGCCAAAATCTGTCAGGCCCGGGGGTACCCCCGGGCCTGACGCGGCACAGCTAATGCGGTTAGGACGTGAAGATCACAAAGAACTTCCTGATCCGTTCCTGGATCTCCCACGTCCCCTGCCAACCGATCGGGAAGATGGCGGCTGTTCCGGCCTCCAGGGTGATCGGTTCAGCGCCGTCCTCGGTGACCACCATGCGGCCTTCAAGGACATGAATCGCCTCACCGCGCTCAAGGAACTCCCACCGGGAGAGGCCTGGCTCGGCTTCCCAGACTCCGGAGAGGATGCGGGAGTCGTCGCTGGTAAAGGGAATGGCAATTCGCGTTGGTATCTCGTCGCCGAGTACCTCGGCCAACGGCGCGCCGAGCAGGGATTCGTCGAGTTCCCCTGCGAAGAGCTCGCTGGGCTGGAAGGTGATGCTCATGTTGATGTACCTTTCTGTTGCTGCCCGCCGGTAGCGTCTCCGGCCGGCTGGTGGTGGCCGCGGCTCGAGATAAGCGGCGGTTGAATTTAGGCCAGTGCGGCAAGCACCGACATGGCTTCCTCAACGACATCCGTAGCGGGGAAGGAGGGGCGCTTCATGCCCGCCATCTCTTCCATGACGCGGACGACCTGGCAGCTGTAACCGAACTCGTTGTCGTACCAGACATAGAGGACGAGGTTCTTGCCGTTGGCGATGGTGGCCAGGCCGTCCACGACGCCGGTGCGGCGAGAGCCGACGAAGTCCGTGGAAACGACCTCAGGAGAATCGACGTAATCGATCTGCCTGCGCAGGTCCGAGCGCAGTGACATTTCCCGCAGGAAGTTGTTGACCGCGTCCTTGGTGGTGCCGTTTTCCAGGCTCAGGTTCAGGATGGCCAGCGAAACGTCGGGGGTGGGGACCCTGATGGAGCTGCCGGTGAGCTTGCCCTGGAGTTCGGGGAGGGCCTTCGCTACTGCGGTGGCGGCACCGGTTTCGGTGATGACCATGTTCAGCGCGGCGGAGCGGCCGCGGCGGTCGCCGTTGTGGAAGTTGTCGATCAGGTTCTGGTCGTTGGTGAAGGAGTGGACGGTTTCCACGTGGCCGTGGATCACGCCGAACTTGTCGTTGATGGCCTTCAGGACCGGGGCGATGGCGTTGGTGGTGCAGGACGCTGCCGAGACGATCCGGTCAGAATCCTCGATGCTGCCGTGGTTGATCCCGTGCACGATGTTCTTGACCGGGCCCTTGCCCGGAGCAGTCAGGAGTACCCGGGCAACGCCCTTGCTCTGCAGGTGCTGGGACAGGCCTTCGGCATCACGCCAGCGGCCGGTGTTGTCCACCACCAGGGCGTTGTGGATGCCGTAGGCGGTGTAGTCGATCGTGGCAGGATTATCCGAGTAGATGACCTGGATCTGGACACCGTTCGCGGTGATGGTGTTGGCGTCCTCGTCCACGCGGATGGTGCCTCGGAAGGGGCCGTGGACCGAGTCGCGGCGCAGGAGGCTGGCGCGCTTGGTGAGGTCGTTATCGGAGCCGCGGCGAACCACGACGGCGCGCAGGCGCAGGCCTTGGCCGCCACCGGCCTTTTCGATGAGCAGGCGCGCCAGCAGGCGGCCGATCCGGCCAAAACCGTACAGCACGACGTCGGTGCTGGTCCGGTCATCGCCACCGCGCTTGCCCACTACATCGGCAAGCTCGGCACGGAGGTACTCTTCAAGGGTGGCGCCGTCGCCTTCTGCCTTGAACTTTTGGCTCAGGAGGGCGATATCGATCGCGGCCGAGCCGGGCTCCAGCCGCAGCAAGGTCTCCAGCAGCGGGGCGGTCTCTTCCGGACGCAATTCGTCCTTACTGATCCGGCGCGCGAACCGGTGCGCCTTGAGGATGTCCATGGTGGACTTGTTGACCAGGGTCCGGCCATGAATGCTGGTGACCACGTTGTTTTCGCGGTACAGCCGGCCAATCACCGGAATCATGGCCTCGGCGAGTGCCTCCTGGCCCATCCACGTATCAAGGCAAGAATCTTTAGTTTGTAGCATCGGGCTGCCTTTCCAATGGGGGTCGGGTCTGGATGAGCTTCAGCTCCTGAGATGGTCCAGGAGACCCGCCGGTCTTTCCGAGGGGTGGTGGTTAGTTGATGGCGGCGCGGAGTTGCTTGGCTGCCAGTGCGGGGTCGGCTGCGCCGTAGATGGCGCCGCCGGCGACGGCGACATCGGCGCCGGCCTTCTGGACGTCTGCGATGGTGGCCAGCTTCACGCCGCCTGCGACGGAGAACGGAACGCGGGCTTCTGCGCCGGCGCGGAGCAGGCCGTTCAGGTCGAAGCCGGGCTTTGCCTGCTCGTCCAGACCGGCGTGCATCTCAACGAACTTCGCACCCAGGGCGCGGACTTCCTTGGCACGGGTGACCTTGTCTGCGATGCCGATGAGGTCAACGACAACGCCCTTGTTGTGGGCCTTGGCAGCCTTGACGGCGCCGGCGATGGTGGAGTCGTCGGCGGCACCAAGCACGGTGACCAGGTCAGCGCCGGCCTTGAAGGCGATGTCGGCTTCGAGTTCGCCGGCGTCCATGGTCTTCAGGTCAGCGAAGACGACCTTGTCCGGGTGGGCGTTCTTGATCGCGGTGACGACGGAGAGGCCTTCGGCCTTGATCAGCGGCGTACCGAGCTCGATGATGTCAACGAATTCGGCGACCTGGCCGGCAAGTTCGAGGGCGGCTTCGGTGGTCAGGAGGTCGATAGCAACTTGGAGCTTCATGGTGTTGTTTCTTTCTGCCGTGAACTACAGGTGGGTGTGGACAGCTAGTCCTGACATCCATCGTCCAGTCTTTTGCAGGCAGGCGAAACGCCAATTCGGGATGGTTCAAACTACCTTTTTGGGTAGGCTCCTCCGGCCCCCCGGGGGAAGGTATGGTTCTGTTTTGTGGCACGGGAAACGGCGGTGTTGCCCCGAAACTCGACGGGGAGTGTCACCTCAGGCGGCCCGCGCCTGCGGGGCCGCCTGAGATTTGCGGCCAAGCTCCGCGGTCCTCTTCACCGACCACCACAGCAGCACCACCAGGAGAACATTGCGTGTTGTCAGGATGGCAGCCATGACCGGGTGGGCGTGGATGAGCGGTGTGTAGAACAGCGGGTAGATCACAAACGTGGTCATCGCGATTCCCATCATCAGCGCAGCAGGTACCTTCCACCGCTCCCAGTCGTGCGTGAGGCCCGCGATGATCACCGGCGCCAGCCAGATGATGAACTGTGGCGAACCCACCTTGTTGAACACGATGAACGCGGTGGTCATCATCAACGCGCCCTCGAGGAAGAGCTCCTCCCGCTCGGCGCCGCGGTTCAGTGCCCGGACCAGCAGGACGGCCGCCACCATGGCGGCGAGGATCAGCAGCGGCTGCATCAGGAACGCGGCCACGTCGGCGCCGGGGCCGTAGACCTCGGTGGAGTTGATGGCCGTGTTGTCCGCCATCTTGGACCCGGCAATGTTGAAGACACTGAGCCACACCCACGGCGTGGAAAACGTGGCCTCAAGCTGCATGCCACGCTCGCCCTGGTTGGTCAGGAAGTCCATGATGTGCGTCAGGCCGCCGGACAGGAACGTGCCCAGGCCCACGACGGCGGTGACCGCCACCCCGGAGGCCAGCACCTGGATCCGCTTACGGCTGGCAATAACGATCGGCACCAGTACCGCTGCCGGCCACACCTTGAGCCAGGTGGCGATGCTCAGCAGGATCCCCGCCACCACGGGGCGTTCGGCCGCGTACAGCAGGGCAATCAGCACGATGGGGGCCGTGATGCCCTCCACCCGGGCGAAGCTGAGGTAACCCATAAAGACGGTGAAAAACAGCCACCACCAGGCCGGGGCGATGCCCTTCACCTTCCGCGGTCCGCGGGTCAGGAAAGCAAGCCCGACGGCGTTGAGGGCTGTGATGATCAGAAACCAGCACAGGAGGTACAGGCTGGGTCCGGCAATATTCGCGAGGAAGATCGGGATCTGCGCCAGCACCGGGTACACCCAGGGGCTGATCTTGCCGTCAAGACTGTCCGGGTTGTAGCCGTCCGTGGCCCACTGACGGTACTGCTCGGTGTCGCTGAACGTATCGCCGTTGAGGAAGAACGACGCCATCCAGCCCAGGAAATACAGGTGGATGACTGCAAAGCCCCACCAGACGCTGGAAGGACGGGCAAACCAGTCCACCACTCGCGCGGGCAGGACGGTGCTGCGGACGCTGACCAGCCGGTCGAAGAACTTCGTGGAAATCTCAGGACTCCTTGAGCGCGGGGACGGACGCGGACGTCTTCTTACCCAACGAGTACAGGCGCCGGACCGACCACAGGAACAGGACAACCAGGAGGACGTTGCGGATGGTCAGCACGCCGGCCATGACTGGGTTGTTGTGGCTGAGGGCATCGTAGAAGAGCGGGTAGATGAAGAACGTTGCCACCGCGATGGCGATGAGCATGGCCGCAGGGACCCGCCACTCACGCCAGCTGTGCGCCAGGCCCACCGCCACGGCCGGGGCCAGCCACACCATGAACTGGGGCGAGCCCACCTTGTTGAACACCACAAAGGCGGTGGCCAGGGTGAGTGCTCCGGCCAGCAGCAGCTCGGTGCGGTCCACGCCGCCGTCGGCCTTGCCGGTGCCGTTGAGCTTGCCGTTGTGCAGCGCCCAGAAGGTCAGGCCGGCCACGAGCAGCGCGGCAAGGATGAGGAGCGGCTGCATCAGTACTGACATCACCGCGGTGCCGGGGCCGTCCACCTGCATGGAGTTGATATCGGTGTTCATGTACATCCGGGAATCGCCGATGTTCAACACGGACAGCCACAGCCACGGGGTGGTGAACGTCGCCTCAAGCTGCATGCCCCTGTCACCCTGCTGGGTGAGGAAGTTCAGTAGCTTGGGCCCGCTGCCAATCGCGGCGGCGAGTGCCACCACCACCGCTGACGTGGCCACGCCGGCAAGTACCACCAGCAGGCGGTTCTTGACGACGGCGAAGAGGGCCAGCATCACTGCTGCCGGCCAGACCTTCACCCAGGTGGCCGTGGCGAGCAGTATCGAGGCGATGAACGGCTGGCCCGCGCCGTAGGCCAGGGCCACCAGGACGATCGGTGCTGTGAGGCCGTCCACGCGTGCGAAGCCGAGCCAGCCCATCAGCAGCGTGAAGATCAGCCACCACCAGCCCGCGGGGATGGCGTTCTGGTTGCGGCCGCGGTCAGTGAGCTTGGCCAGGCCCCAGCCGTTGAGGATGGTGGTCATCAGCACCCAGAGGAAGAAGAACGGTCCGGGACCGGCAAGGCCTGCCAGCGCCATGGGGATCAGCGCGAGGATGGGGTACACCCACGGGCTGGGGCCGCCGCTGAGGTTCGCTTCGTCGAAACCCGCCCGGGCCCAGTCGCGGTAAATGAAGGTGTCACTGAAGGCTTCGCCGCGCAGGGACAGCAGCGCAGCGAAGATCAGGAAGCCCAGGTGCACCAGGATGAAGCCGGCGAGGAGCCCCCGCGGCATGTTCAGCCAGGACCGTGCGGCCGCAGGCAGGACGACATTGCGGATCCGTGTGAGCGTGGCGAAGAATGCGTCCGTGGAAATGGCGGAATCCTTGTCAGAGAGGGGCAAAAACAGGTGCCGGATCTTGCCGCTGGGCTGGAACCGGGAGCATCGGAGGTCCGCTTACAACAGCCTCCACCTTGAGTCAAGGGTAGTTGAATGTCACGGGTGCCCAATAATCCTGCGGCTCCGCGATTGACCTACTCGGACTTGGTCTGGCGGTAGCGCTCGATCTGCTTGAGCCGCCGCAGGAGGCTGTCGCGCCGTGGGTGCGGGACGGCGTCGGGCGCTTCTGCGGTGAGGTCGATGTGCTTGGTGCCGTACTGCCAGAGCAGGAGGTCATCCAGCAGGCGGTCGGGGCCGGGGGAGTAGCGGTGGTCCAGCGCCTTGCGGACCTCCGTGATCCGCTGGGCGCTGAGCAGGCCGGCCAGCTGGACGGTCTGGTTGAGGCCGTGGGCGGCCATGAGCTCGGCGGCCCAGCCCCAATCGTCATCCACTTTGCGGTCCACGTGCGGCAGCAGCGTGCGCCAGACGTCCCGGATCCGGTTGGGCGTGAGCTGCGCGGCGCCCTCGCCGTCGAGGTCCCAGTAGCTGCGGACTTCCTCATAGCGTTCGTGCAGGTCCGCGAAGGCACTCTCTACGGTTTCCAGCATGGCGGCGGTGGCGGTGAACTGGCGGTCGAAATGCGGCGTCCAGGCGCGGGGGTCCTCTGCCTTGAAACGGATGTCGTGCTCGATCTCGCTCCACGCGTGGGCGAAGACGGTGCGGATCTGGCATTCAAAAAAATAGCTGCCGTTGGCCGGAATGTCCGGGTTGAAGGCCTGCTGGTAATCCTTGACGGCCTCGTTCTGGATAGTGCGCAGGATGAGGTGGCGGCTGGAGTAGCCGTACGTGCCGGACTCGATGGAGCCGATGTCCTTCTCGCGGTCGCCGCGGCAGTCGAACACCTGGCGCTGGCGCTTGATGATGTTGGCCACCAAGGCATTCTCCGCGGGCAGCTTGGTGATAACGCGCACGCCCACCATGTCATTGAGGGTGCGGAACGGGTCCGGGAACTTCAGCACCGGGGGGCCGCCGGGTTCCAGCGGTTCCTCAATCCGGGAAATCTTCTCCCGGAACGATTCCACCGACTTGGTGCGCCCGGTGACAAACAGCGGCGTGACCTCGGTGTCCTTCAGCATGTCGCGCAGGATGTGGAGGACGTCCTTGGTGACCAGCTTCAGGGCAGGGCGGACGCGCTCGTAGATCTCCACGTTTTCCTGCACGGATTCACGCAGGCTGATGTCCAGGCTGTCCCAGTTACTCGGCATGCTCCCAGCTTACGGCGGGGGTGTGACAGCGGGCTGTCATGCCCGGCTCGGTGTCATGCCGATGTGGAGTTCCGAACCACCAGGGAGCTCTCCAGCGTCAGCTGCGGCTGCTCCAGCCGGCGGCCCTCCATAAGCCGGCGCAGCTGCCCGCCTGCCTTCAGTCCCAGGGAGGATGCCGGCAGGTGGACGCTGGTCAGGCTGGGATTGCTGGTCGCGGAGTACGGCAGATCATCGAAGCCGGCGATGGCCAGCTGGCCCGGGATTTGCAGGCCTGCCACCCGGGCTTCCTGCAGCACGCCGTAGGCGTGGGTGTCCGTGCAGCAGACGACGGCGGTCACCCCGGACTGCTGCCACGCCGGCCAGGCGGCGGCGAACGCCGCGGCGGACGCCCCGACGTCGATGGTGGTCCGGATGATGTGGTCGGGCCCCACCGTAATTCCGTGGGCCGCTGCCTCGTCCAGGAAGGCTTCGCGGCGGATGGCGAACGTTGCCGTGCCGGTGACGCTGTCCACGTAGGCCACCCTGCGGTGGCCAGACCCGGCCAGGTGCGCGGCCAGCTGGCGCGCGCCGTGCGCAACGTCCAGATTAACGGACGGGGCGTAGGCCTCCAGCCCCGGAGCATCGAGCAGGACCACGGGCCCGGCGGCGGAAAGTTCTTCCAGGAATTCGGCGTTGGGGGCACCCACCAGCAGCCCGGCTGGCCGGAGCGCCATCAGCTTCCGGACATCGCCGGCCTGCGGAAATTTACCCGCGTCGGTGACGGACAGCAGCAGCTGGTAATCGGCCCCGAGTGACTCCCGGACCCCTGCGATCACCTTGGCGAAAAACGGGTTGGAAATGTCCGGAGACACGAGGATGACGATGGAGCTGACACCTTTGGCCAGCGAGCTGCCGATGCCGTCCACCACGTACCCGAGCTCGGAAATGGCGTCCCGCACCCTGGCGATATTGTCCTCAGAAACGCGGCCAGCAGTCTTGCCGTTGGCCACCAACGAAACCGTCGCCGTCGAGACGCCGGCGCGGGCCGCCACCATGGCCGCCGTGATGCGCGCCGTGCGTCCAGGGTGCTGCACCTGCTCGACGGATTCCATACCTCCGATCGTAGTAGGCGGGGGACGCAAAACCGCACACCACGTCGTCAAGCGCTTGACGTGCGCCAACGTTAAGCGCTTGACGCGCGGCCCGGACGGGTGCCATGATCACACTGAATACTTTCGGCCACTGCCTCGGCAGGCCCCAATGACGTGGAGATTTAACGTGGAATCCAAACCGATAAAACCCGCCCGCAAGAAGATCATTCTTGACTGTGACCCTGGGCATGACGACGCCGTGGCTATCCTGCTTGCGCACGGCAACCCTGACATTGAGCTTCTGGCAGTCACCACCGTCGTGGGCAACCAGACGCTCGAAAAGGTCACCCGGAACGCGCTCGCAGTCGGGACCATCGCCGGTATCACCGGGGTGCCTTTTGCCGCCGGTTGCGGCCGGCCCCTGGTCCGCACCATCGAAACCGCGCCGTCCATCCACGGCGAGACGGGCATGGACGGCCCCGCGCAGCCCGAGTCCACCATCGAACTGGACCCGCGCCACGCAGTCGACCTCATCATTGAGACCGTGATGGCCCACGAAGCCGGCACGGTCACGCTTGTTCCCACCGGCGGCCTCACCAACATCGCGCTGGCAGCCCGCAAGGAACCGCGCATTGTGGAACGCGTCAAGGAAGTCGTCCTGATGGGCGGCGGCTACCACGTGGGCAACTGGAGCGCCGTGGCCGAATTCAACATCATCATCGACCCCGAGGCCGCCCACATCGTGTTCAACGAGAAGTGGCCGGTGGTGATGGTGGGCCTGGACCTCACTCACCAGGCCCTGGCCACCCCGGACGTCGTCGAGAAGATCGCCGCCGTGGGCACCGGACCCGCCAAGTTCGTGATGGAACTGATGGAGTTCTTCACCCAGACCTATAAGGACGCCCAGGGCTTTGACTTCCCGCCCGTCCACGATCCGTGCGCCGTGGCCTACGTGATCGATCCCAGCATCGTCACCACCCGCAAGGTTCCGGTGGACATCGAGCTCCAGGGCACGCTGACCCTTGGCATGACCGTGGCCGACTTCCGGGCCCCCGCGCCGGACGACTGCACCACGTCTGTGGCCGTTGACCTGGACCACGCCCGTTTCTGGGACCTCGTCACAGATGCCCTGGTGCGCATCGGCGAACCGGCCGTTCTTGAAGCTGCCGGCCGTGCAGCAGCCACGGGAGGCAAGTAGATGAGTGCCACCCTCACCGAGGCAAAGACCAGCCGGGGCAACGTCACCGCCCTGATGGTCGCCCTGCTGGCCGCGTGCGTCGCCTTCCAGCTCAACGCCTCCATGCTCAGCCCTGCACTGGTCACCATGGGCAAGGAACTGAACACCGATCAGGCCGTGATCGGCCTCTCCCAGACCTGGTTCTTCACCGCAGCCGCCCTGTTCTCCCTCTTCCTGCCCCGCCTGAGCGACATCATCGGCCGCAAGAAGATCCTGATCGGCATGATGATCCTGATGGCCGTCGGATCCGTCATTGCGGCCATGGCCCCGGACGTCACCTGGCTCTTTGTGGGCCGCATCATCCAGGGCGTCAGTGGCCCCACCGTGCCGTTGTGCCTGATCATGCTGCGCTCCGCAGTCAGCAACCCGCGCAAATACGGGACGCTTATGGGCCTCATCACCGCGGTCAACGGCGGCGTGGCCGGCGTGGACTCGTTTGTGGGCGGCTACTTCGCCGAGCACTTCGGGTTCCGCAGCATCTTCTGGCTCATGGTGGTCCTGGCCGTCGTCGCCACCGCCCTGATCGCCTTCCTCGCCGGGGAAAGCAAGCCCGCCGCCGGCACCTCCATGGACTGGCTGGGCGTGTTCTTCATCGTCGTCGCCGTGGGTGCGTTGCTCACCGCCCTCAACGAGGGCTCCAAGCTGGTGGGCGCCTTCGCCTCCGGCACCCTCCTGCTGGCCATCGGGCTGGTGGTGGTTGCCGCCGTCGCGTTCTACTGCTTCTGGACCGTGGAAAAGCGGGCCAAACAGCCCATGGTGGAAACCGTCCACCTGCGGCAGCGCTCCACCTGGGCACCGCTGCTGACCACCACGCTGACCATGACCGGCATCTTCGCCGTCATCAACGGGATCGTGCCGGCGTATGTGCAGGCCGCGGACCCGGGATTCGGCATCGGCCCGACCGAAATGTCGCTCATCATCCTCACCACGTACGCCCTGCTCGGCTGGCTGGTGGGTCCCCTCAGCGGCAGGCTCGCGCCCATTCTCGGCTACACCAAGGTGCTGCGCCTCGGCATGCTGGGCAGCATCGCCGCCCTGGCCATCATCGCGTTCTTCGGCCTCAGCAGCCTGCCCATGATGATCGCCGGAACCGTCTTGCTGGGCATCATGTACGCCGGTACGGTCAACATCATGCTGAACGGACTCGGAGTTGTCCTCTCACCCGCCGGAAACCCGGGGTTCCTTCCCGGCATGAACGCGGGCGCCTTCAACCTGGGCGCCGGCCTGAGCTTCCTGGTGCTGCCTGCCGTGCTGGTGGCCGCCTCGGCCCTCGGCGACGCCCAGGCGTCCTACCTTTCCGTGGTTGTGACGGGCCTGGTCATCACGGTGGCCGCGTTCGCCGCGTCGCTCCTCATCCCCAAGCCCGTCGAGGCCGAGGTGACCGAATGAACTCCGCAACAGCCGGCTCCCAAGGCAGGATCGTCGTCGTCGGTTCCCTGAACGCGGACCTGACCATTTATTGCGAGCGGCTGCCGTTGCCCGGTGAGACGGTGCACGGTAACGGATTCGCCGTGAACCCGGGTGGCAAGAGCGCCAACCAGGCCGTCGCAGCCAGCCTGCTGGGCGGTGCCGTCAGCCTTGTGGGCGCCGTCGGTGTGGACGCCAATGGCGACATGCTCCTCTCCTCTGCTGCCGGCGCCGGGGTGGACATCTCCGGTGTGCGGACCTCAACAACTGAGGCCACCGGCGTCGCCGTCATCGCCGTGGACGCCAACGGCGAGAACAACATCATCATCTCGGCTGGCGCCAACGGCACCCTCTCGACGGCGGACGTCGCCGCCGCGGCGGAACTTTTCGACGGCGCCGCGGTGGTCTGTCTCTGCCTGGAGGTCAGCTTTGACACGGTGGAGGCCGCCGCCCGGGCAGGGCACGACGCCGGCGCCACAGTTCTGCTGAACCTCTCGCCTTACGCGGAGATCCCGCAGCAGCTGGCGGACCTGACCGACGTCCTGCTGGTCAACGCCCATGAGGTGTCGCTGTTCCTTGGCTCCGCCGCGATTCCCGGCAGTGACGCGGATGCCAGCGACTGGGAAACGGTCAGGCTGCGCTTCGCCGAGCGGGGACTCCAGCGCGTCCTGGTCACGCTGGGGGCCCACGGTTCAATGGTGCTGGATTCGCTGGCGCCTTCCGGGCAACAGCTGGTCCGGGTGGCGCCTATCAAGGTCAAGGCCGTGGATACCACCGGCGCGGGCGACGCCTTCACGGGTGCCGTGGCAGCCCGCCTGGCAGCCGGCGCGCCGCTGGCTGACGCCGCCGCCTTCGCCTCGGTTGCCGCCGCGCTGGCCACCACCCGCAAGGGAACGCAGGCCGCCTATCCCGAGGTGGCGGACGTGGCGCGCGTGGTCGCTTCGGATGGACACCCTCTGTGACCGACTGACGTCAACGAGGAACCGCGGAAAACGCCGACGGCGACAGGTGAACGGCGGCCGCGGTGAACCTGGCTCCGGTGTCCGGGAAGGACTGGACCTCGATCCGGGCGTGGCTGTGGACCTCCTCGACCGTCCTGCGGGTGTGCTCGGCGATCTCCTCCATGGTGGTCACCCACATGCCGTCCATTGATTTCACGCGGTCAATCAGCTGTTCCAGGGCCACTGCCTTGGACGGCCGACCCGAAATGAACGGGTGGTTGGTCAAGACAAAGCAACTGCCTTGGGCATGGTGTGCCTCCGCCTCCAGGGTCCACATTTCCAGGACCTTGGCCGGGCTTTCGATGACTCCGCTGCCGGTGACGCCAGGATAGAACGCGTACTGTTCCCAGTCGTCAAGGGTCCAGTCGACCGGGATCTCCACGATGTCCCGGTTGTCGCCGGGGGCGACGCTGACGCGGTAGGGTGCGTCGCCGTCGAGCAGGCTCGAATCATAGAGGAAGCCGCGGTCCGCCAGGAGCGCCGGGGAATGCCAATTCAGTTCCCACCACGGCGCCCGGTAACCTACCGGCTCCACGCCGACCTTGGCGAGAGCTTCCAGCCCGCGGTCGATGTACCGTGCCTCGGTCCCGGCGTCGATCCCCTGCATGGGTTCGTGCAGGTAACCGTGGTGGGCCACCTCGTGCCCGGCGTCCACGATGCGCCGGACCGTGTCCGGGTAACAGTCTGCCGTGAAGCCGGGAACGAAGAAGGTGGCCCGGATGTCCTGCCGCTGGAGAATTTGCAGCAGGCGCGGCACCGCCACTTTGGGCCCGTAGGACTGGTGGGTCATCAGGGACATCCGGCGCGTGCTCTTCGGATCGTGGGCGATGGTGCAGGACTCGGCGTCGACGTCGAACGTGAACGAAGCTGCTGCCCGCTTACCCTCAGGCCAGGTGATGGGATGGGAGGAATCCGCGAATGCTTCAAAGCTCATGTCTTGTTTCCTAGAGTTTCAGGTCCGGCAGGGTGTCGGTGTTTCAGCGTCCGGCGGGAGCGCTGGGCTCTGTGGCGAAGCCCAGGTCGGCAGTCGCCTGCCGCACAGTGTCAGCCGGCAGCGCGGAGTCAAGGTACCTGCGGTGGTACCTCGGGCCGAGGATTGCGTAGCAGCCTGCGCTCGCCAGGCCGCCTGCGAGCCAGGAGAGGTCCAAGCCGCCCATGGCCACTGCAATGGGGCCCTGCATCGCCGGTACGAGTCCGTACATGAACAGCCAGGTGGCGAAGATGCCGACCAGAAGGGAGGTGACGCCTGCCCAGTTGACACCTGGGAGTCGCTTGGTTCCGACGGCGTCGAACAGCCTGTCCGGGTTGCCCGGCCAACGCTTCTCAAGCCAGAAGTAGTGAACCAGCATGACTCCGCCCCAGGCAGCTACCCAGGCGACGAGCCCGATGAGCCACGCATCCAGGACGGTGGCGAAGTCTTCCTGGAAGATGAAGAATACGACCGCGGCGAGGGAGAAAACACCGACGAACAGGTTGAGCTTGCGGCGGCTGATAGTGATGTCCAGCGACTGGGTTGCGACCGAGAAGGTGTAGATGTTCAGGATGTTGGTGGCGATGGGCCCGTGCAGCACCATCAGCAGCACCGGCAGTGCGAGGACGCCGAAGTTCTGGACGATGAGCTTACCGGGGTCGATTTCACCGCTGTTGGTGGCGAGGCTGGCGCCGAGGATTCCCAGCCACACGACGGGGATGAACTGGCCCAGGACTGATGCCAGGTAGACCTTCCGCTTGGGGACTTCGGTGCTCACAAACCGGGAGTAGTCAGCGGCATAGGTAAACCAGGTGATGCCCCAGCCGATGCCGATGGCTGTCATCACGGCGCTCATGGCGGCGATGCGCTCGGATCCTTCCAAAATCTGACCGGCCGGGCCGGCGTAGCCCCAGTCGATTTTCATGCCGAACCAGGCCACCGCGGACATCACGGCCAGGATGATGATGGTGGGCGGGACCGTCCACTTTTCGAATGCCGCGATGGCTTTGTAACCGAACCAGGCGATGGCTACCTGTGCGGCCATGATGCCGGTGGCCACGCCGATCTTCCAGGCGTAGTTGTGGGCGGTGGCATCAACCCAGCCGAGCGTGCCGAAGAGGGCCATGACCAGGTCCAGGATGATCCACGTGTTGACCGCGCACCAGCCGATCACCAGGAGCGCCTGGATGGAGGCAGGAAGGTAGTTGCCGCGGCGGCCGAAGGCGGCGCGGGCCAGGACCATGCCGGTGGCGCCGGTCTTCTGGCCAAGCAGCACGAAGCAGCCGAATAAGAGCATGCCGATCAGGTTCCCCAAAACCAGGACGGTGACTGTGTCGGCAAAGCCGAGGCCGAGGTGGATGCCGAGCGCACCGAGCACCCAGTTGATCGGCGCAAGATTTGCGCCAGCCCAGATCCAGAACTGACCGGAGACTTTGTGCGTGCGCTGGGACTCGGGGATGGGCTGAAGCCAGGCTTCGCAATCTTCAGAAGCAGATTGCGGTCCGGCTCCTGCGGTTGAGGTGGGCTGCTGCATTGGGGCCTCCGTTGAGGGGATGGGAATTCCTCAAGGTTATGTGGGCCAGACCACATAATCCATATACAATGTGTCGTGAAGTTCATCAGAAAACGCGACGGAGTGTCATGTCTATACGCCTGCAGGATGTTTTGAAACACTCCACCCTCACCCCCGCGGATCCCGTAATCCGGGCAGCGGCGGCCATCGCGGCCCAGACGCAGCTGCGCTGGATTCACTCCAGTGAGGTCTTGGACATTGCGCCGCTGCTTGGCGGCGGTGAACTGTTGCTCACCGGCGGCCAGGCCCTCGTCTCCGCAACGGATGAACGGCGTGTCGGCTACATCTGGGAGCTGGCGGAACGTGGCGTGGCTGCGCTGGCCATCGAGACGGGTACTGTGCTGCCGTCGATTCCGTCCTCGATGGTGGCGGCAGCTGAAGCCGCCGGTCTTCCCTTGATAGAGCTTCGAAAAGTGGTGCCCTTTGTCGGCGTCATGGAAGCCATCAACTCGCTGCTTGTGAGCGAGTCAGCTGCCCACCTGCAGCAGGCTGACCGGGCCAGCCATGCCATGGCGGTGGAGCTTGCCCATGGCGGCAGTCTTGACCGGATCCTGGCAGTCCTGGCGGACGCTACCGGCGCGGAAGTTGTCTTGACGTCCACCTCTGGCGCCCCGCTGGCCAGTGCACTGCCGGCAGGCCATGCGGAGGAGCCGGAACCCACAGCGTCCATCGAGCCCGCGCCGGATCGGGCACGAATCATCCAGGTTGACGTGTCCGTGCGTGGCATCCCTTCGGCCCGCCTCACCCTTCACGCCCTTGCCGGGGCGGATGTGAACCTGACGAGGATCGCCGGGAACCGCTCGGTGGACATTCTGGCGTTGGCCCTGCTGCAGCGCATGCCCCCTGGCCTGAAGGAGATGGCGGGTGCGGCGCTGATCCGCGCCGTCGATTCAGGAACGCAAAACTGGCGGCTCCAGCAGCTCGCCCCGGCTGCCGGGATCCCGTTGTCCGCGCAACTGGTGGCCGTGGTGGTTCGGTCCCCTGGCTCAAGGCAGCCCAGGATGGCTGTGGAGCAACTGCTGGAGCGGGTGGTGCATTACGGCGCAAGCTACGCGGACAACGCAGAACTCTTGGCGCTGGCCGTCCTCCGCCCGGCCAGGACGCAGGAAGACCGGGACGCAATTGTGGCCGGACTGCAGTCGCTTGCATTGCCGGAGGGAACTGTCAGCGCCGTCGGACCGGTGGCCCATGGAATTTCCGCCGCGCCATGGTCCTTAACGGAAGCCCGGCTGACCCTTGACCTCGGGGCGGGCGCGGGACCGCTCAGGGCCGGGTCGGGACGGTCCGGAGTGGTCCTCGACGCCGAGACCTTCGCGGTGGAGCGGCTTGCTTTCCATTCCTTGGATGATACCCAGCGCACGGAATTTGTCGGCCAGCAGCTCGGTGCCATCCTCGTCCACGATTCCCAACGAAACTCCGCGCTGGTCGAGACGCTGCGGGTCTGGCTGGATTCTGGCTGCAACACGGCGCAAGCTGCGCGTGAGCTGCACCTAGAGCGGCAGTCGATGCATCAGCGACTGCAGCGGATCTTCTCCCTCTGCGGCGGAGACCCCCGCGGAACGGGCAGGCTCGCTGCGCTGCACCTGGCCACCCGGCTCGCCGCGTCGGGGTGAGGCAGGAGACGGGGGAGAGCGGGGAACGTCAGCCGAGCACCACCGTCCTGTTGCCCTGCAGGATCACGCGGCCTTCGCAGTGCCAGCGCACGGCGTTGCTGAGTGCCTTGCATTCGGTGTCGCGTCCGGCGGCCACCAGGTCCTCGGGGCCGTAGGTGTGGTCCACTTCCACCGTCTGCTGGGAAATGATCGGACCCTC